>WHSQ01000199.1 GCA_009380005.1 Actinomycetota bacterium | reverse complement strand
CGTAATAGTCGAAGACGGTTTCGGCGCCGCGGGGGTCGGCGACCGAGTACAGCAGGGTGGACTGGTTCGGGGTCCGCGGATCCGGATCCACCCGGTCGGCCGGGTCACCGATGGCGGGGCCGTCGCCGTTGGCGGTGGTGTAGGTGAACACCCACGACCGGTCCGCCAGCGCCTCGCCGGTCGCGGTGCGCCCACCGGCCTGGGTCAGCCGCAAAAGGTTGCCGTCCTCGTAGTAGTCGAAGTGCAGCGAGCGGCCCTCATGGTCGGTGATCTCCCGGACCTTGCCGCGGATCTGCGGCTTGCGCGCATCCGCCCTGGACCAGTACGCGATGTCGTAGCCGCGGTCGGGCGCCGGGTCCAGCCCATGCCCGGCGGCGTCCACCACCCGGGTGATACGCCGTTTGGACCCGCCGGGGTCCTCCCCGGGCGGGACGTCTTCCAACACGAAGCTGATGCGGTTGCCGTTGCCGTCCTGGATCGAGGTGGGGTAGCCGTCGGCGTCGTAGAAGAACGTCACCCGGTCCGGCCGGGTCAGCGCCCACCGCCGCTCCGGATCGTCGCCGCCGAGGCTGCGCAAATACAGGTGCACCCCCGGCGGAGGCTCCCACCACAGCGTCCCGTCGTCGTTTTGGTGGCCCACAAACCGGTGGGTGGTGCCGGTGCCGTCGACGAACTCCACGAACCGGTCCGCCCGCCCCGCGATCTCATCCGCCTTGTTGGGGTGGATGTCGATCGGCGCGCCCAGGCGGGTCAGCCCCGAGATCGACAGCGACACGTTGTTGCCCGCCGGCGAGTTCGACCGCTGCTCGCCGCTGTTGTAGGTCAGATCCACCACCGTGGACAGCCCCCGCCCCGGCGAGGCGAACGGGCTGTAGCGCCACAGCGAGTTGCCGTTGGCGACGTTGAGCAGATGCGTCATCCCCCCGCCCAGCGTCTCGCCGTCGAACTGGTAGTAACGCTCCAACCCCAGCTCGGCCGCCAACGCCTTCTGCACGATCACCGGGTTGTGATGCGGCTCGTTGCCCCGCCGCGCGAACGACCCCCCACCGGCGTCGGGGTCGTCGGCGACCAGGTCGAACTCCAGGGTGTAGCGGTCCCGCGCCACCCCGTCGGGCAGCGGCGGCGGCTCCACCAGCAGCCGCACGGTCTCCGAGGCGCCAGCCGGCACCTGATCGGCCAACGGTTCGGCGGCCGCCTCGATCACGACCTGCTGGTCGGGGTCGGTGGACAGCCACCGGGCGACCACCGAAACCTCACCCGCCGGCCAGGCCTGTTGGCTGTCGTTGGTCACCGTCACGTCCACCCCGTAACGGTGCTGCTGGTCCGCGCCGGGGTCGAACACCACCGCCGGCGGCGGATCCGGCGCGTCGATACTCGCCTGGAACATCGACCCGCCGGTGTTGTCCACCACCACCGTCACCGGCTCGGAGACGGTCTGCTGCCCGAAGGTGTCATGGGCGACCGCGGCGAACTCACGCGGCCCGTCATAGATCGGCGCGGCCGGATCCAGCGTGTCGACCTCCACCTGATAGGGCTCCACGGTGGCCTCACCCACCCGCACCCCATCCACGGTGAACTCCACCCGCTCCACCCCCGCCTCCGCCGACGCCTCCGCCGCCAGCTCCAGCGCGCCGCCCACGGTCCCGCCGTCGCCTGACGAGGTGGCCAGCCGCGCCTCGTCGATGTACAGGACGTCCGAGGTGGACGGGATGCCGGGCATCCACACCCGAGGCGAGGCCTTGACCGCACCAGCGGGAGCAGTGTCGGTGAAATCCAACGTCGTCCACTGCCCAGCCGGCACAGACACTGACGGCATGCTGTTTGTGGCGACCGTATTGTCGTCGGCGTCCAGCCACCGGATCGCCAGTGTCACTGAGTCGTACCCGTCGGGCGAGAACACCCCG
>WHSQ01000198.1 GCA_009380005.1 Actinomycetota bacterium | reverse complement strand
AAGGACGCCGCGTGATCAAGTTCCGTTCCACAACTCTTGACTATTTCTCAGATCCGCCGCACTTCACATCCTGGAGTTCTGTGCCGGTTAGTGCCCACGGACGTGGTGTAAGAGCGGGCTGAAATCCCGGTCGCGAGAAGACCACCGCTTCATCCTCAGGAAGTCCGACAAGACGAACTGAGGAGGAAGGCGATGGTCACCCCCAGCATGGACGCGCAGGACTGGGCACGCAAGCAACTGGAGGAAACGGATCCCGATCTGCTTCGTGCATTGCTGCAGGCGACGCTCGAAGACCTGATGGGTATGGAGATCGATCAGGTCTCCAACGCCGCCTACGGCGAACGCGCGACCGAGCGCGAGAACTCCCGTAACGGCTACCGCTCGCGACGCTTTGACACCCGCGTCGGCACCATCGATCTGCCCATCCCCAAGCTGCGGACCGGCACCTATTTCCCCGACTGGCTGTTGGAGAGAAAGAAGCGCGCCGAGAAAGCGCTGATCTCGATCGTGGCCGACGCCTATCTCGCCGGTGTGTCCACCCGCCGGGTCGACAAGCTCGTGAGACAGCTCGGCATCGAAGGCTTCTCCAAGTCCCAGGTCTCCAAGCTGGCCGCCAGTCTCGACGGCATCGTGGCCGACTTCAGAAGCCGCCCGCTGGACCAAGGCCCCTACACCTACGTGTGGCTCGACGCCCTGGTGCACAAGGTCAGAGAGGGCGGGCGCACCGTGTCGGTGGCCGCGGTGATCGCCATCGGGGTCAACTGTGACGGGCATCGTGAGGTGGTCGGCACCGACGTCATCACCGCCGAGGACGGCGCCGGCTGGGTGGCGTTCCTGAGGGGCCTCAAGGCACGCGGCCTGTCGGGGACCCAGCTGGTGATCTCCGACGACCATGCCGGCCTCGTCGAGGCGATCGCGTCGGTGCTGGGTTCGTCGTGGCAACGCTGTCGGACCCACTTCGCCCCGCAACGTGCTGACGCGCGTCCCCAAGGCCGCCCAGGGCTTCGTCGCCGTCGCGGTGCGCTCGATCTTCGAGCAGGCCGACGCCGAGGAGGTCTATGCCCAGCATGCGCGCGTCGTCGAGCAGATGGCCGAGCGCTTCCCCGCGGCAGCAGAGCTGTTGGAGAACGCACGCGATGACATCCTGGCCTTTGCAGCCTTTCCCCGCGCCCACTGGCGTCAGATCTGGTCCAACAACCCGCTCGAGCGGCAGAACCGGGAGATCCGTAGACGCACCGACGTCGTCGGCATCTTCCCCAACCGTGGGTCGGTCATCAGACTGGTCGGTGCCATCCTCGCCGAGCAGAACGACGAGTGGCTCGTCGGGCGTCGCTACATGAGCATCGAGTCGCTCGCCAAGGCGCGTATGAACGTCATCGAGGGAGAGAAGCCGCAGGTCGAAGAGGGGGTGAGGAAAGCGCTCGACACCGCGGTCTAGAGTGTGGTTTCTGAGGTTGAAGCGGTGGCGTTCTTACACCACATCAGTGGGCGTGGCCAGCTTCTCCAGAGTTTCCCTCAATCAAGGGCAGTCTGCAGCTTGCGGGATAACGTCTGATATAGACTTGGCATAAGATTCTTAAGGTTGAATCTATTCTCAGCGGAAGTAAGTCTCGATCAGGGAGTCAAAGTTCTCTGGCATAGCTTATGATTAAGCATCTTGACGTTCAGACGTTCGCGGCATACGCTCAGGATACGTATTCGCGTAAGCCCAAGGAGGATGGAAGAAATGTCCAATCCACTGCGTAAAGTTGAGATATGCGGTGGGGGTATATGTGGATTAACCACGGCCCTCCTCTTTCGCAAGTATGGTTGGTCAGTCACGGTACACGAGCGCGCGCCAGAGCTCCGTGAGATTGGCGCAGGAATCGGGCTGCATGATAGTGCCCTTCAAGTCTTCGCAAGTCTT
>WHSQ01000197.1 GCA_009380005.1 Actinomycetota bacterium | reverse complement strand
CTGTTGTTATTGACAATTTGCTGTTGCATACTATTATTGGATTATTTTTAATGTGATTATTCCGTTGTCTTTATTTCTAAACTGATGTGAATATTAGAAATCACTTTCCTTTTGCTCTTTTAATCCTGCATTTGTCATACATTAATTGATCACTTTATTATTTTAATACCCACTCTGTCTCTCTGTTTAAAATATCGGGTTACTATCAATAGACTATATATTTATTTTACCTTTACAATCTGTTTATTTTTTAAAAGATGTAACTAGGATTTTGGACTATTTTCTGCGATCTTGGTTATGACTTCTCTTGACTATTATAGACTATTATAGACTATTATAGACTATTATAGACTATTATAGACAAAATGGACCATCGATATACCCTATCCAGAGAATTGGTGAATTTGAACCTATAAGGAATTGTCTCTAATTTTTCTTCCTCTTTTCTAACCCTAAATATTGTGATTCCAAAAAGTAGCATGAAAAAGGGATTTTATCATCTGACAATTGATTCATACTATAAAAAAAATTAACTAGCAGTCATGCAATGATTATTAATTTACTATCTAATTGAGACTGGGTCATAATTCATTTTAGCTTTAGCAATCATTTTCAAATAGACTAACATCCTATCATATACTTGATTGCTCGTGTACTATTCTTTTGCATCTTGCAGTTATGATAAACAAGTAATTGATACAGCAATACAGAAAGTAGTACGATACCACCTACCTTTTCATATCCTCTTACTGGTACTGGATCTATTCTAAAGATGGACTTGACGTGTCCTATCAATGGTTCTATGGATGTACTCCTCTTTGAATATATGACCTGTCCCAAAGGCGATTTGTAGAAATCAATCAGTTGTAATCTTTCCATAGGTGTATTTTTGTATTGACGAATTGGACACACAAGTTGGAATCCTTGATTCGTGCTTAATTCATATAGGTAATGGTCATCGTATCCAGGATCTGCCACCATGTAATGGATTTTCTTTACTGATTCTGAAGGTAGGCTGGATACCAGGGCAGGATAAACCTGATTATCAGGTACATTGGCTGTTGTAATCTCAGCTGTTAGAGGTACACCAACAGAAGTAGAACCAGTGCTTGAAACCATGTGTAGTTTGTATCCAAATATCCAACCTCTGGTATGACTAAATCCCCATCTTGCATCCGTATCAATACCCTGTCTTGGAACTATACCTTTTTTCATTGATGAGTTGTGCCATACTTTACCTTTTGATCTTAGTAAGGTACTGTCAACAGCGAGGATGTATGGTTTTATTATCTCTTCTAAAACAAATAGATGTCCCATCGTTGCTATTCTCTCTTTTATATCCGTAGAGATCGTCTTTAATCGTCTATCAAAGGTACGTCTGTTTGGTAGTGATGGTAATTCGTTGGAAAGACCACAAGCTTCCGTTATCTTTCTGTTATATGGTAGGTCGATTGAAAGAAAGTGATGTAATGCCCTGTTGGAATCAAGCCTAAACCATATACGAACTATAAAACATCGAAGGATTATTGTTGTAGAATAGACATATGGTCTACCTCTATTACGTTTCTTGATAGTAGGTATTATTCTATCAATCAGTCCAATCACATACAAAATACTAATTAGAATGGATAACGGATTATCTCTTGCTAGTCTTTTTGATAGTATCTTTGTTTCACCAAAACATGATACTCCATTAGACTAGCTTTATTTGTTGTCAATTATGACCCGGGCTCAAATAATTAAGTGATAAAAATTCTTTAATAAATACATTCATGATTTAGTCTAGAAGTCTGGTTTCATTTTTGCCAGGATTAAATATTCCATGACTTGGTCTAATTTAGTGAATGTTTTAGAACCCCACTACTGCAGGGAACTTAATCCCTACGGATGAGGTTTATTAGTATCTTAAGATATCAGTTT
>WHSQ01000196.1 GCA_009380005.1 Actinomycetota bacterium | reverse complement strand
AGGGTTTGACCCCGAGACGACGATGGGCCACCCAGACCATGGTGGAGGCGAGACCACCGGCCATCATGGCCAGGGCCAACTTGACTCCGATCCAGCCACCGACTCCAACGGGGAGGGCGAGGATCAGGGGTAACAACGGGTCGTGTGGGCTGAGCTCCCGACCATCGGGGTACGGCTCGGTCTGCCGAGGGAGGTCGAGCTCATGGAAAGCCCGATAGCGCTCCTCGGCCAACTCATCGGAGATGTCGAGATTGCCGTCCTCCCACAGACTGATCGCCGAGAGGATATATTGGGGCTCGTCGGCCGTGGTTTGGGCACCGTAGGTGGCCCGTACATCGACGCCCAGGGCGGTGATGAGGGTGACCACCACGCCGATGCCGGCGAGTGAGACACGAAATGCCCGGTCGCTCATCACAGCGCCGTCCGTGTCGTGGTTACCGAAACATTTCCGGTGCCGGCCTCCACGATCCGGGCAACGACGTCTCCGAGATCGGTGGTCGGGGTGAACCCGAGCAGCCCTGTGCACAGTGTCGTGTCGGCCAATGTGGCCGGTCTCTCCTCGGCGGCGGCAGGCGCCACCACGATCTCACCGGGCTTGCCCAAGGTTTCGAGGAGGGTGTGCGCCACGTCGATCAATCGGTGCCCGAGTCCCGTGCCCAGGTTCACCGTTCCGTTGAATCCGATGTCGGCGACAGCGGTCAGACCCCTGATGACACCCCTGATGTCGGTTAGGTCCCGGGTCCGCTCCGGTGAGCCGAGGATACGAATGGGTCGCCCCGAGCTCACCGCGGCCAACCACAACGAGAGCGCCATGTCGGGGCGTTGCCCCTCGCCGACCACGGTGAAGGGGCGGACGACGGCCACGGTGCCACCACGGGTTCTGCGTTGGTGACACAACTCTTCCATCGCCGCCTTCGATCGTGCGTAGCCCCCGACCGGCCGGAGGGGATCACCCTCACGACAGGGTCGGATCGTGGCATTGGCTACCGTGGCGCCGCCATAGACCGAAGACGATGAGGTCACCACCACGGGCACATCGATGGGGGTCGACTCGAAGAGCCTCCGGGTGGCGAGCACATTGTCACGATGACGGAGTTCGTCGATGGCCGGGTGTGAATCCCTCACCCCGGGACGGGCCGCCAGATGGAAGACGACGTCGATCTCGGCGGTGACGATCTTGTGCAGAGGGGATAGGGTGAGGGGGTCGGCGAGGTCGAGCCTGCGATGACCGGGGCCAACGCCGACGCGGCGGTCAAGACCGATGACGTCGTGACCATTCGAACGGAGCGCGGCTGTTAGATGGCTGCCGATGAAACCCTCGGATCCGGTGACCAGTGCTCTCATGTCCCGGCGATGTTAATAATACTACGGTGGTGGTGTAAAGTTTGCCTTACATGTGACGTTTGGTATGCCTGATAGCCCCCCGGAATCCACTTTCACCCGCCGGACACCGCGGCGCTTCGCCGTCCTCCTCGCACTCGTTCTCACCATCCCGGTCGTGTGGGCGATTGTGGAGACGATGGACCGGGGCGCCCTATCCGAGGTGTTGCATTCTATTGGGGAGAGACCCTTCGGCCTCTCGATGGTCTGGGCTGGGTTCGGTGCCGCCTTCCTCCTCCGTGCCCTGGCCTGGCGCCGGGTGCTTCCCGATCTTCCACTCCGTCATGCCGTGGCGGCGTTACACGTAGCGTTGGGCGCCAACCACGTGCTGCCGCTGCGTCTCGGTGAGCCACTGCGCATCGTCAGCGTCGTCCGTAGGGCGGGTATCGACTGGCGGCGCGCCGCGGCGTCGACCATCACCCTGCGGGCCGCCGACACGCTCGCGGTGATGGGGTTGGGCGTCGTTGCCGGTATGGGCTATTTCCGGAGGTCAATGGGGGTGTGGCTCGTGGCCGGGCTCGCCGGCGCCGTTGCGGCAGGCGGCATCGTGTGGCTG
>WHSQ01000195.1 GCA_009380005.1 Actinomycetota bacterium | reverse complement strand
CAACCCCGCCGCTGGTCATTGATAGGAGGTTAACCCTATGAATCCAAGGACCGTTGTGACGCGCTGGCCCCTCAACGCGTCGATCATTGCCCTAGCGCTGCTCGTTGCGCTGCTCGTTGCCACGATATCCCTCGTGCCGGCGCAAACGGCCGTACTCGCTCAGCCGGAGCAGGCCCCAGTTCAGGAAGAACGCGACATTGTCTATGCCACCCACGACGGAGTGGAGCTCTTGGGTGACCTTTACTCCCCTCGGGGGGGGAGGGGGCCGTTTCCCGCCGTGCTAATGGTTCACGGAGGCGGCTGGCGAGGCGGATCTAGAGGCGCATTCACCGATCTTGGAAGATTCTTGGCCCAAAACGGCTACGTTGCCTTCTCTGTAACTTATCGGCTCGCGCCTGGCGAGGGGCAGCCAAGCCTAGAAACCTCGACCTTCCCGCAAAACATCTGGGACCTCAAGGCGGCCGTACAGTACTTGCGCGGCGAGGCCGAGCAGCTGCGGATCGACCCTGAACGCCTAGCCGCCACCGGCGGGTCGGCTGGAGGTCACCTCGTGGCGATACTCGGTCTGACGGGGGGGTATGAGCCCTTCGCGAATCCTTACGACGACGAGCACGCGGACCAGCCCGATAATGTTGACGTCGTCGTCCCCATGGCTGGGATCTACGACATGGTGGAGCAGTGGGAGCGAGACGTTCAACGGCGCCCGCAGAGCCCGATTACAGAATGGTACCTGGGGGGACCGTTCTACGATGGGGAGGTCCGCGCCCGCTACTACGAATCGTCACCCGCGTACCACGCCAGCACTCAGAACGCCTCCCACACCGCCTGGATGGTGGTCTGGGGCACCGAGGACAATGTCGTCACACCTGAGGCGCAGGCGGTGCGCTTCGTGGAGGACCTCACACGCGCCAATGCCACAGTCCAACCCCTGCCGCTCGTGGGCGAAACGCATCAGTCCCGCATCGCCGACCCCGGAGGCTGGGACGTCGCAGTCCCCCGGGTACTGGCATTCCTCGACCAGCAACTCAAGGACTGACTAAACTAACGGACTCCTGACAGATGAGGGTGCCCTGACCAGTCCCAGGCCCGTTGCACGACAAATGTCCTCCGGACCTGGGACGACGTCGCAACGAACTCGATCACATCAGCACCACGAGGTTGGTTGGGTAGGGCGGCGCGCTGCCAGCACCGGTCTGTGCTGCCCGGGCCATCATGGACTGCCGGGCCGGAAGGTTCCCTTCCTGTTGGTGCAGACCCTCGGGCGCGTGGTGCGTTTCCTCCACCCTCCCGTCGAACCGTGCATGCGGTTCTCTCGCACACGGCTCACCGACGTCGTTCACCGGCGGCATTCGGTTTCTCCCGCCAGGGCTTGTTGGCCCTGGGAGCGACGACGCTTCCGTTGAGGCTGATCAGCCCCATGCAGTCCGGCGACTGGTACACGACTTGGTGCCAGCCGTAGCTGAACCGCCGCTTGTGGCGGATGCCCACGAACAGCGCCAGCCTGCGGACAGCGAAGGAGCGGATCTGGTCGAAGTGCTGAGCGGAGTTGCCGTAGCGGAAATAGCCCGCCCAGCCGCGCAGGTAGCGGTTGACTTCCTGCACGATCTGTTCGACCGGCGCAGCAAGCCGCTTGCGCGCCGTGAGATAGCGCACGCGGTCGCGGGCGTGCTGCATGGCCTTGCGGGAGGGCCAGCGGGCGAGGAAGACCACGTGCCGGGACCGTTGCGAGCGGGCGCGCACCAGCCGGTGGTGGAAGCCGAGGAAGTCGAACCCCTCGCCACCCTCGGTCAGGTGCACGATCCGCGTCTTGGCCGCCTTGGGCTCCAGGCCGAGGTCGGCCAGGATGGCCGTCAGCGTCGCCAATGCGCGCTGGGCCTGCCGTCGGCTGTGGCACATCACTACCGGGAGAGTAGGCCGGGGGAATTGCACCCCCGGCCCCTCGCA
>WHSQ01000194.1 GCA_009380005.1 Actinomycetota bacterium | reverse complement strand
GTGTCCGGGCCCCTTCCTCAAAAAACCGCGCCTCTTGCGCGGCTTTCCGTAAGTCAGCTTGTGGCACTCGTCACAGAGAGTCACAAGGTTGTCGAGGACATCGGGGCCCCCGTCGGCCCTGGCCTCGATGTGGTGGGCCTCCAGCTTGTCGGCGGATCCGCAGCGCAGGCACTGGCGTTCATCTCTGGCCAGGCACGCCTCCCGTAGCGCTCGCCAGCGCCTGGTCGATCCGCCGGTGCGAAGGAGCTGTGTCGTCATCGGCGCCAAGGCTAGCCGAACAGCTCGTCGGGGTCGGGAGCCTCGCCCTCGCAGCGCCGAACGTCTGTTCGAAGGTGCTCGCGCGCGCGGGGGGTCGCAGATTGTGAGCGCCTTCCGTCGTTATGGGGTTTTTGGTGAGCGCCTTCCGTAACGACGGAAGGCGCTCTCGCGTCGGGGTGAGCGCCTTCCGTAACCAAGCGGTTTTCGTGGAAGGTGCTCACGGATTCCTTTTTAAGGGGGGGCGTGAGCACCTTCCCTTTTGAAGCGGTTTCTGGGGGAGGCAGCTTCCAGATCCACGGGCTGTTCATCCCACCCGGCTCCTTGATGGCCTTGATCCCCATCTCCTTCTGTGCCCGCCGCAGCGTTGCCCAAGAGATGCCCTCCTCCTTGGCCTTCTTCTTGAGGTCCTCGCTCGGCACGCCGCCGCCGGCCAGCTCGGCCGCCAGGAACTCCTTGGCTTCGTCGCGCTCAGTCTTGTCAGCAGGCGATGGAGCGCGCGACACCAGGTCCGATGCGCTGACGCCCTCGACCTCCTCGCCCCACTCCACCTGCGGATAGCGGCTGTCCTCGGGGCACGGATCCAGCCGGAAGGCCAGGGCGGGGGGGTAGGCCGCCAGATTGGACTTCTCGACCGCCACCATCCGATCGGAGACCTCGCGAGCGTTGGCGCCAGGCGGAGGACCGATGAACAGGACCGAACGGGAGGCGTTCACCCAAGCTGCCCCTCCCATCACCCGATGCCGGGAGTCGCGTCCCTCGCCCTTGTTGAAGTGCGCGAGCACCAGGACCACCAGGTCGAGATCCTGCGCCAAGGTCATCAGTGGCCGCATCAGCCGCCGGATGTCCTCCTCGGTGTTGCTCTTGAGGTCCTGGTCGAGGAAGGCGGGACCGGTATCGACGATCACCATTCCGGCGTCGGCCTCGACGCATGCGGCATGCAGGGCGCTCACCCCTGATGGCAGGGTGAAGCCCGCCTGCTCCAGATCCAGGACGCGCACCCGCTCCAGCTCGGCACCGGCCAGGCGCATTCGCGGCCGGATCACCGCGGCCGTGCTCTCCTCGCCGGAGAGGATCACCACTCCGCGCGGCCGATCGAGCTTGACCTCCCCCGGAGCCCCTTTGCCCTGCGTCATGCGGGCACCCAGATCCTGGACTGCCGTGGACTTGCCGACACCACCATCTCCGGCTACCAGGGTCACCATTCCGTTGGGGATGCGCCCCTTCCAGTAGAAGGAGATCTCGCGCTCCTCGACGGACTCAAGCACGACGAACGAAGCGACGCCGTTCGGAGAATGTCCGTTGCCCAGCGCCCACGAGCTGTCTGCAACCACCGCATCGGCCTGCGTGTATTCCCACTCGATCAGGCGGGCAATCTCCTCCTCGCTCTTGGGCGGCTGGCAGCGAGCGAGGTTGAAGCCTGCAAGCGCCGCGCAGGCCGATGACGCTCCCATGCCGGTCGCGCGCAGCTTGCGAGCCATCGCCTTGAGCGCCTCGTGGCGGTCGCCGGAACCGATCGGCTCATCTGAGCCCACCAGCGCATCGGTTCGGGCTCGCGCGGTGTGGGCGAGCTGCGTGAGGGCCTCGGGCAGGGGCACCGATTTCAGCTCGAGGATGGAGCGCCCCGGCGCCCAGGCCCGAGCCGTGCCGTCGGGATTGAGGCTGGGAGGCGCGACCACCATGTCCGACTTCAACTCCAGCCCCGGCGCCAATGT
>WHSQ01000193.1 GCA_009380005.1 Actinomycetota bacterium | reverse complement strand
CACGGCCAGTGGGGTTACCAGCCGCGTTTCGATCGACAGCAACGGCGTTGAAGGTAACAAGTCTTCCAGTTCCCCGTCGCTCTCCTCCGATGGTCGTTATGTCGCCTTTTCATCCCACGCCACCAACCTCGTGCCCGGACACATGAATCAGAGTGTGGATGTCTTCGTCCACGACCGCGATACCGGGGAGACCACCCTCGTCTCCAAGAACAGCAGTGGTAGCGAAGGTGACAGCGATTCGGTTCGACCGGCCATCTCCGCCGATGGCCGGTACATCGCCTTCGACTCCTTTGCGGAGAACCTCGTGAACGGAGACACCAACGACGACCCCGACGTGTTCGTCCACGACACCACAACCCAAGACACCACCAGGGTCAGCGTCAACAGCGACGGAAACGAAGCCAACGGCCGCTCACTCGCGCCGGCGATCTCGGCCGACGGGCGGTTCGTGGCCTTTCACTCCTTTGCGTCGAATCTGGGAGGCGACACCAACGACGTGCGCGACGTGTTCGTCCACGACACCACCACCGGCGACACCAGCAGGGTCAGTGTCCGTAGCGACGGAGCTGAAGGAAACGAGTATTCGGTCTGGCCGGCGATCTCGGAGGACGGCCGTCACGTCGCCTTCTTCTCACGTGCGTCGAATCTGGTGTCTTCCGATAACAACGACGCCGACGATGTGTTCGCCCACGACCGAGAAACAGGCGAAACCACCAGACTCAGCGTCGACGGCGCGGGAACCGAAGGCAACAACGACTCCCGCACTCCGGTGATCTCGGGAGACGGCCGATACGTCTCCTTCACCTCCTTGGCCTCCAACCTCGTGCCCGGTGACACCAACAAGGAGAGCGATGTGTTCGTTCACGACCAGACCAGCGGCGACACGACCAGGATCAGCGTCGATAGCACCGGTATCCAGGCCAACAGCTCCTCAACCGGCCCAGCCCTATCGGCCGACGCCCGCTACGTCGCCTTCGACTCGTTCGCCAGCAACCTGGTCGCCGACGACACCAACGGTGTGGATGACGTGTTCGTCCATCAGTATCTCCCCGATCCGCCGCCATCGACCACAACCACGTCTACCACGACGACGGTCCCGCCCCCAGACGACGAGGATTTCTTCACGGACGACGACGGTCATCTCTTCGAGGACGACATCAACGCCATCGCCGCGGCGGGGATAACCCGCGGCTGCAACCCACCTGCCAATGACAACTACTGTCCCGACGACTCCTTCCTCAGGGGTCAGGCCGCCGCCTTCGTCCGCCGCGCCCTCGACGTCCCCGCCAGCGCAACCGACCATTTCGGAGACGACGACGGCAACATCTTCGAAGACGACATCAACGCCATCGCCACGGCGGGGATCACCCGCGGCTGCAACCCACCCGCCAACGACCGCTACTGTCCCGACGACTCCTTCCTCAGGGGTCAGGCCGCCGCCTTCGTCCGCCGCGCCCTGGGACTCCCCTGACCCGACGTCGAGTGAGCAACCCGACCGACTGAGGGCGACCGTGTGCACGCTCGACGGGGATGAAAAGAGCCCCGTCCTGGGGACGGGGCTCTCGATATTCCCGCTTCTGATCTAGATCAGAAGTCCATGCCTCCACCGTGTCCGGGATCGGGCATGGCGGGGGTGTCCACCTTCTCCTCGGCAATGAGCGCCTCGGTGGTGAGGAGGAGGGCCGCCACCGAAGCGGCGTTCTGCAGCGTGGAGCGGACCACCTTGGCCGGGTCGATGACACCGGCGGCGACGAGATCCTCGAACTCGCCCGTGGCCGCGTTGAATCCGAGGGATCCTTCCTTCTCGCGGACACGCTCGACGACGACACCACCCTCGTGACCTGCGTTGGTCGCGATTTGGCGGAGTGGCTCCTCGAGGGCCCGCTTCACCAGGGCACGACCGGTCTTCTCGTCGTTGCTGCCGCCACGGATCTTGTCGACGGCAGCCTGGGCACGGAGAAGGGCGACACCGCCACCGGCGA
>WHSQ01000192.1 GCA_009380005.1 Actinomycetota bacterium | reverse complement strand
CAGCTTCCAGACGGGGATCATAGTGGTCCCTGTCCGGAAACCTCGGGGCCCCCTAGCCCCACTGGCGGTGTGGGAGTCGGGCAGGTGCACCAAGACGGTGTAGCGGGTGGTGCGCTCGACCAGCGTTCCGATCGCGGAGCGGTTCAGCGCTCCGGTGATCAAGTCGCCCTCCCAGTGGCCGGCCTCGGCACGGTCGGCGATGCCGGCGGGGCGTTGGTGGATCGACGTCATGTCCCGCAGGCTCCTGGGAGTGCGGGCGTCCCCTCGAGGGCGCGGGCGCCGGCGACGCCGGCCGGTGCGCAGCGACCCGCACCGGTGCCGGCTCAGGACGCTGTCGCGGTCGTAGATGGCCTGATAGATGCTCTCGTGGCAGAGCTGGCGGACCGCGACGTCGGGGAAGCGTTCGCGCAGTGCATGGCCGATCTGCTCGGGGCTCCACGCCTGGTCGAGCATGCCCTGGACCGCAGCGCGCAGGACCAGGTCGGTGCCCAGACGCCGCGCACGAGGGCGGTGGAGCCGCGCGGTGGCCAGACGCTGTGCGGCAGCGGGCCGGTACCCGCCGGCCTCATCACCGTTACGAGCGACCTCGCGGCTGATGGTGGACGCTGCCCGCCCCAGCTCACGGCTGATCGCGCGCAGGCTCTCGCCGACACGCAGCCGCTCGGCGATGAGCTCGTCCTCGGACAGGAACCTCTCGGAGCGAACGGACTGCTGGTAGTTGATCACCGGCGGATAGTGCACCTCGCCACCGGTCAAAACGGGGACGCTGCGCCCGTGGAGCCAGCGCGTGCCCGTCCGCCGGTTCACTCCCACGATCCGGCATGCCTCCGCGTTGCTCACCCCTCGGGCACGCAGCCCGGCGTACTCCTGTCGCTGCGCCTGCAGCGGCACCGCGCCCGGCCCTCTGCTCCGACGACCTGCTCGTCCCACGACGACCTCCAACACCTCGGGTGTTGCGTCGTTCAGTGGAATCCGCCCCCATCTAGCAAGAAGGCTGGGATCGAAGTGCGTAAACTGGAAGCACGTAACCTCACGGCAGAGTGGGAACCATTCCCCCATCGACTAGCACACTTTGCCCGGTCACGTAAGCAGCGTCCTTGGAAGCAAGAAAGGCGACCATGGCTCCTAGCTCCGACGGCGTCCCATACCGGCCCATCGGGATTGACGCTATGGAGCGGTCTCGGATCGTTTGAACATCGACCCCCTCGCGTTCTGCCGCCAACTGATCTAGTCGACCCACGCGGCCGGTTTGGATGCGCCCAGGGGACACCATATTCACAGTTATACCCTCCGGCGCGAGCTCTACTGCGAGACTCTTTACCAGTCCCAGCAGTCCCGGTCGATACACATTGGAGATCACCAACCTCGGGATAGGTTTCTTGACACTTGAGGATCCAATTACGACGATACGGCCTCCATCTCGAGCGCGCATGAGAGGGACAGCATGGCCAACGGCGCGAACGACGCTCATGAGCGTTAGCTCGAAACCAGTTCGCCAATCTTCCTCGCTAACGGACGCGAAATCTCCAGGCGGTGGGCCGCCGGCATTGCACACGAGTGCGTCTAGACCACCAAACACCTCGTGTGCGTGTTCCACCGCACTGGCGATGTCGTCGTTGGAGCGAACGTCTACTAGTTTCGTCGCAACCATCGCACCCAGGGAACGGATACCTTTAGCCGTCTCCTCAAGTTCTTCCTTGCCGCGTGCGCACAATACTATGCGGCAGCCAGACCTCGCTAAGGCTTCAGCACTGCCCCGCCCGAGTCCGCGACTCGCAGCGAGCACGAGTGCAACTCTTTGATCGTCGGTGTTCACCATGAGTCTTCCCATCATATTCGAGCATCTGCCGGCGTCTCCATCGGTCGGGGATTCCCCTTCGTAGCCACAACCTCATAGGCTTGCACGGGCTAGTGTCCCGTGGTTGAAGTTTCTTGGGTAATAGTGGGGCTCCTGAAGTAGTTGTGGCTGCCGGCGGTGCTGCCGGGGAGCGAAGCCGCA
>WHSQ01000191.1:380-2011 GCA_009380005.1 Actinomycetota bacterium | reverse complement strand
TGCGAGCGTCGGGATAGGCCCCCTTCAGCCCATCGAGGATCGGTGCGATCCGCTGCTCGGCCGGCGCCGAGCGGTCGACCGCGTCGCCGGAGGCGCTCGGTCGGCTCGGTTCGGAGCGAGGCGGGGCGGGCACGCGGGGAGGATAGCGGTTATCATCACCAAACGACCGTTCGTTCGGCTGCGGGGCGGAGGCAGCAAGGGGGCAGCGTGAGGGATCGGGAGAGACGTTCGGGCGCCGAGCGGCGCCAGATACAGAGACGCGTCCGGACACGACGTTCCGGACGCGACCGGCGAGAGGAGGGCTCGATGCCGAACGAGATCGTCTCGGAGCGTCGAGCCGTGCCGGATCGGCGTCAGACGCCGGGTCGCCGCAGCGGCACCGACCTGCGCTCCGGTAGCGACCGGCGCGCTTCCGAGGAAGGATCTCGAGGGTAGGCATGTCACAAGCGCTCACCCGAGCCCCGGCCCCCAGGTTGCGCTCACCTCGCAAGGTGGAGATGATCGCCGCCGCCGCGAAGCTCTTCAGCGAGCGCGGATACCACGGCACGTCCATGCAACACCTGGGAGACGCGCTGGGTCTCCAGCGTGGTTCGCTCTACGCCCACATCGGCTCGAAACAAGAGCTCTTGTTCGACGTCGTGAACGAGGGAGCGGAACGGTTCCTCGAACGCGGTCGGGGAGCCCTGGAGATGGAGGCGCTCGCGGCCGTCAAGCTCCGGCGTCTGCTGGTCGGACACATCGAAACCGCTATCGAGCATCTCGACTCCGCGACCGTCTTCCTGAACGAGTGGCGCTACCTGGCGCCGGAACTGAGATCCCAGATCCAGGACAAACGCGACGAGTACGAGTCGATGGTGCGATCCATCATCGACCAAGGGATCGAGCGGGGAGAGTTCCGCCGCGATGTGGACGTGCGGTTCGCGGCGCGGCTCGTACTGAGCGCCGGTAACTGGACCTACGCATGGTTCCGGCCGGGTGGAGAGCTCGGCCCCACCGAGATAGGCGAGAGATTCGCAGAGTTGATCATCCGAGGACTCCACAGGGAGGAGGGCGAATGACCTACGACGAGAAGCTGGCCGAGTTCAACGGACATATCGCCGACGGCGGCAAGGTCGAAGCCGAAGACTGGATGCCCGACGACTACAGGATGGGCCTGCTGAAGTTCATCGAGATGCACGCCAATTCGGAGATCATGGGCGCGCTCCCCGAAAGGGAATGCCTGCCACAGGCACCCACCCTCCAGCGGAAGATGTCGCTGGCGGCGAAGATCCAGGACGAGGTGGGGCATTCGCAGCTCCTCTATCGGGTCGCAGAGGACCTGGGTAAGAGTCGCGATGCGATGTTCTCCGACCTCGTGAACGGGAGATCGAAATTCCACAACGTCTTCCACTATCCGGTGAAGCACTGGGGTGACGTCGCCATCATCGGCTGGCTCATCGACGGTGCGGCCCTCGTGACGCAGGCGGCCCTGCTGGATTCGAGCTACGCGCCCTACACGCGGGTGCTGAAACGGATCTGCTCCGAGGAACAGCTTCACCTGAGGCACGGTGAGGACATCACCCTGGAGCTCGCATCCGGCACGGACGCGCAGCGAGAGATGTTCCAGGAGGCGCTCAACCGATGGTGGCTGG
>WHSQ01000191.1:0-370 GCA_009380005.1 Actinomycetota bacterium | reverse complement strand
GGCCCCCGTTCGAACGTCGAGAAAGACCTCCTATTGCGGTGGAAGGTCAAAACGCGTACGAACGAGGACCTTCGCCAGGAGTTCCTGGATCGCTACGTGCCGAAGATCCTGGAGCTCGGCTATAGCTTGCCGACGCCCGTCCCCCACAAGGACGGCGACCACTACGTGATCGATGACCCAGATATCGACTGGGCCCCGTTGGAAGCGATCAAGAAGAACGATGGACCCGAAACGGCCCGGCGCCTGGGTCAGCGCAAGCGGATCTACGACGAGCACCGTTGGGTGCGAGACGCTCTCGCCGAGCCCGCCGTGAACGCGGCTTGAACGCATGGATGTATACGAGGTCTTCAGGCGCGGAGGACACAAGGAG
>WHSQ01000190.1 GCA_009380005.1 Actinomycetota bacterium | reverse complement strand
CATCGTGCCATCCTTCCCAACTTGGGAGGTGCGCACAAAACCCGGGGCGGTTCAGCCCCCGAGGTGCCGGCAGATCTGGGTTGAGCAGTGCAGGCTCTCTTCAAGCCAGGCGGCTCGGGGGCCGCGCCCATGTGGCCGACCCGACACTTCGAATCCAAGACAGCCTCACGGCGTCAATCGCGTTCAGGGTCGGGGCCGACCACGGCGAGCGCTGGCCGGGGAAGCAACGCCCCGACCAGCCCTGGAAGTACAACACCCAGATCGCGTTGGTCGAGCAGATGACCCTGCGGATCTCCACGTCATAGTCGAGGAACGGGATGAACTCCGCCCAGGCGCTGTCCCACAGCTTGATCACCGCCGGGTACCGCCGGCCCCACTTGTCGGCCAGCTCGTCAAAGGCGGCCCGGGCGGCGGTGGCGTTGACCGCGGTGTAGATCGGCTTCACATCCCGTTTCAGCTCGTCCCAGTACCTGCGTGAGGTCAGCCGGAACGTGTTGCGGATCAGATGGATGATGCACGTCTGCACGATCGTGCGGGGCCACACGTTGGTGACCACCTCGGGCAGGCCCTTCAGCCCGTCGCAGACCAGGAAGAACACGTCCTTGACGCCGCGGTTACGCAGATCGGTCAACACGCTCATCCAGAACTTCGCACCCTCCCCGCCGGTGCCCGCCCACAGCCCGAGGATGTCCTTGTCCCCGTCGAGGCTGACCCCGATCGCGGCGTAGAACGGCCGGTTCGCGACCTGCCCGTCGCGGACCTTGACCACAATCGCGTCGATGAACACCGCCGCGTAGACCTCGTCCAACGGCCGATGCGACCAGTCGGTCATCTCCTCGATGACCTTGTCGGTGATCCGGGAGATCGTCTCCTTCGACACCGACGCCCCGTAGATCTCGGCGAAGTGCGCCGAAATCTCCCCGGTGGTCAACCCCTTGGCGTACAGCGACAACACGACCTCGTCAACCCCCGACAGTCGCCGCTGCCGCTTGCGGACGATCTGCGGCTCGAACGTCCCAGCCCGATCCCGCGGCACGTCGATGGGCACCTGGCCGGTGTTGCCGGTCAGCACCGCCTTGGACCGGGTGCCGTTGCGGATGTTGCCTGCGCCCGTTCCGGCTGGGTCGTGTTTGGCGTAGCCGAGGTGCTCGGTCATCTCCTCGTCAAGCGCAGTCTCCAACACGGTCTTGGTCAACTGCTTGAGCAGCCCCTCCGGGCCGGTCAACGACAAGCCCCGCTCCTTAGCCAGCCGCACCAGCTCGGCCGCGGCCTGCTCCTCCGCCGACGGCTCAACCTTCCTACTCTTCCTCGCGATCACATCGTCCAGTGTCGCGGTCATCACGGCACCTTCCTCACCGGGCACCACGCCCAGCGGGTCAGGCCGGAAACACCGTTAGATCCAGTGTCATGATCGGCGGGTTCGGCGGGTTCGCTCCACCTGTTGGCTGCCTCCGTGGCTGATGTGCATTCTGCGGCCCGTCGGACGTCAAGGACCGGCCGGTATGGCTTAAGAGGAGCGTGTCAGCGCCCGACTGGGATGTGCCTACCGACCGGCCCGCGCCCCCTCGGTCAGAAGGAGACACAACCACCATGGTGGTCATCGGAATCGACGCGCACAAGCGCACCCATACCGCGGTCATCGTCGACGCCAACGGGCGGCAGCTCGCAACCAAGACCTGCGGATCAACCAGCAAGGACCACCTCGCTCTGCTGCGCTGGGCCGGTAAACACGGCACCGACCGGGTCTGGGCCATCGAGGACTGCCGTAACATGACCCGACGTCTCGAGCAGGACCTCCTGGCCGCCGGCGAGCGTATCGTCCGGGTACCCCCGAAGCTCATGGCCGGCATGCGCGACGCCGCCCGCACCTACGGCAAGTCCGACCCGATCGACGCCCTGGCCGTCGCCCGCGCAGCGCTGCGCGAGGACGGGCTTCCCGTGGCGCACCTGGACGGACCCGACCGCGACGTCCGCCTGCTCGTGGACCACCGCGAAGACCTCTTGGCCGAACGCACCCGCGCGATCAACCG
>WHSQ01000018.1 GCA_009380005.1 Actinomycetota bacterium | reverse complement strand
CGGACCTCGTGGCGAGCTCGCGTGTCCAACGCGTGTCCAACCGGCCGAAACAGAAAGAGGTACGAACGTCTGTTCAGCCCTCTGACCTGCGCTTTCTTGGTTGCAGGGGCGGGATTTGAACCCGCGACCTCCGGGTTATGAGTCCGCTGGGAGGGACCTTTCGTCGTTTCGCACCGTTACCCAGCACTTGGCGTTCTTCCTAGTAGACGGCCGGTTTCGGAGGCCGGGCTTTGTCGTGGTCCGTCGTCGTTTTTCGTCCTCGCGCGTCCAACGCGCGTCCAACGATCTAGTGGGGGGTGGTGCCGTTATAGGCCTCACCTCGAGGCAGATCGGGTATGAGGCCTCGGCGGCGAGCCTCATCGTACAGGGAGTCGGGCAGGTCCCTCGCGTCCATGATGATGCCGTCAACCTCGACGAGCCACGGAACTGGAGAACTCATGAGGATCTCACGCCGAGAGAACTCGAGGTCGAATTCGCTCACATCGAGCGCCTGCAGGATCACTCTGGCCTTGTTCGCCATCGTGGACTTGGCCACGCCGATCCGCGTCGCCAGTGCATCCGCCGTGAGGTGCGGCCCATGGCTTGGATCGAACAGGAAGTTCACCCTGCCGATTGCATAGATGGTGCCCGCGGCCCAGATTCGGAGATCGCCTCGGACCAACGGCGACGAGCGCTTGCGAGCAAGCTTCGCGACCGAACCGATGATTCAGGTAATTCCGCCGCAGTATGTCGAGACGACGCGTGAAGCTCGTCAACCCGAGCACGTTGTGGAACTGCGACCAAGGCTGTGAGGTCGAGCCGGCTCGCATCTTCCGTTCGTTCAATGGCCATCCATCAGGGATCGTTCATCAGGGACCGCGCAGCTCAATCACACGATGTGCTGAGCAAGTCCCTTCAGGTTACTCGTCGGGACTTCAGTCGGTTTGGAGCGCGCCAGGCCCAGGCGGTGCGCGATGCCGGCAGCTTCGACCCGGCTCGAGACGCCGAGCTTGCGCAGGATGTTGGAGACGTGGATGCTCGCCGTCTTCGGGCTAATGAACAGGGTCCGCCCGATCTGAGGGTTCGTGAGGCCCTCGGCGACGAGCCTGAGCACCTCGACCTCGCGCCCCGTGAGGCCGAGGGGGTGGTCGGTCGGCTCCGGAGCAGCGGGCGCGGTCCCAGGCTCGGAGTCGATCTCGGCCGCCTCGAGGTCGATCCGAGCCCGCTGCGCCAGCGCTTCGATCTCGGCGCGCAGGGGTTTCGCGCCGAGCCGGACCGCGATCTCCTGGCCTGCGCGAAGGGCGGCCGAGGCGACATTCCTCGGATGACCGCCCCCGAGGGCCGCCTCTGCTTCCCGCCACCGGGCGTAGGCGACGCGGTAAGGACGATCGAATCCATGCCACAGCACGGCCGTCCTGTGCCACAGAGCCGGGTCTTCGTTGCCCTCGGCACGGGCCATCTCGGCGTCGGCATTCGTCGACCGAGCGCGGACCTCGGGCCACGGCGAGAGATCGGGATCGAAGGGATCAGGATCGAGTGTCTTCGCGCGGGCAAGTAACGCGCGAGCGGCGGCGATCGCCTCGCTCGCTTGATCCACAGCGCCTCTCGCTCGCGCCAGTTGGGCGCGATCCGCCTCGGCCCGAAGACCCAGCGTCAGCAGGTGGCCCAGACGGCTCGCCTCCGCGGTGTGGGAAACGGCATCCAGCCCGGCGGCCACGCTGGCACGGGCATCGTCGGGGCGCGCCTGCCACAACCTGAGTTCCGCGACCGCCTCGTAGTAGGGGCGCCGGAGCTCGGGGATGGATCCCGAATCCATCATCCGCTCGCAGCGTTCCAGTTCGGCCTCGGCTGCTTCGAACGAGCCCGCGACCGTTTCCAGATGGGCGGTCAATCCGGACAAGAACTGTTGGACCAACGCATTCGAAGGGCGCCGTTGCACGCTATCGACCAGTCCGCGCGTTCGATCCCAATCCCCGAGCTTGAAGTGGAATTCGGCCTCATTGAGCTTGATGAAGTCTCCATATGTTCCCTCGAGCCCCAACCGCCACGTTGCTTCGTATCCGCGCCGGGACACCTCGGCCCCCTCCCGCAGCTTTCCGGAACTTGCCAGCGCCTCCCCCAGGTTGATGTAGGCGGGCCCCAACGCCTCTGGATCGCGGAGTTCTTCGGCGATCCTCAGGGATTCGCGCAGAGCGGCGATGGCCTCGTCGAATCTCCCGGAGTACAAGAGGACCACTCCCGAGGAGTTCAGAGCGACGCCTTCCTCTCGTCGGGCTCCTGCCCTCCGGGCCATCTCGAGAGCCTCCTGGCAGAGGGGCCATGACTCCTTGTGCCGTGACGAGAGCACGTGCAGGCGTGCCGCCAGCCCGAGTATCCCGGCTCGCTCGGGACCCTCGGACAGGTCCGACGACAGACGCAGCGCCTGCTCGATCTCGGCGTCGGCCTTCTCGAGGGACGACGCCTGGAAGAAGCACCACGCGAGCTGTCGGTGCCATGACGCCGCGCGCAGCCGGTCGGAGTCTTCGTCGATAGCGGCGATGGCCGCGGCCAGGAGGGTGCCGGCGCGATCGAAGTCACCCTCGAGATGGGCCGCGTGACCGGCACGGAATAGCACATCTGCATGATCGGTCCCAGTCAGCTCTTCGGCCTGGGGTACCGCGCTCCAGAGCTCGAGGGCCCGTTCGAAGTATCTGCGGGCGCTTCCGAACGCGAACGTCGACGATGCCCACGCGGCCGCGTCGAGCGTTGCCGGCAATGCCTGTTGAACCTCGTGGGCGGCGTCCCAGTGGTAGGCGATCTCCGGTAGCGCTTCGGAGGCCTCACGGTGGCCGGCGCTCCGAGCTGCAGTGAGCTCCTCGGCGTAACGACGGTGCAGACCTTGCCGTTCGCCCGGCAGGACCTCCGAATAGACGGCCTCTTGCAGCAGCGCGTGGCGGAACATGAAGCGATCGGTATCCGGATCGTCGACGAGGATGTGGTGATCTCGGGCGTCGCGCAGCGCCGGATAGACGTCGTTCTCTGGAACGCCGGCGACCCGGGCGACCAGCCACGGTTGGACCGCGTGGTTGCTGACCGCCGCGGTGCGAAGCAGGGCTTGGGATCCATCCGACAGCCGGAGGAATCTGTCGATCAGCAACTCGCGTAGCGACCCCGGCATCTTGGGATGCTCCGAGCCGGTGAGAGCGGCCGCGAGCTCCTCGGTGAGGAACGGGTTCCCCTCCGAGCCGGCCATCAGGTTCTCGATCACCTCGGATGCAACCTCCTCGCCCCTGATGCCTTCGAGTTGCTCGGCCGTCTCGTGGCGGTCGAATCGGGGCAGCTCCAGCTTGACGACGGTCTGCTGGCGAAGCTGCTCGGCCAGCCACGGTCGCATGGGGTGCCTCCGGTGCAGCTCGTCGTCCCGGTACGTGAGGCACAGAAGGATCGGCGCCTCCCGAAGGTTGTGGATCAGGAACGCGACCAGCGCAAAGGTCGAGCTGTCGGCCCAATGCAGGTCCTCGAGAACCAGCACGACGGTTCGTTCGTCCGCCAGATGCTCCAAGAGGTTGAGGACGAGCTCGAACATGCGGAGCTGGGCGAAGCCGGTTTCCGGCACGATGGCGGACCCAACGTCGGGGCCGGCGAGCTCGGGGACGATGATCGAGAGCTCCGACGTGGCGAATGTCTTCATCTGCTCGAGAGTCGTGGCGTCGCACGTACGGACGAAGGATCGCAGGGCGTCACGCACCGGCCCGTAGGGGAGACCGACGTCGGCGAGGGGCACACAGGCGCCGTACATGACGTGGGCCGAGGACCCAAGCGTTCCGACGAATTCGCGGATCAGGCGGGTCTTGCCGATGCCCGCCTCTCCGGCGGCCAGCACCGTCGAAGCTTCGCCCTCCGAAGCTCGCTCGAAGGCTGCACGGAGGACGTCGAGCTGGTCGCGCCTGCCCACGAATCGTGGGCTGGTGGCGCGGTGGGAGATCATGGCGCCTTCATCGTGGCTCACGGCTCCGGTCGCTGCCAGGGGGCTCTCCCTATTGTCCCTATTTCCTGCACCGGCAGGGGAGGCTGCTCACCCGCAGAGCGTCTCGATAAAGCATCCTCACCAGCCGATGCCGGAGCTTCCGCCGTGGAGAGGCGGAAGCTCCGGCCGGATGACTACCTTGAGTGCTACCGGGCCGAAGCCAGAGAGCGTGTCCCCAACCCTTCAGCGGCACGAGGTCTCGTCGAGCCCCCGAACCTGCGCGGGGATGGAGGAGCAATCCACGGTCCGAACCTTGTGGACGTCCGAGGTGGCAACGGCAACGCCGCCGCCGCCGCCCGAGTCCAGCGGCAGGGCCTGAACGGGAGCCGCGGCGACCCCGATCATCCCCGCGGCGATCGCCGCCAGCAGCGCCCGTCGCCCCTTCAACATCGGCTTGTTCATGATCCCGTCCTTCCGTTTCCGCCGGATCCAACCTCCGGCCTCCTGAAGGACACGCTAGGGATAAGGGGTGGGGGCGCACATCTGGCGGGTGCCCTATCTATGCTTCTCCGACAGCCCTATCTCTGGACCGGGACGCCAAGCTTCCGGCCCCCGGAGGTTGTTCCAGTCGGCGGAAAACTCGCCGTACTGCCTGGCATGCTGGAAGGGCATGGCCATCGTCTCGGCCAGGACATCAGCTCGTCGCGCCTTCGTCCGATACGAAAGCTGGTACTCCTTGGGAGCTTCGAACACGTGAGGGAAAAGGTGCGGTGGGAGGGGCCGCCCCGCTCGAAGCGCGGCCGTGATCTGCTCGATCTGGATATCTGAAAGCCGTATCCGGGGCCTGGCGCCGTCCGAAGCTTGGTCGTCCGGATTGATGGCTTCTGGGACTTCTGACTCCATCCGCCGGACCGTAACAACAGCCTGTGTCAAATATCCATTGACCCCGCCGGGACTCAGCCGGGGGTTAACGGGAGCCGAGCGACCCTCAACCGTAGAAAAAGACCCTGTCACCAGGGCCTTTGTAGTTGCAGGGGCGGGATTTGAACCCGCGACCTCCGGGTTATGAGCCCGGCGAGCTACCAGACTGCTCCACCCTGCCCGAGCAGGTTACCAAGAGCGGGTGACCCCCGACTCACTTGGGCCCAGGCTCAGGTCTCCTGGCGTGTGCTCTGCAGCCGGCGGCGCAGAGGTCCCCGGCGGCCGGGTCAGGAGGTCGGGGACGGGCTCGGGGCCGGCGTCGCTCCGCTGAGGTCCTCGGCCTCGGCCAGGAGTTGTCCCAGCTCCTCGATCAGGCGTCCGTACTCCTCGAAGTCCCCGGCCTGCAGCGCCTGCTGAGCCTGCTCGTACAGCTCGCCCGCCTCGGCGATCAGGGCCGCGAGGTCGGACGAGGGCTCGCCCGGCTCACCCGGCTCGGCGGGCTCCCCGGGTTCCGGCTCGGCGGGACCTTCGAGCCCGAACAGCAGCCCCAGCGCGTGCTCGAAACTGTCGCCCATCACCGCCTGCTCGCCCCGCAGCATGATGACCTTCTTGAGCTCCGGGATCCCTTGGTTCTCCGCGACGAGGAACAGCGGCTGGATGTAGAGCAACGAATCCTCGATCGGCAGGATCACCAGCGCGCCTTCGATCGTGTCCGAGCCGGAGTTACGCAACAGGGAGAGCTGCGAAGAGATCACCGGATCCTGTTCGATCAGGTTCGACACTTGCGACGGGCCGACGACGATGCGCTCGCGCGGGAACCGGATCGTGATCAATTCGCCGTAGACGCCGGGATCCGCTCGCGCCGCCATGAGCGCGATCATGTTCGGCCGGTTGTGCGGGGTGAAGGGGCGCGTCAACAGGAACTCCTGTTCATCCTCACCCGGCAGGGTGACCAGGAGGTAGGTCGGCTGCACGGATGCGGAAACGTCGACGCCGCTCGCGGAGTCGACACTGCTCTGCTGAGCGATGTTCCATTCGTCCTCGCGCGCGTAGAACTGTTCCGCCTCAGTCATGTGATAGGTCAGGTACGCCTCCGACTGGACCTTGAAGAGATCCTCGGGGTACCTGAAGTGAGCGACCAGCTCCTCGGGGGGCTCCTCGTTCGTGAACAGCGCAGGGAAGGCCTTCGCCCACGCTCGCACCAGCGGATCCTCGTCGTCGACGATGTAGAAGATCATCGAACCGTCGTAGGCATCGACCGCGACCTTCACCGAGTTACGGATGTAGTTCTGGTTGCCCGAAAGCTCCCCCTCGAAGGATCCGGGTGGCGCCTCACGGTCGCGCGTGATGATCTCGCCCACGTCGAACTGTTGCGAATAAGGATAATGCCGCGTGAATGTGAACGCATCCAGCACCCATACGAGCCGGTCGTCCACCGCCGCGACATAGGGATCCGAATCGAACCCCAGGAAGGGCGCGACCCGGTGCACCCGGTCGCGGACGTTGCGATAGAGCAGGATGCGGGACTTCCGCTCGATGAGGCCGGAAAGCACGAGGTTCGGATCGGTTTCACGCACCGCGAATGCGAGGCGCTTGAAGAGGCCTCCGACCGGGATGCCGCCGGCGCCGTCGTAGCGGGTCCGCTCCGTGCCCTCCTCAACCGAATAGTCGAGCTCGGATTGACCCGTATCGACGACCGAGAACTCTCTCGAATTGAAGCCCTCGCCGTAGTAGAGGCGAGGTTGGCCGACGTCGAACGCCTCGGCCCCCGCGACGGCGGAGCCCGGAACGTCCTTGATCAGGAACTGAGGCTGGCCCTGCGAGGTGCTCGCGTTCGCCAGGCTCGCCACCAGTCCGAAACCGTGCGTGTACTGGAGGTGCAGGTTCGCCCACGTCTTGGATCGGTCGGGCAGATCATCGAGGTGCAGCTCCCGAGCCGAGAGCAGGACCTGACGCATCTCGCCGTCGACCTCGTACCGATCCACATCGACATCGGGGAACTGGTAGTAGGTGCGCAACGCCTGGAGCTGTTGATACGCGCGCTGGAGCACCGGCGGGTCCCAGAGACGCACGTTCCTGATCAGAGCCCGGTTCGACTCCACTTGATCGCCGGTGAGGTCCGGATCGGCCGCGAACGAGCGCGACTCGACGTCGGTCAACCCGAACGCGTCGCGCGTGGCCTCGATGTTGCGGGCTATGTATGGCGCTTCACGCTGTGGCTCCTGCGGGTCGACCGAGAAACGCTGGGTGGCCCACGGCCACACGCCGCCGGCCAGGACCGCCGTGAGTATCCAGATGGCGACCGCCGCCAGCGGGAGCGACAAACGACGGAACCAGATGTTGGCGATGAACAGCAACGCGCTGATGATGGAGATGATCGTCAGCAGCTGAAGAGCGTTCAGTTGCGCGTTCACATCCGTGTAACTGGCCCCCGTGACGACCCCTCGATCGGAGAAGTTCAGCTGGTAGATCCCCACTCGGTACTGGGCCGCCTTGATGAGGGCCAAGAGTCCCAGCAGCACGGACAGGTGCGCGAGAGCCACGGGATGCACCCCGGAGAAGCGAGCCTCCGGACGTACGGTCCCGTGGAAGAAATGCGCAGCCGCCGATGCGAAGAGCGTGGCCATCACGACGAACCAGGCGATGCCCAGCACCGTGTCGTAGAGGGGAAGCTCGAACACGTAGAAACCGATGTCCCTGCTGAATTGCGGATCCACTTCCCCGAAGTCCACTCGATTCCCGTACAGCAGGACGGACTGCCAGGCGCCCGCCGCGGTCCCGGCCACGAGAACGCCGAAGAAAGCCCCGATGGCCATGTGCGCCAGCCGTAGCCGGTTCCCGATCACGGCACGCACCTGCTCCAGGGGATCGCGCTGCAGACCGGGGAGGTACGGAGGCGCGAACCGCCGGGCGATCATGAGGTTCGCGATGACGAACAACGCCGTGACCAGGAACGCCACGAAGCCCACGAGGAACTGGACCCGGATCGAGGTCCAGAGGACCGACGAGAAACCCACCTCGTTGAACCACAAGACGTCCGTGTAGAAGCGAGCCGAGCCGAACAGCAGGGCGAGGATCGCGAGGACGACCACGATCGTCAGTGCCCTGAGGTTGGGTCGAGCTCGGGGCCGGGCTGGGATAACCATCGAACGCAGAGTAAAGGGTGCGGTCAGCTAATGGTGTCTATCGCCCGGCGGATGCGGTCCACGAGGTCATCGGGGCTGAAGGGCTTTCCCACGAAATGGGCCCCCGGCCAGTCCCCGTGGGAGCGGGACATGCCGCTCAGCACGAAGACGGGGATGTCCCGTGTCGATGCATCGTCACGTAGCGCCGCCAAGACCTCCTTGCCGTCGAGCTTCGGCATGATCTGATCGAGCAGGATCACGTGGGGGCGTATCGACTTGGCCAGCTTGAGAGCCTGCTCACCATCCGCCGCGAGGACGACCTCGAAGCCTTCGTCTCGGAGGACGAACTCGATCGTCATGCGGACGCTCGCGTCATCCTCGGCAACGAGAACTATCGGTTCATCGATGAGCTGATCCGTGATGTCACCGCCCACTATGTATCGGAGAGGATCCCAGTTGGCTCCGGACTTGGTTGGATCCCTAGGCCCTGGAGGGTGCAGTCGATCGTCGTCTGGCAACCGTCGTCCGGCGGGGGCGAGGGCTCATCGCCTCCTCCTTGCTCCGTGCCACCACCCGTGGATCCTCCATCACCTCCGCTGCCACCGCCACCGGAATCGCCAGATGCGCCGCCCGAAGTGCCCGAGCTCGACCCCCCGGAGGTTGCGACGAAGTCCGGAGCACTACCCTCGCCCTGCGCGACCGCCCCGGTCGCTTCGATCGCCCCCCGCACCTGCGCGACGACCGACCGCGTGTTGTCCGCGCGCAGGATCGCTGCGACGATGCCCCAGACGGCCCCCTGGTCCAGGTAGTCGAAGGCATCCTGAAACGCAGGACGCAAGCCGGTCTCTGAATTCATCGCGATGGACAGACCGATCAGCAAGTCAACCGGCGGTCGCCGCAGGTACGGCCGCATGAAACGCACGTTCGCGCCCTCCGCCAGATCGGAGAAATACCCGAGCTGGGGCCGCGAGCGTCCGAGTTGATTCGCCAACCCATCACCCAGTTGGTTCAAGGTGCGGTCGAGCTCGATCCACTTGCTGAGGTGATCGCGGTCGAATACATCGCTCGGCTCGAGTCGGTAAGGGGCGGTCGTGCCGGGGAGATCGTTCGCCGCCACCCGCGCTTCGAAATATGGCTTCACCGTCAACGGTGGCTCACCGGCAACGGTCAATCCGAGATCTCCGTCGAAGCTGGCAGCGCGGACGGACGCGAAACCCGTGTCGATGCGAAACGTACCGTCGGGTGACCGTGCCTCGATGGTCCCGAAGCGCACGCGCGTAGGCTCTCCGGCTTCAGCCAACAGACTCCCTTCGAGACTCTCCAACGCGGAGGTACTGGTCACCCGCACCCGGGTCTGGTGGCCGAGCTTGACGCGCCGATCGCCCTCGAGCGAGAAATCCGCCAGGCCATTACGCATCGTCTGGATGACGTCGCGGGGTTCGATCGAGAATTGACCCTTGACCACGAACTCTTCGGAGCCGCGCATGACCCGAACCCCGCCCTCGATCCGTTCGAGGGTCATGGGGGGAAGGGCGTCGTCGTCGAAGAACCCACAGCCGGTGCCGGAGAGCAACACCAGCAGAACGAGCACCGCCGAACCGCGCCTCACGGCATGCCTAGGGAGTGATTTGCCCACATCGTCCCAGCTAGGTTCCTTCAGATGGAGGGGGGTCGGAATAGCCCTTCTGGACTATCTTCCCAGCTTACCCAGCCCTAGTGCGCCGGGATGGTGATCGTGAATCGGGTCCCCTCCTCCACCCGGCTCGCCACATCGATGTCCCCACCGTGCTCCTCGACGATCCTCTGCACGAAGGACAAGCCCAATCCCAGGCCCCCGTACGTGCGGGTCTCGGATCCATCGAGCTGACGGAAGTACGAGAAGATGCTGCCGACCTGGTCCTCGGGGATCCCGATGCCTTCATCCGCGATCGCGACCTCGACCGCCTTCCGAGACGGCCTTCCCTCCTCCGAGATCGCAACAGCCCGCGCCTCGAGACGGATGATGCCGCCCCTCGGTGAGAACTTGATGGCGTTGTCCAGAACCTCTTCGAGCGATCGGCGCAATAGCCGCTCGTCTCCGAGCACAGGCGGAAGGCTCGTACCGACGTCGAGCACCAAGTGATGATCGCCAGCCCTATCCTTCCAGGTATCCGCCAGTTCCTCCAGGATCGCGCCGAGGTTCACGGGCTTCGCGCGCGGCGATAAACGGCCCGCTTCCAAAGCCGCGAAGTCGACCAACAACTCCACTATCCGCTCGAGCCTTATCGTCGAATCCAAGATGCCCCCCACGAACTGGCGGGCCTTCTCGCGCGGAACCTCCTTGCGGGAGAGGATCTCGGCGTAGCCTTTGATCGGGGTCAGAGGTGTCCGGAGTTCGTGTGAGATGTTCGAGAGGAACTCCGACTTCAGACGTTCGACCTCGAACTCGCGTGACATGTCACGGAACACGGCGACGCCACCGATTGCAGATTCATCCTCGTCGTGGAGCACCGCGCTCGTGATGGCCACGGACACCTTCCTGCCGGCACGATTGAACAGGAAGACGTTTCCTACCGAGCCCTCCGCCAGGTCGTAAACGGGCAGCCGAACCTTCTCGCCTTGTGGATCGCGCACATCGAGAACGTCTTCCGCCAACATGCCGATAGCCTTCACGGCGCGCACGCCGGTGAGGTGCTCGGCCTCACGGTTGAAGGCCAGGACACGGCGTTCGGAGTCGAGAGCGATCAAGCCGTCGGCCATCGACTCGATGATGGCCTCGATCCGAGCTCGCAATTCGTGTTCCTCGCGCGCCGCCTCGCGCAGGTCGCGTGTCATGCGCAAAAGTGATCCAGTCATCTCATTGAAGGTCTCGCCCAGCCGACCGACCTCGTCCTCACCGCGGATCGCCGTCTGCGCGCTGAGGTCACCTTCCCTTACGGCCTCGGCCGTGTCCGTGAGCATCTGGATGGGTCGCGTGATGCGGCGGCCGGACAACCACGCGAGCAGAAGCACGATCCCGCCGATCGCCATGGCCACCAGGAACAACGTGCGGGTCACGTCATCACGGGTCGTCCTGACGAGCTCGCTGCCGCTGGCGATGACGAGGGTCGCGACGGGAACGTTCGTGGGCGTCGTGAGGTGGCGATAGGACATGAAGAACGATCGAGACTGGATCACATGGGTGCGACTCGCCGCGCCGGATCGGGCGAGCTGCCTGCGAACATCGGGTGGGAACAGGGCCTCGGAACCCGCCTCGACCTCCACATCGATGAACGTAGAGGCGATGATCTTGCCGTCGGGGCTCGCGAGCGCCGCGGCGCCCCCGGCCTCGGTCTGGATCAGCTTCTGGAGATCGAGGTAATCGACGAATCCCCCAATCACCATCAGACCCGCTTGCTTACGCTGGTCGCCGGGGGCGGTCACCTTCACCGCCGCTACCACCCCGACCATCCGGCCCCCCAGCGTCTCCATGCTGGCGACGACGCCCGATCCCCGCCCGGTGGCCTCCGCAACGACCCGCGACCCCGCGATCGTGAGGATGTCCGTCTGCCCGAGCCTCGCCGGCCTCGTTCGGATGGCACCCGTGCCGGCCCGAACCGGGCGATAAGGACCCTGCGCGTCGTACGCCAGCAGCCGGCCACGAGGATCGAGGAAGAGCACGAAGTCGACGTCTTCGAAGAGATCCTCACCGCGCCCGCGGTTGAACCCTTCCGCGATCGACCTCAGACCGTTCCTGTCTCGTGCCGCCAACGCTCGCCTTATGAAGTCGGTACCGGCGAGCTGATCTACGTCCAGTTTCATCTCGACGGCGAGCCCACTCAACTCCTCGACACGAGCATCGCCTTCCCGTTGCATCCTTTTCAGCTCCTCGCTCGCGACGCTGTTCGAGATGACCCCCGTGAGCGCCGTTGCAAGCGTCAATACGACCAGCACCAGCAATACCGCGAACGAGGCGACGAAACGCAGCCGGATGCTCGAACGGGTCCCGGTCCACAGCCACCACGCGAGGGCTATGAAGGCGAGGAATTTGAGACCATGCGCCGCGTACGCCTCGACGGACACGACCCCGGCGTTGAAACGAGCGACGGGATCCAGCCCCAGCACCAGATCGCTGGCGCCGAGCAACAGAGCCCACACCGCCAACCGACGGTGTGATCGGGGCCCTCCCCTGGCCGAGGCCGCGAACGCCATGAGACCGACGATCAGCCCCGCCGCAGCCGGACCGAGTGTCAGTGGTCGTTCGAAACCGAGAACGGCCGCGGTGGAAACATTGTGGCGCAGACCACCAACCACCCCCAACATCACGAGGGACAGAGCCAAGAGGTGCAGAGCGGTTATCAACGTCGAGCCATCACCGCCCCGCAGGAAGGCACCCCCGTGGACAACCTGAGCGATGGCCAGGCTCAGGAATCCGGCGGCGGCCGTGGAGCGCTCGAGCGAACTGCCTGGGATCAGTTCCCGATTGGAGACCGCGAGCAGGGTCGCTCCGGACGCTGCCAGGAAACCGAAGAACTCGATCGTGAAATGGAGGGGAACTCCAAGGAAGCCTTCCAGCATCGGAGCCAGTGTCCCACGCAGGCGCCCCCGATGACAGGCTTAGCCGTTGCCCTCGAGATAACTGAGTGCTTCGTCGAAGTCACTTATGGCTACGACCTTGATCTCATCGGCGACGCTTCGGGCAGCCTCGAAGTTCCCGTCCGGCGAGAGGAAGAGCTCGGCCCCCGCGTCTTCGGCAGCGGCGATCTTCTGTTCGATGCCACCGATCGGTCCCACCACTCCCTTGCATCCGATGGTCCCCGTGCCTGCGATCTTGCGTCCGCCCGTGAGGTCCTCGGGTGTGAGTTGGTCGTAGAGAGCGAGGCTGAACATCAGCCCGGCCGACGGACCGGCGATCTCGCCCGTCTTGAACCGCACCTCGATGTCCGAGTCCAACTCGGGCTCGACGTCTTCCATCGCTACCCCTAGGAAGGCCGTCCCCGGCTCGTTGGGGTTCTCTACGGTTTCAACGGTGATCGATTCTCGCTCGGAGCCACGCTCGATGGTCATCGTGAGCTCCTGACCGGGCTCGATCCTGCGGATCCCCTCCATGGCATCGCACGTGCTCGAGACCGGACGACCGCTCATCTCCAAGATCACATCGCCTTCTTCGAGGACATCGTGAGCGGGATAACTGGGAACGGTCTGTGCGACGCGCGCTCCGGAGCCCCTCGGCGGCGCGGCCACGCCGAGCGCACCGAGCGCGAGAACCTTCGCCTGTTGCTTCGAGGTCCGCATCTCGAGCCGCTGCTGTTCCTCGAGCTCTTCGAGCGTGGAGCCTCCGGTCACCTGCTCCTTGAACACGACCTGTTCGGAATCATCGAACAGGGCCGCGATCATCTTCGCGACGGTGACCTTCGTATCGACGTTGACCGTCGTCAGGAACAGCTTGCCCTCTGACGAATAGGTCTCGATGTTCTCCACCTCGACCAGTTCCTGCACGTCACTCACCGGACCGGGCACGAACTCGTAGAAGAGGGGGACGGGGACGTAGAGGGCGACCGCGATCAAGACGACGGCCGCGATCGTCGACCCGACCCACAGCCAGACGCGCGGACCCTTGACCGGGCGAACGCCGGGAGGCTGAGGCAGGTCCCACTCGTTCCGTTGCATGCTCCAAGTATGGGCAGGTACGGGGCCTACAGGCCTACAGGAAGATCTGTTTGAGATCCTGGAAGGACTCGAGGCACTTACCGGCCCCCAACACGACCGACTCCAGCGGTTGTTCGGTCACGTGGACCGGCACCTCTGCCTCCTGCGACAGAAGCATGTCGAGCCCAGAGAGCATGCCTCCCCCACCCGTGAGGGTTATCCCCGTCATCAGGACGTCCTGGACGAGGTCCGGCGGCGAGGAACCGATGCAGTCGATCACAGCTCCCACGACCAGCCGCAGCTGCTCGTTTATCGCCTCTCGCAGCTCTTCCGAGGTGATGATGATGTTCTTGGGGAGGCCCGAGGACATATCTCGCCCGCGGATCTCGGCCTTCTCCTCCTGCATGCGCGGGAAAGCCGATCCGATCGCGATCTTGATCTTCTCTGCGGTTCGTTCACCGATCGCCATCGCGTACTCGCGGCGAACGTAGCTCTGGATCGCGGCGTCCAGGTCGAATCCGCCCATTCGAACGGCCGCGTTGGTCACGACCCCACCCAGCGATATCAGCGCGACCTCCGTCGTTCCACCACCCACGTCCACCACGAGGTTGCCCATAGGCTCGTGGATCGGAAGACCGGCGCCGATCGCTGCCGCCATGGGCTCTTCGATCAGGTAGCAGGTACGGGCTCCGGCCGAGAGGGTCGCCTCTTCAACGGCCCTACGCTCGACCTCGGTCAGCGCGCTGGGCACGCATACGAGGACGCGAGGGCGCGAGAAACGCGTCACCCCAGACTTCTGCAGGATGAGGCGGATGAGCTTCTCGGTGATCTCGAAGTCGGAGATAGCCCCGGCGCGCAGCGGTCTCACGGCGACGATGTAGCCGGGCGTACGTCCGATCATGTGCCACGCTTCCTCACCCATGGCGAGGACCACTCCCGTTTCCTTGTTCAACGCGATCACGGTCGGCTCGGAGAAGAGGATGCCGCGTTGCTTCTGGTAGACGAGAGTGTTGGCCGTTCCGAGGTCTATAGCGATGTCACGTGCCACGGTGGGCTATCTACCGTACGTAGCGACCGAAAGTGGCTTCGCGGAGATCGATCCAATCGGCGTGGCGGTCGTCGATGTCGATCCGCCTGGGTTCCACGTTCCTAACCATGATGCGGGGAAGGTCGGACGCGTCTGGGATGAGCACGGGTCGCGGGATGGGTTCCAGGTGTTTCTTGCGGGGCGGAGGAGTCGCAACGCGACGCCGAGCGGATCGCGGCGAACCGCCGGACTGCGCGGCCCGCTGCTTGACGAGCCGGCCGGGTTGGAGGTCTCGCCGCGCGGGAGGGACCTCGTACGCCTCGGGCACCCGGGCCTGAGGCTGCCGCTGTCTGGGAGCGCCGCTGCGGGCCGCCGATCTGCGAGCAGCAGGAGTCTGGCGAGCGACCTGTCGACCTTTGGCGCGCCGGGAAGACCGAGCGCGAGCGGCGGCTTGGCGCCGGGCCTCCGCTACACGACGGGCGGCCGCCCGCTGGGCGACGATACGGCGGCGTTGCTCGATCCGACGCTTCGCGGCCGCGCGGCGGGCAGGGTCGATCCCCGTGGCGCGGGCTCGGCCGCCGAACATCTTGGGCCTGGCGGTGCGCTCCCGACGCTTGATCGGGGCCGTGGCGCGCGGATCCGGGTGCACCGCGATCCGCTCGAGGCCGGCCCAGAAGCCGTCCGCCTTCTCAACCGAGAGCCGCTCGCGTCGCTGCTGGAGATAGAGCCGCGTGATGCCGGCCGCCGCGACCAAGACCATGATGGCCAGATACACCAAGTTCTCTGCTCTCCCCTAACTAGTTAACGCCCTTTCGATCTCAGGAGTCCGCCTACGACGGCTGGGCCCTGATGCCCTGCCGGAAGCCCGCAAGGGAGGGTACCAATACCTGGGCCTTCCCGCTCGCGGGCTGGTTCCCCAAGCACCCTCGCTCAGGCGCGCTCCGGCGATCTCTTCCTGGCGGCCAGCACCCCGAGCGCGGCTGCGGCTCCGACTCCGGCCGCTCCCCGTGCCAGGTGCGCCTTCTCGTACCGCTTTCGCCCGATCCGCACCTTTCCACGAGCCGTTTCGACGGTCTCTCCCAGCGCCTCAGAGTTCGACCTGGTTGCGGAAAATCCTTCCCCGGCGAGCTTCGCAGACGAAACGACCCAGGGATAAGTGACGTAGTGCACCATCCCGGGTGGCGCCTCCGCGAGACCGAGGCGCCACAGGCGGTCGGCGAGGCGATAGAGCTTCGGCTCGGACAGGTGGAACCGACGACGACCCACCGCGGCGAGCACCTCGTCTCCTTCCATCCACCCGTCGGCGGCGAGGTTGTAGTCACCATCGAGGTCCTTGTGTACGGCGAAGGCCAGGGCATCGGCGACGTCGTCTTCGTGAACGAACTGCATCGGAGGCTGATAACCCTCCGCCACAGGCAGGAAGGGCATCTCCATGAGGTGCGACCATGCGTTATCCACGTTGGCGCCGAACACGGTAGCGGGACGGAACACCGTGAACACGATCTCAGGATGCTGATCGCGGAAGTCCTGCACCATGTACTCGACCTCCAGCTTGTGCGCCGGATAGGAGAAGTCGAGGTTCGCCCGCAATGGTGACTCCTCCACCAGGGGGACCGCGTTGTCTGGATGCGCGCCGTATACGGCGGCGGAGGATGTGTAGACGATCTTCCTCACTCCGGCGGCAGCCGCTGCCTCGAAGGCATTTTGCGACCCATTGACGTTGACGTCCCTCATCAGCGTCTCGTCCTGGATCGGATCCATGATGAACGCCAGATGCACCAGGACGTCGACGCCTTCCAGCCGTCTGCGAAGCTCGGGGTGCCGGACGTCGACGGCATCGAACACGAACTTGGCGGCCCCTACCTGGGGGTCCCGGAGATCGAAGCCCAGGACACGGGCCACGCGATCGTCGGCCAGCAGGTTGCGGATTAGCCTGCCGGCCACGTATCCGGCCGTCCCCGTGATGGCTACGGTGACCCCGCCTGGGTTCCCGGGGCCACCGTTCCTTTCGCTGATCACACAGCGAGCGTACTGCGCGACGATGGTTGGTGATGAGTGACCCTTTCGACATCCCCTTGTTCAGAGAGATCCAGAAACTGCTGCAGTCGGGCAGCGGGGGCCCGGTCAACCTCGAGCTGGCGCGGCAGGTGGGCGTTGCCGTCGCGGGACAGTCCGGCTACGAGCCGAAGGCGACCGCGGAAGAGGTTCGAACGTTCGACGATGCCGTGCGCGGATCCGAACAGCTCATCTCCGGCTACACACGCCTCAGCATCGACGAACCGCTGCGGAGCGAGCTGATCACGAGAGCCGAGTTCGTCACCCAGACGTTGCAGGGATGGCGGTGGCTGCTCGAAGGTCTGGCGGATCGATTCTCGGCTGAGCTCGGCCGTCTCGGTGGCATGGAAGCCCAGGAGGAAGCTTCGGGCAGCGCGCTTGGCCCGATGTCGCAGATGACCCCGCTGTTGATGGGCATGCAGGCCGGCACCCTCATCGGTCACCTCTCCCGAGAATTCCTAACGCGTTTCGACATCGCCATCCCGCGTGAGGACGATGGTCAGCTCTTCTTCCTGCCGACCAACATCGACGCCGTCGCCGTCGACTACGGATTCGAGAGCAAGCCGTTCAGGCACTGGCTATCGCTGCACAGTGCCGCGCGCCAGATCCTGTTCCGGTCGGTGCCGTGGCTCGACAAGTACACGAGGAGCCTGTTCACCGACGTGGTGGACTCGATCGAGCTGGACGTCGGGGATCTGGAACGGCGGATGGTCGAATTGCAGTCGGGTGAGATGTCTAGTCTCGAAAGCGGGATGCAGAACATGATCCCCCTGGTCCAGAACGACCGGCACACGGCCGCCCTGTCACGTCTGAAGGCCGCACTTGCGATCTTCGAGGGATACGCCAACCACGCATGCGGCGAGGTCGCTCCGCGCATGATCGACGATGCCGTGAAGATCTCCGAGGGGATGTGGCGGCACCGCGCCTCGCCCAGCGAAGGGAAGCAGGTCCTTACGAACCTGCTCGGGATCTCCACGGATCGGTCGCTCGAGACGGGGGCCGGGACCTTCTGCGCCGCGGTGGTGAAGTTGCACGGCATCGCAGCGTTGAATCGCGTATGGGAGGCACCGGACTCACTCCCGAGCCTCGCAGAGATCAGGGATCCGTTCGTCTGGATCGAACGGGTGATCGACGGATCGTGATGGAGCGCAGGATCGTCTCCGGCGACTCCTTCGTAACGGCCGTGTTGCCCGACAGGACGCGGGTCGCGCCTTCCGGCGTGAGCGTCTCGCTGGAGCCCGCCGACGATCTCAGCGCGACCGTGATGCGTGCGCTGGAACATCCCCTGGACCGCGATCCTCTGCGTGAATCGGCGCGCGGTGCCAAGAGGGTCACGATCGCTTTCGACGACGCCACGGTCCCCTGTTACGCGCCCGTCTGGGAGATCGCCCTCCCCGCCATCATCCGTGAGTTGGAGAAGGCCGGCGTCGACCGAAGCCTCATCGACCTCGTGTGTGCGAATGCCTTGCACCGGAAGTTCACGCATGACGAGCTCGCGAGCTTGATCGGGCCCGAGCTGGTTCGCGAGTTCAAGGATCGGCTGCGCTGTCACGACGCAGAGGACCCCGATGCTCTGTCGGACCTGGGTTCCACGGCCTCGGGCTACAGGGTCGAGCTGAACCGCTGCGTCACGGACAGCGATCTGCTGATCTATCTCAACTGCTCGACCATGAGGGCGTTCTCCGGCGGCTGGAAGTCGGTGTGTGTCGGCCTGGCGACCTACGGATCTATCCGCCATCACCACACCCCCGACATCATGAGCATGTCGCTGGCTCGCAACCGGATGCACGACATGCTGGACGAGATGGGCGCGCACGTCGAGGGGACGCTGGGCGCCGATCGCATCTTCAAGCTCGAGACCGTATTGGCCGATCCGCTCACCGTGCACGACGTTTATGGCGGCAGCGTGCGTGCGACGCGCGCCAAGGTCCTCGAGACGTTGCGGGTCGCTCAACCCGCACGTCGCGACCTGGTGGCGGAGAAGGCCGATGTAGTGATCTACGGAGTACCCGACTGGAGCCCGTACGCGGCGTTCGCGCACGGCAATCCGATCCTGGATCTCATCTCGACGGGGCTGGGATATCTGGGAGGCGTCATCCAGGCGCTGGGCAAGCCCGGTTGCACCGTGATCCTCGCCACGCCGTGCCGGGATCGGTGGGACGAGCGGCACCATCCGTCGTACAGAGAAGCGTGGGACGCGGTGCTGCCCGAGACGAGGGATCCGGACGAGGCTCGGAGGGAGTTCGAGCCACGCTTCGCTCGGCGACCCGATTACATCGATGCGTACCGCAACGGGTTCGGCTTCCATCCCGTTCACGCCATCATGGCCCTGTACCCATTGAAGCGTTTACGCCACGCGGGCAGGGTGATCGTTGCCGGACCGGACGATCCGGCGATCCCCGCGCATTGTGGGTTCGACTCGGCCCCCGACGTCGCTACGGCCGTCGCGATGGCGGAAGAGTCGCATGACAAGGACTGCTCCATCGCCCTGACCGAGTACCCACCGGCGTTCAACCGGAGCTAGACGGCGAAGACCTCGGCGGCCACCTCGCCGTCCTCTATCCACAGCAACGCCATGGAGTTGTACGCCGCGCGTCGCTTCCAGGTCGGGCTGCCCGGGTTGAGCAGCAACAGGTCACCGTCGTCCTCGTTCACCGGCATGTGGGAGTGGCCGAACACGACGACGCGCGCGGTTGGGAAGCGCTTGCGCATGCGTTCCCGGCGCCCGATAGTGGTGCCGGAATCGTGGATCATGCCGATCTCGATCCCCGCGAGATCGACGACCTTCGTCTCGGTCGCGCCCCAATCCCGAACGTCCCATCCATCGCAGTTGCCCATGACGACATCGACCGGGGCGAAGGTCTTCAACTCATCGAGCAGCGCCGGATCCACGACGTCGCCCGAATGCAGGATGTGGTCGGCCGTCTCGATGAAGGGCCACGCCCCCTCCGGCAACGCCCGAGTCGTACCGTGCGTATGGGTGTCCGAGATCACGAGAACCTTCACGGCCCCCACGCTACCGGGCCGAGTGCGAAATGAAGCGGGGCGGGCTACAAGCAGGCCAGGATTCGCACTCGGCGGAGGGGGCGCAGCGGCGGGGGACTACCCGACGGAACGGAGACGTGGCTCCTCGCCCGTCACCGGCCGCTTCGCCTGTTCGCCGCAGACCGGGCAGGCCGGATCGCGCCGCACCTTGACCTCGCCGAAGCTCGTCGTCTGCGCATCGAACGTCAGGAGACGGCCGACCAGTGGGTCGCCATAGCCCGCGATGAGCTTGAGTGCTTCGTTGGCCTGTATCGAACCCACTATCCCGGGGAGCACGCCCAGGACACCTGCCTCGCTTCAGGTAGGGGCCAGTTCGGGGGGCGGCGCTTCCGGATACAGGCACCGGTAGCAGGGTCCCTCGAACGGGAGGAACGTCGATGCCATGCCCTCGAACCGGAATATCGATCCATGAACGACCGGTGTGCGTAGCGCCACCGACGCGTCGTTCACGACGTATCGCGTTTCGAAGTTGTCGCAACCGTCGACCACCAGGTCGTACTGCGAGATGAGCTCCTGCGCGTTCGACTCGTCGATTCGATAGGCATGCACGTTCACCTGGACGTCGGGGTTCAGTGAGGTCAGGGCCTCTTTAGCCGATTCCGCCTTGAGCATGCCGATGCGTTCCGTGTTGTGTACGACCTGACGCTGCAGATTGCTCTCTTCCACACGATCGGAGTCGACGATCCCGATCGTTCCGACGCCGGCGGCGGCAAGATAGAGCAGCGCCGGCGAACCCAGTCCGCCGGCTCCGATCGACAGCACCTTGGCGTTCATGAACTTCATCTGCCCCGCCTCGCCGACCTCGGGAAGGATCAGGTGCCGGGAGTAACGGTCACGTTGCGATGCATCGAGGATGCGCGGGACGTCGATCTGGAACCCGAGGTCCTTCCAGCGGTTGAACCCACCCTTCAGGTGGACGACGTTCTCGTAGCCGAGCTCCTCCAGGGTCCGGGCGGCGAAGGCGCTACGAACCCCGCTGGCGCAGTAGATGACGACCTCGGAGCCCTTGTCGGGCAGGAGGTCCTCGACCCTGCTCTCGAAGTGGGCCCGGGAGAGGTTCTTGGCCCCCGGGACGACGCCGTTGCGGACCTCGTCGAGCTCCCGCACATCGAGCAACTCGGGACGGTCGCCTTGCTCGAGGCGGGATCGGAGCTCTTCGGGCGTGGTCTCCGCGATCTGCTCCCGCACCTGCTTGAGGAGGTCCCTGAAATTCGTCATATATCTACCTTACAATAAGTGTTAAATGCCCGTACGGCCGGGACGACGCTACCCCGCCCGCCGCACCACGTGCAGGACCTCGGTGAGCGCCGGATTGACGTACAGCTCTCCGCCGATCTCCAGCGTAGGAACGGTCCGGTACCCGCCGGTGTGAGCCTCGATCCGGTCGCCGAGATGGCGGTGCTCCGGCCGTTCGATGTCGATCTCGACGAAGGGGACGCCGGCTTCGTCGAGCTGCCGCTTCAGACGCCGGCAATGACCGCACCAAACGGTTGAATACATCGTCACCGTCGCCAAGATAGTGGCCTCCAACTGGAGATAACGAGATGCTTCTGGTAGGGATTCCCGGCCCCCACGGGGGTCGAAACGTTACACCTGGAGGTGCCGGTTGAAAGCGGTGGTGTTCGCGGGTGAGGGCAAGGTAGCCGTCGAAGACGTGCAAGAACCGCAGATCCAGGACCCCAAGGATGCCATCGTCGAGGTGAAGCTATCCGCGATCTGCGGCTCCGACCTCCACGTCCTCGACGGCAAGACGCCCGGCATGCGCAAGGGCGGCGTGATCGGCCACGAGTTCGTGGGCCGCATCGCCGAGTTGGGCGAAGGCGTCGCCAAGCACTGGGAGGACACTCGCGTCCTGGGCTCGTTCCTCATCGCATGCGGAGAGTGCACCGCGTGCCTCGCGAAACGGTTCAACTTCTGCGATGACCGTCGCGCCCTCGGTCTGGGCGAGCTCCAAGGGGACCTCGACGGCGCCCAGGCCGAATACGTGCGCGTCCCGAACGCGGATACGAACCTCAAGACCCTATCCGGTGCCCTCTCGGGACTCTCCGACGAGGAAGCCATCTTCGGCGGCGACATCTTGGCGACCGGGTTCCACGCTGCCGCCGCTTCCGACATCGATGCCGATGACGTCGTGGTGATCGTCGGTGCTGGCCCCGTCGGTCTGATGTGTGCGGGAGCCGCGCAGCGGATGGGGGCCCAAAGCGTGCTGATACTCGACACGGATGAGCGACGCGTACGCTTCGGGGCCGAGCAATTGGGGTTCGACGGCATCGTCGTCGGTGACGACGATGTGGGGGCAGCGGTCTCCGGCGCGACCGGTGGGAAGATGGCGACCGTAGCGATGGACGCGGTCGGAGCCGTTCCCGCGTTCAAGACCGCGATCAGGACGTTGACTCCGGCCGGCGGCCGCGCAACCATCGTCGGCGTCTACGGAGCGGAACGCTACGAGTTGGCGATGGGTCGGGCGTGGATCTCGGGTCTAAGGATCCAGTTCACGGGCATGACCAACGTGCAAGCATATTGGGACGATGCTCTGTTCGCGGTGGCGAAGGGCGATCTCGAACCTCAGAAGATCGTGACCCATCGTTTGGAGCTGGACGACGCTCCCGCGGGTTACGAGGCGTTCGCGTCGCGCGAAGCGATGAAGGTGCTGCTCAGCCCGTAGAGATCGGCTAAGCGGTCTTCTTCTTCTCTTTCTCGGCGACGACCTCGTTCGCAGGCTTGCCGCAACCGGGGCAGAACTTGGCGTCCGCTCCGATCTCGTTCCCGCAGAAGGGACACGGGCCCTCGACGTCCTCGGCCTGGTAGCCCTCCTTGAGCCCGGCCTTGAACTCCTTACCGGCCTGGCCCATCGAACGCGCCAGCTTCGGGAGCTTCGCGGCGCCGAAGATCAGCAACAGTATCGCCAGGAAGATCAGCATTTCCGTTGGTCCGATGTTGCCCACTCGTTGCCTCCTCGTCATCTGAGTTGCGGTGCTACCTCGGTGCCGACGATGCCGACGTCCTCCTCGTCCGAGACCTGGAACGGAAGGGTGCCGAGCGAGAGGATCACCTCTTCGACGCCAAGCTCCTTGAGCCCGCCCAGGCGATCGACGACCTCATCGACCGATCCGACGAAATGGCTCCGTCGGAACGACTCCCAGGATACTTCGCCCCCCTCGGTAAAGGCTTCCATCAGGCCGGACGGGGTGCGCTCGACCAACCGTTGGAACCGTCTGCGCACGTCGGCGTCGTCCGAGCCCACGAGCGCCTTGACCCCCACGGACCGGGCGACCGAATCCGGCTCCCGGCCCTCGTCCTCACAGGCGCGCGCGAAGGCCCGGAGCCGCTCCTCGTAGGTCTCGACCGTGCCCAACCAGGAGAAGTTCCAGCCGTCGGCGACGCGTGCCACCGTCCGGAGCAAGCGGTTCCCCTTGCCTCCTATCCACAAACGCGGAGGAGTCTCGGGCAGCGGGCGACATATGGCGCCGTCGATCGTGTAGTGGTCGCCCTTGAACACCAGCTCCTCACCGTCGAGGAGATGCCGGACGATCTCGAGGCTCTCGCCGAGGCGCTCTATCCTCCGGCCCGCTCTGTCGAAGGTGATGCCGCTGGCCCGGTACTCCGGCTCGTACCATCCGGCTCCCACACCGAGCTCCAGACGACCTCCGGACAACAGCTGAAGCGTGGCCGCCATCTTCGCCAGCAGAGCGGGGTTACGGAAGTCGTTGCACAAAGCGAGCGAGCCGACCCGAACCCTCTTCGTGCGGGCCGCGAGAGCCGACATCGTGGTCCAACACTCCAGGGAACCCTGCGGATCGGACGGCCCCCCGTACTTCCCCCAATCGATGAAGAGATGATCGGACACCCAGATCGAGTCGTACCCGGACTGCTCTGCCTGCAGGGCGATACGCTCGTTCGCCTCGTACGAGACGTCTCGCCCCGCGAGGCTCGTGTCGTAGTGCGGAAGCGCCAGACCGACCTTCATACGCGAAGTCTAGGCCCCGGAGAGCCCGGCGCGGTGGGCTAGACTCTCTGCCGTGAAGGTGTCAGACATCATGACGGCCGCCGCCGTCACCGATTCCCCGGGCGACACGCTCGCTGAAGCGGCCTCGAAGATGTGGAAGGCGCAGACCGGCTCCCTCTTGGTGATGGAGGGTGATCAGCTGCGCGGCATCGTCACCGAACGCGATGTCCTGCGCGAGATCGGCCTCGGGCGCGACCCCAAGAACATCAGCCTCGGCGATGTCATGACCAACGACGTCGTGACGATCCCTGCGGAAACCAGCCTCAAGGAAGCCGCCGAGATCATGTTCCAGAAGTGGTTCCGCCACCTTCCCGTCGCGGCTGCGGACGGCAAGGTCGTGGGCATCATCTCGCTGCGCGACCTCCTCACCATCGTGGCCGAGGGCATGAAGGAACCCGACACCCTGCAACCTCTCCTGGGCCACCAACTAGTCCGAGACGCGCGCAGCGACCGCCTACAACGCATAGAAGCCGGCGACCTCGACTAACAGCCGCAACGGTGCACCTATGCGGTGCTTGGAGCCCGAAAGAGTGCATTCTTTTAGTCGCTGTTAGCGTTTGGCACCTGCCCCACCGTGTGGGTGCGTCAGATGCCGAACGCGAACCGCACGACCGCGGAGCGGTAGCCGATGTGAGACGAAGCCAAGCCTTGGTGCGTGGGTTGCGGATAGCGGCACGGAGGCGCCAAAGCTTCGACCGGTACGAGCGGAGCGGTAGCCGGTCCCGCGTGGCAGCTACTTGAGCTTGTAGTTCTCCAGCAGGCGCCGGGCGATCACGGTCTTCTGGATCTCGCTGGTGCCCTCGCCTATCAGCAGGAACGGCGCGTCGCGGTAGAGACGCTCGATCGTGAACTCCTTGGAGTACCCGTACCCCCCGTGCACGCGGAGCGACTTGGTCACGATCTCGTGGCAGGCCTCGGAGGCGAACAGCTTGGCCATCGACGCTTCCAGATCGGAGCGCTCCCCCGCGACCTTCTTCTGAGCCGCGGAGTACAGCATCAGCTTCGCCGCCTCCAGTGTCGTGCCCATCTCGGCGAGGTGGATCTGGATCGCCTGGTGCTCGGCGATCGCCTTGCCGAACGCCTTGCGCTGCTGCGCGTACTTGATCGCTTCCTCGAAGGCCCGGGTGGCCACGCCCACGGCACGGGCCGCGACGTTGACCCGGCCGATCTCGATGCCGTCGAGCACCTGGCGGAAGCCTTCCCCCTCCTCGGTGCCGAGCAACCGATCTTGCGGGATGCGGTAGTCGCTGAACGTCATCTCGGTCGTCTCGACGCCCTTGTAGCCCATCTTCTCGATGTTCTTGCCGACGTCGAGGCCGGGAGCGGGCTTCGGGTTGCCGCCCTCCTTCTCGACGATGAGCATGCTCATGCCCTTGTGGGGCGGGTCGGCGTCGGGATCGGTCTTCACCAGGGTCATCACCAGTGACGACCGCAGCCCGTTCGTCAACCACATCTTCTGGCCGTTGACGACGTAGTCGTCGCCATCCTTGATCGCCTTCGTCTTGATTCCCTGGACGTCCGAACCGGCCTCCGGCTCCGACATGGCCAGCGCGGCACGCCATTCCCCCGTCGCCATGATCGGCAGGTAACGCCGACGCTGTTCGTCGGTCCCGAACTTATTGATCAGGTAGCAGCCCATGAAGTGCGTGTTCAGCACGCCGGACAGACTCATCCATCCCCGAGCCAGCTCGACGACCGTCAGGGCATAGGTGACGAGGTCCTCGCCGATGCCGCCGTAGTCCTCGGGCACGGTCAGTCCGAAGAGCCCGATCTCCTTCATCTGTTCGACGATCTTCTCCGGGAACTCGTCCTTGTGTTCGAGCTCCTCGGCGATCGGGATGACCTCTTTCTCGACGAGGTCACGGACCGTCTCGATGATGCTCTTCTGGACGTCGCTGAGCTCGAGCATGTCTATGCCTTCGCCTCCCATTCCTTCTGGAAGTCCTCGAGCTTCTTCGACACCGTGCGACCGGCGGCGCGACCGCGCTCGGCGAACTGGATCGCCATCTTGCGCGACGCCTCGTCGATCATCTCTGTACCGAACATCACCGCGCCGGTGCGCTCGACGTCCGTTGCGTGCTTGTAGGCCTCGAGTAGCGCCTCGGCCTTGTCGTACTCGTCCTGGGTCGGCGTGAAGACATCGTTGAGGACGTCGATCTGGCCCGGATGAAGCGCCCACTTGCCGTCGTAGCCGAGCGCCCGTGCCCGCAACGCCATCTCGCGGAACAGGTCCAGGTCCTTGATCAGCAGGAAGGGGCCGTCGATCGCCTGCAGACCGGCATCGCGTGCCGCGACCAGGATCGTCTCGAGCACCCAATGCCAGTGGTCGCCGGGATAGCCCGGCATCGGAAGTCCGGCCGTGACGGTTGGGAGACCCAGAGACGCGCTCATATCGGCGGGACCGAAGATCAGCGTCTCGGCGCGGTCCGACGCGTGAGCGATCTCGTGGATGTTGCGAAGTCCCGTGGCGGTCTCGATCTGGATCTCGATACCGATGCGACGGTCGAGTCCGGTGTTGGTCTCGATCATCCGCAGCATGTGATCGACGAACTGAACCTCGTGGGCGTGCTGGACCTTCGGGATCATCACGCAGTCGAGGTACGGGCCGGCGTTCTCGACGACGGTCTTGAGGTCGTCGGCCGCCCACTGGCTATCGATGGAATTGATGCGAACGACGACCGTCTTCTCACCCCACTCGTTGTTCTTGAGCGCATCGATCACGTTGCCGCGGGCATCCTCTTTGGCGAGAGGAGCGACGGAGTCTTCGAGATCCATGAAGACCTGGTCGGCGGGGAGCCCGGGAGCCTTGGCGAGCATCTTGGGCGAGGAACCGGGAACCGACAGGCACGACCTACGTGCACGCGTAGCCAACTTCGTCCTCCTTGGAGCTATGGGTCCTTCGTATCGGCGGAGTTATTCGACGTAACCGAGGCCGCGGAGATGGTCCTCTATCTCGTCCTCTTCCTGAGAGGTTAGTCCGCCGCCGGCCTGCGCTGCCGCGGCGGCGTCGCCCGTCAAGACCTCGAGCTCCGCGTCGTCGCCCGCCAGCGCCGACAGGACGTTCCCGTCGCGCTCGACGGCGCTGGGCACGCCCAAGGTCGCCAGGGCCGTGGGGCCCAGGTCGATGAGCCGTGCCGTCTCCTCCAGAGGTCCGGGCTTCACCTTCGGCCCCACGGCAACGACGACCCCCTCGAGGCGATGATCGCCCGACAGCCAGTCGGCCTCTTCGACCATCGCCTTCGCGTGAGTCAGCGAGTACTGCTCGGCCGGCACCAGCAGCAGGTCGGGGGCCGTGTCTAGGAAGGCACCCGACAGCACCTCTTCTTTGCGATAGATCTTGCCGATCGGCGAGCGACCCGTCTCGGGATCCTTGAACTCGGCGAGCGCCCGGGCGAGCTCCTCACGCACCGCTTCGAAATCCTTCGGATCGACGATGCCCTGTGGCTCGCGGCCCTTGAGGTTCACGGAGACGCCCTCTCCGGTGGAAACGACCGAGGTATAGGCCCGGCTCTTCGTCCAGTCGACCGGGCTGGCCGGCAGTCTCACCTTCCCGTGCAACTTCAGCTTGTCGTAGACGGCCCGAGCGATGCGGCGACCCGGCCCCCATCGAACGAGGTTGAAAGCGGCCGAGCCCTTCCCGAACCTCAGCCACCCGAGGTGAGCGAGGATCCGATCCATGGTGCAGCAGCGTGTACAGGCCTGGTGACCGTGGTCGGACATGAAGATGACCAGATCGCCGTCGTCGAGGCGCTTCAAGAGCTCGCCCAGGCCCTCGTCCAGCTGTTGGTAGACACCGCGGGTCTGCTTCGCGACAGGGCCGTCCTTCAACCTCTGATACTCGGGATGATCCGGCGACACGTATTCCATCAGGCAATGCTGGATCCGGTCCGTCGAGACGTACACGAGCGTGGCGAAGTCCCACTCCGTCGTATCGAGCAAGTACTCGAACGCCTTCTGGCGCTTGGCTGTGATCGCGGCGGCCTCGTCGAGGAACGCCTCGGGCCGGTTGCGGAAGGTCGTCCAGCTCATCCCATTGATCGGGAAAGGAGCATTGGCATCGAGCTCGTCGGCCAGCGCACGAGGATAGGTGTAGGAGCGTTCCGCCGGTAACACGCCTCCCGCGATCACCTTGCCCTTCAGCTCGGGGGCCGGGAAGGTCAAGGGGATGTTCAACGCCAACGTGGTCTTGCCCGCGGCGGTGAGGTCGGCGAAGATCGTTCGCGCCCTGATGGAGTTGTATGTGACGGGCAGACGACGCGTCACGCCGGGCTTGTGTTCGAGGATGTCGAAGACGGCGTGGCCGGCCGGGTTCAGACCCGTCATGAATGAAGGCCATGCGCACCAGGAGTGAGACGGGACGGTCGATAAGCAGTCACCATGTGCGCCGCGATCGATCAGCCCCTGAAGGTTCGGGAGCTCACCGGAATCGAGCATCGGGCGTAGCACCTTCCAATCGGCGCCATCCCAACCAATGATCAAGACTCTGTCAGCCACGGTTAGGGGAGGTTAGCAGCGTGGCAACAAGCGCAGCGACGCGCCTTCGGCGCGGCGTCATCTGGGTGATGCTCCCCTGGTCGCGGCATCGCCTTCGGCATCGCCGACCGCGTGCTCGAGGGTGCGGTAGAGGCGGTGGTGGAGGTGGCGGCGGAGCCTGGTAACCCGTTATTCTGGCGCCGGCGATGCCGGACGTGCGAGCTGCAAGCGGTAGGCGCGCAGGGCTAGCTGCAGACGCAACTTGTCCTCTGGGTCCCTCAGCGACCAGGCCGTGAGTCGCTCAATCTGCTTGAGGCGGTAACTCACGGTATGCGGATGAGCGAACAGCGCCTCGCCCGCGAGCTTCACGCTGCCGTCCGCGTCGAAATACGCCTCGAGTGTCTTTATCAGTTCACCCTTGCGGCGTTCGTCGTACTCGATGAGGGGGCCGAGCGTCTGCCCGACGAATTGATCTACCATCGCCGGCTCGATCCGAAGGAAGTGGTACATGAGGATGTCCGAGAACCGGTAGACGCCACCTGCGAAGTTGAGGGCCGTCCCGACCTCCAGGGCCTCCCGACCCTCGAGATAGGAGCGTCGGATCCCCTCCAGGCCGAGCTGCGGCGATCCCACGCCGAACCGCCATTCCCCGCCGAGCTCGGCGATGAGCTTGTCCGGTAACGTCACGATGTCGACGTTGGGATCCAACGGGAAGAGAGCGATGGTGTGCTCGCCACGCTGCAGCACGATCGGCTCCCGGGCGACGCTCGCAGCTATGGACGAGAACGCCGCCGAGACGGCTGCCTCCTTCCGCTCCGACTCGGGAGCGCCGCCCACCATCGCCACGTACTCCAAGGAGAGGTCGTAGCCGAAGGTGTGGGCTCGCCGCAAGATGTCCTCCGGCGAGGCATCGGTCTTGTGGAGGAGATCCGCCAGGAACTCCCTGCGGGCCCCCTCCTGCTCCCGAACGATCGCACGCTGGGCCCGGGCGTAGGCGTCCGCCACCGTCGTTGAGAGCTGGTCCGTGTAGCGCATGACCGCCTCGGCCAGTGCGATCGTCGGCTCCACCACGTCCCCCGGTTGCTTCCGGCACTCCTCGGCGAGGATGTCCCAGCACACCCTGGACACGGTCCGGTAGGCGTGCAGGACATCTTCCAGGGGGATACCCGACTCGGCCCGTCGGGCTCCGGTCCTCTCGAACGCCTCGAGGTCATCCCGGCCGACATCGCGACCCTGGCTCAACACCCTCGACAGGATGGCGACGTTCTCCCTCACCGCGTCGCGCACATCTTGCATCAGGTCGTCACCGACGCGGGCATAGGCGGGAACGGCTTCCCAGATCGCCGTCGTGCAACGTTCGACGACCTCGTCCAGTCGCCCGATGAAGCGATCGATAATCTCGCGCATCCCCACGAGATCCGTCATAAAGCGCTCGATACCTTCTGGAACACGCGACCGAGCGCGTCACGCGCCTCGCGCGCCAGGACGGGATCGGCTCCACCAGGTTCCACCGCATCCTCCGGATCGAGAGCTGCCACCACCGCAGATCCGCCGGTCTCTTGGATAACGATATTGCAGGGAAGATGGACCGAGACGTTCGCGCCCGGTCCGAGCTCCTGCGTGGCCATCACGGAGTTCCATACGCCGTAGATGAGGTACTGGCGTTCGGTGCCGGCCTCCGGTCCCAGTATGCCTCCGATATGAGCCTCGGTCAGGATCGAGAAACCCTCACCTCGCAGAGCGAGCCTCGTCCGGATGACCGCTTCGTCGTAGCCCTCCGGGATCTCTACCGTGTAGCCATACTCGGTCATCTCTCTTACGGTAACCCGTATGAGCAGGCTGATCGCCGTGCCCAACGTCTCCGAGGGCAGGGATGAAGCGGCCATCTCTCGTTACGCCGAAGAGATCTCGTCGGCGGGAGCGAGTGTCCTTGACGTCCACGCCGACCCGACCCATAACCGCAGCGTGTACACCGTCGCGGGGCCCACCGACGCTCTGATCGAAGGGACCATCCGCCTGGCCGTTGCTTGTTCGAAGATCGACCTCTCCACCCATGTCGGCATTCACCCGCGATTGGGCGGCTTGGACGTATGTCCCTACGTGCCGCATACCGGCTCGATGGACGAAGCGATCGCCGCGGCACGGGCAGCAGGAAGGTCCATCTACGAACGCGCCGCGTTACCAGTCTACTTGTACGGCGAAGCAGCGCTTCGTGCGGATACTCGCGAGCTTCCACAGTTGCGACGGGGTGGGCTCGGGACTCTGAAGCAGCGCGCCAACGGCGGTCTGGCGCCCGACCACGGGACCACCTCGGAGATCGACTTCCGCCGTGGAGTGGTGTGCGTGGGAGCCCGCGGCGTGCTGATCGCCTTCAACGTATGGCTGAGATGCGAGCGCCGGGCGGCCGAGGAGATCGCCGCCGCCGTACGGAAGGGCGGGGGGGATCGAGGCGCCGGCCTTCCCGGCTTGAGGGCCCTCGGACTGGCGATCTCACCGGGAGTCTCTCAGGTGTCGATGAACATCGTGGACCCGGAGCTGACATCGATTGACCAAGCGTTCCAGGCGGTCGCGCTGAACGCAGAGCTCCGGAAGATCCCGATCGTCCACACGGAATTAGTGGGACTTGTGCCCGAACGATATCAGCCAGATCCGAACGCGGCGGCGGCCCGGCTCCTTACGGAACCGGGCCGCTCGCTTGAAGCCGCGCTGGTCGGGAACGCCTAACGACGCGTGGACTTCTTACGTCCCGCGCTCTTGCGACGAGCCGTGGACTTCTTGCGAGCCGGGCTCTTGCGACGAGCCGTGGACTTCTTTCGTCCCGTGCTCTTGCGACGAGCCGTGGACTTCTTTCGTCCCGTGCTCTTGCGACGAGCCGTGGACTTCTTGCGACCGGTCGACTTCTTCCGGCCGGTGGACTTCCTGCGACCCGTCGACTTGCGCGCCGTCGACTTCTTCCTGCGGGCAGGGCTCTTACGAGCCGTAGCCTTCTTGCGACCCGTCGACTTACGCGCGGTCGACTTCTTCCGTCCCGTGCTCTTGCGAGCCGTGGACTTCTTGCGACCCGTCGACCGTCGTGCGGTGGACTTGCGCGCAGTCGACTTCCGCGCAGGAGATCTACGTGTGGTCTTACGACCAGTAGACCTCTTGCGACCGGTTGTCTTCTTTGCTGCCAACCCCGGCACCTCCATTCGCTCTCGGTGGATCGTCATGATCCACCTCCTGCTCTTGCGGTGTCACGCATCGACGCGATCACCGAACTACTTGAACGCGCTTCACAAACGCGCGCTCAACGAGTAATTACGCACCATTTCTTGGCGCGGTTCAAGCATTTTCTGAGTTAAACAGGAAGAAGTTGGAGAAATATCGGTCGTTGCGGGCGTGATTTTGTTTGCGCGAGCGCGTTTCAGGACACCGCGCGCAGACGACGCATCGTGCGTTCTTTGCGCAGACGACGACGTTCGCGCTCGGAAGTTCCACCCCAGATACCGAACTGTTCTTTGTTGTTCAACGCGTATTCGAGACATTGCGAACGCACTTCGCACTGCGAACACACCGCGCGCGCGGCTTTCGACGAACCGCCGCGTTCGGGAAAGAAGATCTCGGGATCGACCTCCGCGCATCGCGCTTTCGCTTGCCATTCGACGGGCTGAAGCAATTTGGTGGTGATCCGCTGCATCCCCCGGCCTTCCTTTCGGCTCCCGTCTACCGATCGGCCAACGACCGCCCCGTCGCCAGCCATGACATGTTTGTAATTCTAGGCTTGTAATTACAAGCATGCAACCAGGTTGACCTGCGACTTCGCGAGTGGGCGGGAGCGCGAAGAATTGGAAGAGAGCACCTCGCGGTGCGGCGTACTAGGAGATCAGTGCGAGCGTTTCGCGGACGAGCTCATCGCCGAGCACGGGTTTTACAAGGATGGCATCCGCGCCCCCCTGCCGAGCAAGCCAGGCATCCTCCGTACGCTGTAACAGCATCAGGACGGGAACGTCCTTGAGGCGGTCGGACTGCGACATATCGCGCGCCAGGTCGAACCCGCCCGCGCTTCCCGATTGGATGTCGACGATCACCGCGTGGGGGATGAGCAGCTCGAGCTCTCGCCAAGCCTCCCGGGCATCCGACACGCAGCGCACCTCGACGTCGGCCGGAAAAGCGTACCGAGCATCATCCAGGATGCTCTGGTCCCGGCTGGCGCAGAGAAGCACGCGACCGGGCTGGGCGGCTGTAGCTTCGGCCATGCCGGCTAGGCGACGTTACCGGAGGCCGAGTGCCCGACCCGTGCCGAGATCTCGGCGAGAAGGGCGTCGTAATCGATCTCGAAGCCCGTTTCCAACGAATCGAGCCCGCTCAGGGCGTGGGCGAAGTAGGTCGCCGCGTTCTCGGCGTCCCGGACGGCATCGACCAGAACCGTCGAGTATTGCTTGGCGAAGTGAGCGCCACAGAACGGACACCGTCCCGGGGCGTCGGAGTCCTCCCCGATCTGAGAGAGAAGGAACTTCCGCCCGCACGTTCGACACGTCGCCTGGATCTTCATCCGTTACACCTCTTTCTTGGGTGATCGTGATGATAGTCGAGTGCCCAACCACGCCAGCAAGAACGCCGCCGCAAACGAAGGCAGCGAAGCCGCCAGCCACGGCGCGTTCGTCGATAGTCCCGGGCCGAACGTCCCGCTCCACAGGTCTATCCACCAGTCGGGGCCGGTCGGGGCGATCCAGTGATAGACGGTGAAGCCCGCGAACCAGGGCAACAGCGCAGTCAGCCGGATCCCGCTCTGGTACCAGTAGGGGCCCGAGCGATCATAGAGCGCCCGAAGATCGAGCTGCCGGTGGCGCGCGAGGAAGTAATCGCACGCCAGAACGCCGAAGAGAGGAACGAAGACCGATCCGATGAGGAACAGAAACACTTCGTACGCCGTCATGGTCAATAGCGCGGCGAGCGCGGCGGAGATCACGGTGATGCCGGCGATCAGGACCCTCTGGGATGCCTTCGGGACGATGTTCTGGATGCTCACCGCCCCCGAGTAGATATCCGCGAAGGCTTCGTCCGTTTCTCCGAAGAGCAGGCCGGTGAGCAGCAAAACACCCGCCAGCGATCCGCCTCCCACGGCGAGGATCCCAGCCGCGATGCCGGCGGGAGATGCCGATGCGTCGCCGGCCAAGATGAGCATCGCCCCCAAGGCGAACAGCCATACGTTCGCGATGAAGTAGCCGATGAACGTACCGCCGAATGCTCCGCGCGAACCACGCGCGAACCGGTTGTAATCGGCCACCAGAGGAAGCCACGAGATGGGCATTGCGATCACGAGGTCCAGCGCGCTGCCAAAGGTGGGCCACCCCCCCGTCCCCGCGGCGCCCAGCGCCGATCGAGTCTCGCCCGATGCGAGCACCATCACGGTCACCACGGCAGAGATCCCGGCGATGATCCATGCACCGAACCTCTTCATCCACACGCGGGCGACTCCGACCGGCCCCCATATCGCCAGGGCAGCGCAGATCGCGGCGATCAGAGCCAACCAGAACCAGCGCGCCGAGAAGTCGAAGTAGCGGCGGGCCACGATGTTCGCGACCTCCGCCATCGCCCACAGCTCGACCGCGGTCCATCCGATCAACTGGACGACGTTCAACCCGCTGGGCAGCCACGACCCCCGGATGCCGAGGACGGGACGGAACAGAACCATCGTCGGTACGCCATGGTCGGCACCGGCCACGCCCGCAAGCGCGAGGAGCCCCACGCCCACGGCGGTCCCGATGACGATCACGACCAAGGCCTGGAAGAAGCCCAGCGCCGGCACCAGGAGCGCGCCGGTCACCATCACGAGCAGACCGATACCGAGGTCTCCCCAGAGGATCGCCAGGTCGACGCCGGACAGATGGCGATGCTCTTCCGGAACCGGCTCTATGCCCCACGCGGGCAGGGCTTCGAGGCGCTCTTGCACGGAGCTCACGTGGTCCTCCCTCCGCCGGTGTTAACCGGATCAGGTTCAAAGGGTCGGCGACCTCCGTCGCCCTCTCAGCCCAACCGGGCTCCCCTGTCTTGTGGCTGCAGCCTACCGATTATCAGACGACGGCGCCGAGTCGCCCCACGTGCTGTGGATGCGGTTCTTCTAGAGAAGAAAGATCAGACATGGTTCCGACCGCAACAGGGCGCCTCCGTGGCTCCTAGAGCTCGGATCTGACTATCTCTACCGCCTTGGCGATGTTGGTGAGCTTGGCCTTGGCCTCGTCGATCGAGCGGGTCTTGAGGCCGCAGTCGGGATCGACGAAGATCCTCTCGGGCGGGATGTACTTCATCACCTTGCGGATCCCGTCGGCGATGTCGTCGACGAGCTCGAGCAGGTGTGAATGGACGTCGGTGACGCCGAGACCGATGTACTTGGTGAAGGGATGCTCACCGAACTCCTCCAGAAGCGTGTACTCCGAGTTGGCGAACTCAAGGTCGATCTGATCGACCGGTATGTCCAGCATCTTCGGGTAGGCGTGGTGGAAGTCGCCGTAGCAGATGTGTGTCAGCGTGTGCACCGTGAGCGGCTCGGTAACGATGTCCATCGCCTCCGTCACGAGGTCGAGCTCGTCCATCCGGGTGGAGGCTGCCGGCTCGTCGATCTGGATGTACTTGCAGCCGGCACGCTCCAGATCGAGCGCTTCGTCGCGGATCGCCTTCGCAAGGTCCAGCACGAAGTCGCGACGTGACTCGTAGTGCTCGTTGAAGGACCAGTCACAGATCGTGTAGGGCCCGGTAAGCATGCCCTTGACGGGGCGGTCCGTCAGCGACTGCGCGTACTTCCACCATTCGACGGTGATCGGTTCGTCACGTCCGACTGGCCCCGTCGCTATGGGCTTCCGGTAGTACCGGTTGCCGTACGATCGAACCAGACCGCCCATCTCGAGCCCGGGCATCTCCTCGGCGAAGTAGGCGACCATGTCGCCGCGGTACATCTCGCCGTCGACCAACAGATCGGTACCGATCGACTCCTGGAAGTCGATCCAGTCCTTCGTGGCCTTCTTCTCGAGTTCCCGCAGCTCTTCGCGGCTGATCTCCTTGCGCGCGAACCGGCTACGCGCCTTGATGATGTAGTCGGGCTTCGGGAAGCTGCCGACCGAGGTCGTCCAGAGGCCCGCTCCCGGAAGATCCGGCTTGTGAAGTTCCGCCATCACGCTCCCACCTCCCCGGCTGCTTCGGTCAATCTCTCGAGCTTCGCACGAGCCTTCTCGCGGGGAAGGAACTCCAGCGAAGCGGAGGGCGCGAGCCACAGCCGATCGGCGTCCACGCTCTCCAACAGCCTCTGCGCCAGGTCGACGATGTCCTCCACGGGCTCGAGCTTGGTGTTGCGAGCATCGACGATGCCGGCCTGAAGGATCTTGTCCTTCGGGAACTGCTTGACGAGCTCGAAGTTGTCGGGGCCGGCGACGAAGTCCAGGGCGAACCCATCGACCGGGAGATCGAACAGCTCGGCCCCCAGCCGCTTCGCGTCCCCGAAGTAGGTGGCGAGGATCGTCGTAGCCGAATTCAGCTCGCCGGTAACGGTCCCGACAGCCTCACGCGCCAGGGCGAGATCCTCCGGCGCGTCGAGCAGGGCCGGTTCGTCGATCTGGATCACCTCCGCGCCCGACGCCTCCAGCTCGAACGCCTCCTGGGCGAGCACCTTGGCGATCGCCCCGACGAACTTGTCGTGGTCGCTGTAGTACTCGTCGATGGAGAGCCGGGCGAACGTGATCGGGCCCGGGATGACCGCCTTGACCGGCTTCGTAGCGACCGAGTCGGCGGACTTGAACGCATCCACGGACGAAGGCCCGCGCCACTCGATGCGTCCAACCGATACGGGCCGCCGGTAATAGACGTTGTTGTCGAACCAACGCAGCAGGCCACCGATCTCGAAACCGCCGATGTGGCGAGCGAACGGGGTGAGGATGTCTTCCCAACCGGGATGACCGTGGGTCACGAGATCGACGCCCGTCTTCTCCTGCTCCTCGATCATCTGCCGGCCGAGGTCCTCGACCGCCCTTTGAACGTCTTCTGCAGTCGCCTCGCCGCGGTCCATCGCCTGCAAGGTCTTGCGCAGCACGAACGTCTGGCCCTCGTCCGGGGGCTTGGGGTACGCCCCTGCGGACGTAGTTCGGATCGCCACTCGCTACCTCCTCCTCACGACGCTGCATATGAAAAAGCCTCACGCCCGGACGGCGGAGGCTCGGAGCTCGAAGCCGCTCATCCGTCCGGGGTTCGCACCTGCCGGGTGGTGATCCGGTGGTTGCGGCGGGATCGACGGGCCGGACCCTCCTCCGCTCTCGATGAGCAGCCCAATCCTAGCCGCTGCCGAGCCACGCGTGCGGAAAGGGGGTACACGCATAAGGACCCGCCCTTCAGGCGGGTCCCGATGGTCTAGGCCGTCGGCCTAGAAGTGAGCCGAATCGCCGCAGGCACACGAGCCCTTGGCGTTGGGATTGTTGATGGTGAAACCGGACTGCTGCAGGCCGTCCACGTAGTCGATCTCGGCTCCCCGTAGGTACGGAGCGCTCATCTTGTCCATGCGTACCTCGACGCCGTTGAAGCGCTCGACGAAGTCGTCGTCCAGCTGCCGGTCGTCGAAGTACAGGGCGTAGCGGAGTCCGGCACAGCCGCCGGGCTGGACCGCGACGCGGAGCGAGTAGTCCTTGCCCTCGTGCTCCTCGGGAGCGGCGGAGATCTCTCGATCGAGGAGCTCGGTGACCTTGGCAGCAGCCGAGGCCGTGATCGAGATCGTCTCAGGCGGAGCGGTGGTGGTTGCCTCTGTGGGTGTGGTCACTACAGCTTTCCTCCTTCATGGGGCGAAGACGCCTCCTGGTACGCCTAAGTATAGGGAACGGGGGCGCCATGGCGAGCATTCCCGTCCGACCACGTCAATGGGCGAAGAGCCACTCCGCGGCGAGCAGCAGGGCGGCCAGCGCTATCAAACCGAGCAGGAGGGGCCGGCGGCGGGCGAGATCCGGAGGAGTGCCGTCGAATACCAGCGGGGCGAGCACGAGGATCGCGAGCGCGGCGGCCGCGAGCAGCGTGACTCCCAGCACCACCAGGTGCCAGAGCTGATGGGCCTGCATCAGTGCGAGGTCCGGGATGCGAAGTGGAACTCACCGATGTGGAGGCTGGGGGCCACGAAGGACCCGTAGGCCTCCGAGAAAGCCCTGGCGTCGTCGCCGATCCCCCTCACGGCGGAAAGCGCTCCCAGCGCGCTCTGGACGAACCGGAAGTTATTCACCGCCTCGGCTACCTCACCATTGCGGATGCGGAAGGTGCCATCCCGTGTCATACCGGTCAACAGCGTCTCCGGCCGGTCGAGAACGTTCACGTAATGGAAGCGCGTGACGAGGATCCCGTCGGGCACCGCTGCGACGAGATCCTCCAACGAATGGTCGCCGCCGCTCATCACGACGTTCGCCGCGTACGGTCCGAACTCCACCGAGCCGGTCGAATGTCCGGTTGAAGTCGTGCCTAGCTGCCGGGCCGTGCGCAGATCGGTCACCGGTTGGCTCGCCCAGCCGCCATCGATCACCGCGACCGTCTGCTTGGGGACTCCTTCGAGGTCGAATCCGACGCCGATCGAACGTGAGTCGGTCGCGTCGTCGAGGACGGTGACGGCCGGGATCGCCACTCGCCGACCCTTGCGCTCCGTGAAGAAGCTCTCCCCCTCGATCATGGACTTGGCTCCGAACCCGACCCACGATAGGTACTCCAGCATCGTCGCGACCGCCGAGGCCTCGAGAACGACCTCGTAGATCCCCGGATCGGCGTCGCCCGGATCGTTGGAGGCCTCCGCCTTGGCTGCTGCCGCACGAGCCGCCTTCACACCGTCGATCTCATCCAGCGCGTGCGAGTAGCTCTCGCCCCACCCCGTTCCGTTCCCCGTGTCGACCAAGCATTGGATGGCGCCGCGCGTGTACGCGTCGCTGCAGTCGACGCCGGTCGTCGACACGATCGTCATGGCCCCGGCGAGGGTCTCGATGTAGCCCGCGCAGTTGTGGTGGCCGACGGCCTTCAACATCTCTCGGACGCGTGACGCCCGTCCCTCCGGGTCGCACGCAGCCACCGCCTGATCGAAACGACGCAACGGTCGCGGCCGGCCGACGTCGTCGGGAACGGCCAAGCCGGGGAACTCGGGGTCCGGCGGCGACACCTTGGCCGCGGCGATCGCGCCGTCGAGGGCCGCGCGGAGGTGCGACTCGTCGAGCTGGTTCGTGGTGGCCGTGGCCCACCGGTCTCCGACGACGACTCGCACGTAAACCCGTACTTCCTGGCGGACGGTGTTCTGGATGATCTGGGAGTTAGCGAACCGCGTCAGGCCCGTATCGGATGAGACCGAGACGATCTCGACGCCGTCGGCCGGCGCGTTCTCCAACACGGATCGGATCGCGCGGCGGGCCTCGCCTTCGAGCCCCTCCGTCACCTGCCCCTCCGTCACTCGCCGATCCCGACAGAGGCTCCGCGGAACCGTGCGGGTGACGTCCCGTGTCCCACGCGCATCACCTGGCCGGGCTGGCCCTTGCCACAGTTCGGCGTTCCCCACAGGTACCACTCGCGTTCGCCGGCAACGCCGTCACAAGAGTTCCAGAAGTCTTGCGTGATCCCCGTGTAGCGGGGGTTCTTGTAGATGCGACCAAGCTTGCCGTTCTTGATCTGCCACGCGATCTCGCAACCGAACTGGAAGTTCTTCCGCTTGTCATCGATGGACCACGACTTGTTCGTCGCCATGTACATGCCGTCGTCGACATCTGCTATCAGATCCTCGAGCGAACCTTCGCCCGGCAGCAGGTTGATGTTGGTCATGCGGATCAGCGGGAAGTTCTCCCAGCCGTCGGCGCGCATCGTCCCGTTGGAACGGTCGGCGCCTAAGGCAGCAGCCGTCTCGCGCGACGATTGCATGCCCACGAGGATCCCGTCACGGATGAGATCCAGCCGCTGCACCTCTACGCCCTCGTCGTCGTAGCGGATCGTTCCGAGGCCACCCGGGATAGTGCCGTCGGCCGTGATGTTTACGTGCTCCGATCCGTACCGGACGTTGCCGAGGTCGGGAACCGACACCCACGAGGTGCCGGCGTACGCGGCCTCCATCCCCAGCACGCGGTCGAGCTCCGTGGGATGACCGACCGACTCGTGCACCTGGAGCATCACCTGGTGTCCGTCGAGGACCAGGTCGAACCGGCCGCTCGGGCACTCCGGCGCGGTCAAGAGCGCTGCTGCCTCGGCCGCAACGCGTTCGACGTTGTCGCCCAAACGCATCGCCTCGATGACCTCGAAGCCGCCTGCAGCGAGATGTCCTCGGAACGAGCCGGGGAAGGAGCGGCTCTGAGCGTCTCCGTCCGCGATGGCCGTCGCCTCCATACCCGCCCCCGAGTGCAAGATCGTCTGAACTATCCGGGCCCCCTCGGTGGAGGCGAACGTCGTACGAGAACGGATCAGGTCCATCGTCGCCTTGCCCGCCCGGATGTCCGGCGAGCTCTCGAGCGGCTCGCTGAGGGCTAGGAGGAGCTGAAGCTTGTCTTCGAGCGACACATCGAAAGGGTCTCGCTCGATGGGCGTGGACCACTCGTCTACGTGTCCCGGCTCGGGGACGAGCTCGACCGGCTGGTTGAGGGCGGTGGCACTCGCTCTCGCCACCGCGACGGCCCGTCGGGCTACGTCGACGGCGGTTCGATCGTCCCCGGTACGGGCCGAAGCCGCGTAACCCCACGCTCCGCCGACCACTACGCGCACCCCATACCCCACGCTCTCGCTGTGATCGACGGCCTCGATGGCGGATCCCCTCGTCGCCAGGGCCTGCGACTCGGTGGATACCTCCCGCACGTCCACGTACGTCGCTCCCGAATCCGAGGCGGCCTCGAGTGCCGTGAAGAGGTATTCCCGTATGTCGACGTCGGGCACTACGCGAGGTTCGCCGAGCGAGGGTAGGCGATCTCGGGATCGGTTAGGACGTTCACGAGGTAGGGCTCGCCCGACGCGAACGCACGCTTCAGGGCGGGACCTATCTCGTTGGGAGCGGTGATGGTTTCGCCCTTCCCTCCGAGGGCCTCCATCACGGTGTCGTAGCGCAAGGCCGGTTGCAGTTCCGCGGCGACGTCGTATCCGTAGATACCCCGCATCGGGTGCTTCTCCAGGCCCCAGATGCCGTTGTTGCCGACCAGGCACACGACCGGCAGACCGAGACGAGCCAACGTCTCCATCTCCATCCCGTCGAAGCCCAGCGCTCCATCTCCCAGCAAGAGCGCGATCTGACGATCCGGGTACGCGGACCGTGCGGCCATCGCGTAACCGAATCCACAGCCCAGACACCCATAGGGTCCCGGGTCGAGCCACGATCCGCCCTCGTACGACGCTATCTCGCGCCCCGCGTAGGAAGCGAAGTCGCCGCCGTCGCAGATCACGATCGCGTCGCGATCCAAGAGCTTCCCGAGGTCGCCGTAGATCCGCATGGGATGGATCGGGCTGGAGTCGGATGCCAGCTCCGCGCGTGCGGCCTCGCTCTTTTCGATCTCGATCCGTCGCAACGTTTCCAGCCACGCCGAGGTATCGGGAGCCTTCGAGATGGCGCCTGCGATCACGTCCAGGACCGCGCCGGTCAGTCCGAAGATCCCTTCGGTGGCCAGCTCGACGTGCTCGGCAGTGGGGGCCGAATCGATGTGCACGACCTTGGCGTCGCCGAAGTCTCCGAAGCCGAGACGGAAGTCCAGCGGTGTGCCCACGACCACGACCAGGTCGGCGTTCTTCAGAGCGTGCGAACGGCTACGGGAGAACGCGTTCGGATGATCCGCCGGGAGGCAACCCCTCCCCTGGCCGTTCATGAAGACCGCGAGACCCGCCTTCTCCGCGAGCGCCCGCAGCGGGTCCTCGCCCCCATCCAGCCACACGTTCGAACCCGCCATCAGGACGGGCCGCTCGGAGACCGTGATGAGCTCGGCGACCGATCCGGCCGCGGTCTCGGCGGTTGCATCTAACGACGCGGCATCGAACGTCGGTACCTCGACCTCGGCCTCGGCCACGTTGAACAGGACGTCCAGCGGCACGTCGAGGAACTGGGGGCCCCGCGGCGGCGTCAGGGCGCGGTAAGCAGCCTCGACCACCTCCTTGCCGACCGAGCCCGTATCGAGCACGCTCCTGGCCTCCGCCAGGGGCTGCACGAACGGGACATGGTCGATCTCCTGGAGCGACCCCTGCCCCCAGCGGAACGCGGGGGCCCTGCCGGCCAACGCGAGAACGGGGGCCCGGTTGAAGGAGGCCTGGGCGAGGGCGCTCAGCGCATTCGTGACGCCCGGGCCCGCCGTGACGGCACAGACGCCGAGCTTGCGGGTGAGGCGCGCCCAGCCCTCGGCAGCGAATGCCGCCGTTTGCTCGTGCCGAACATCGACGATGCGGAGTCCGTCCTGATGGGCCCCGTCCAGGATCGGGAAGATGTGGCCGCCCGTCAGCGTGAAGAGATGATCCACGCCGAGCGCCGTGAGCGTTCGAGTGACGACGAGTCCGCCGTGTACGGGTTCAGCCATGGCCCGAGACTCTAACCTCAGGCTCCCGCCGGCCGACCTGTTGGGGGATCCTCCGCTCGTGACCTACAGCCAGTAGCCCCTATTCGGTCACGGGGGATGCGGGCCATTCGAAGGCGGAAAGGTCTTCAGGCATCGTCTCCCTTCGCCGCCGTCTCTTCGGAGTTCCTCCGGATCACCGAATCATCCTCCGGGTCGACGGTAGCGGGGTCGAACGTGCGGCCTTCCGAGTCCTCGAGGATCCGTTCCGCGGCGCGTTCGGCCTTGGCGGCATCGCCTTCGATGTCCTCGACGCCCTCTCCGCCGTGTTCCAGTTCCCGGGCCCGCTCCTCGACCTGCTCCTCGGATGGGCGCTGCTCGCTCAATCGACCGTCCACGTATCGCTGCCGTGCAGCAAGCGTTCGATCTCGCCCGGTCCCTGACGCTCCGCGGCGGCGTGCAGCTGGTGCTCCATGGCGTCGCCGTACACCGGGCGGTCGACATCCCTGAAGACCCCCATCGGGGTCGGTTGCGTCGGGCCATCGGCGAGGCGGGACAGAGCGAAGGCCAGACTTGGGTTGTCGCGGTACTCGTCGTGCAGCAGGATCTTGTCCTCGCCCACGGAGGCCACGTCGACGATCTCCAGCTGCCCGTCGGGATGCATAACGACTCCCCGCGCGCCGTCGGGGCCGAAGCGGATCGGCTTCCCATGCTCGAGGTAGATGCGGTTGCCCGTCGCACCTTCCTTCGACGACAGCGCCATGAAGGCGCCGTCGTTGAAGATGTTGCAGTTCTGATAGATCTCTACGAAAGCGCTTCCCCGGTGTGCAACTGCACGACGCAGAACCTTTGGAAGGTGCTTGCGCTCGACATCCATGGTGCGAGCCACGAAGGTCGCCTCGGCCCCCAGAGCGACCGAGATCGGGTTGAAAGGCGTCTCGAGCGAGCCGAACGGGGTCGACTTCGTGATCTTGCCCTTCTCGGACGTGGGCGAGTACTGGCCCTTCGTCAGGCCGTAGATCTGGTTGTTGAACATCAACAGCTTGAGGTTGACGTTGCGGCGCAAGGCGTGGATCAGGTGGTTACCGCCTATCGACAGCGCATCCCCGTCGCCCATCACGACCCAGACATGCAGGTCGGGACGCGCCGTTGCAATCCCCGTCGCGATCGCGGGGGCCCGCCCGTGGATGCCGTGCACGCCGTAGGTGTCCAGGTAGTACGGGAAACGAGCCGCGCATCCGATGCCGGACACGAACACGATCTTCTCGCGCGGGATCCCGAGATCGGGCATCAGACTCTGTACCGCGGCCAGGATCGCGTAGTCGCCGCACCCCGGACACCAGCGGACCTCCTGGTCGGAGGTGAAGTCCTTGCGCGTCAATGTCGTCACACCGCCGGTAGCTTCGGTGATGCCCACGCCCTCCAGGAAGCTCGGTCCCTCGTTGGACTGCGTCATGAGGCGAGCTCCACGATCTTTTCCTCCAGCTCTCCCGCCCGGAACGGAAGGCCCTTCACCTTCGTGATGGACTTCGCGTCGATCAGGAACTCGGCGCGGATCAGCTTCGCCAGCTGGCCCGTGTTCATCTCCGGGATGATGACCTTGTCGAAGCGGCGCAGGACTTGCCCGGTGTTCTTCGGGAAGGGATTCAGATGCTTGAGATGGGCCTGAGCGATCTTGATGTCCCGCGCCCGTAGCCGGCGGCAGGCCGCGCCGATCGATCCATAGGTCGAACCCCATCCCAGCACCAGGACCCGAGCGTCCTCGTCACCGCGCCACTCGAGAGGCTCGATATCTTCCTCGATGGCTTTGACCTTCGCCGCGCGCATCTCCGTCATGAGCTGGTGGTTCTCCGGGTCGTACGAGATGTTGCCGGTGCCATCCGCCTTCTCCAGGCCCCCGATGCGATGTTCGAGGCCCGGGGTGCCCGGGATGGCCCATGGTCGAGCCAATGTCACGTCGTCGCGCAGATAGGGCCAGAATTGATCCCCGACGTTCGGCTGGGTGGCGAACCTGACGGGGATCTGCGGGAGCTTGTCCATCGTGGGCAACCGCCACGGCTCCGCTCCGGTGGCGAGATAACCGTCGGTCAGGAGGATCACGGGCGTCATGTACGTGATCGAGAGCCGGACCGCCTCGACCGCGGCCCAGAAGCACGACGATGCCGAGTAGGCCGCGACGATCGGGACGGGGGACTCACCGTGCCGCCCGTACATCGCGTGCAGCAGATCGGACTGTTCGGTCTTGGTGGGCAATCCGGTAGAGGGTCCTCCACGCTGGATATCGACGAGGATCAGCGGCAGCTCGAGCGCGACGGCCAGGCCGAGGGACTCCGACTTCAGGTCGAGCCCGGGTCCCGACGTCGTAGTGATGCCGATATGCCCCGCGAACGATGCACCGATCGCCATGCCTATCGCGGCGATCTCATCTTCAGCCTGCACCGTGCGCACGCCGAAGTTCTTGTGACGCGAGAGCTCGTGCAGGATGTCCGAGGCGGGGGTGATCGGGTACGAGCCGAGGAACAGCGGCAACTTCGCCTGCACGCTGGCCGCGATCAGCCCGTAGGCGACGGCCTGGTTCCCGTTGACGCGCCGATAGGTACCCGGCGCCAGGACCGCAGGTTTCACCTCGTACGCGGTCAGCTCGGCGGTCTCTCCGAAGGCGTGGCCGGCCCGTAACGCCAAGACGTTCGCCTGGGCGATGCCTGGCTTCTTGGCGAACTTCTTCTCGAGCCATTCGATCGTGGGATCCAGCGGCCGTCCGTACATCCACGAGATGACCCCGAGGGCGAGCATGTTCTTGGACCGTTGAGCTTCCTTCTTGGAGAGGCCCGTGCCCTTGACGGCCTCGACCGTCAGTTTCGTCATCGGGATCTGGACGATCTGGAAGACGGAGAGCGATCCATCGTCCAGCGGGTTCGCTTCGTAGCCGGCCTTCTCGAGGTTGCGCTTCTCGAAGGCGTCGCTGTTGACGATGAGCAAGCCCCCGTGCTGGAGGTCCTCGAGGTTGGCCTTCAGAGCGGCCGGGTTCATGGCAACCAACACGCTGGGCTGATCGCCGGGGGTCAGGATGTCGTAGTCCGCGAAGTGGATCTGGAAAGCGCTGACCCCGGGGATCGTTCCGGCCGGAGCGCGGATCTCGGCGGGGAAGTCCGGAAGCGTGGCCAGGTCGTTGCCGAAGAAGGCTGTGGCGGAGGTGAAGCGCTCTCCCGTCAGTTGCATGCCATCGCCCGAATCGCCGGCGAATCTGATGACTACTCGGTCGAGTTCCTGACGGCGTCTCTCGCCCTGCTTGGTGGGCGCTTGCGTCACTACATCTCCTCTACAACTCGTTAGGACGATGATAACGCCGCATCGGGACGCCCAACCGACATCGTTCTAGAACGGTATGTCCGTTATCCGGGTGCCGGCGGGAAGACCTTCGCCGCGAGGACGTCTGCCGCGCGCATCCTGACGCTCTCGCCTCGCTTGGTGAAGATCGTGATCGCGGCATCCTTGCCCTCTCCCTCGACCGAGCCAAGCATCCCGATCGCCTCCGAGAAGGGGTGCTCGGGATCGCCTCTCAGCGCGTATCGCACCGAGACCTTGCGTCCGAGGAGGGGTCGCCAGTCGGTAGGTGGCTCGGCCATCAGAGCGCAGCCGCACGCGACAGGAGGGCCGCATCGCGACCCTCCGCTGTGAGTACCCGAAGGTTATTCGCCGCGCTCCTCGGCGGGTGCGAAGGGACTCTCCATCGCTCCGCCCGAAGCTTCGGGGTTCTCTTCGAACCACGTGGCGTTGAGCGCTGTGAAGCTGGTCCACTCAGCCGGCACGGAGTCGGCTGGGAAGATGGCATCGACGGGACACGCAGGTAGGCATGCATCGCAGTCGACGCACTCCTCGGGATGGATGAAGAGCTGCTCCTCACCCTCGTAGATGCAGTCGACCGGGCACTCATCGACGCACGCACGGTCCTTCACGCCGATACACGGCTCTGCGATCACGTACGTCATACCGGCTGTTCCTCCCTATCGGTTCGATCCTCTATCGTGCGAATGATACCCGGCGACCTCCGATGGCAAGCAGCAACCTCGACCATCGGAGCTCCCCCTTTCACAACCTCACGAGCCGTCGATCTGCTCATCTCATCGATCCGCTCCTCGATGACCGTAGCGCCCAGACGGCGCGGCAGCGAACCCCTGGAACCACCTTGCCCGGATCGGGGCCAACCAAGAGGATGTTGGAAGCGAACAAGGAGGCTCGGATGGACGATCACGACGTTCTTCATGAGATTGTTGCACACGCGGAGCGCTTCCTGGACGGATTGCCGGAGCGACCGGTCGGGTCCACCGCGACGGTCGACGAGTTATGGACCGCGCTGAACGGCCCTCTCCCGATGGAAGGATTGGACGACCGCACGGTTGTGACCGACCTTATGAAATCCGCCGAAAGTGGTCTGGTCGCCACCGCCGGACCGCGATTCTTCGGATTCGTGATCGGAGGCTCGACGCCGGCGTCGCTGGCGGCGGATTGGCTCACCACGCTGTGGGACCAGAACGCCGGCCTCGTCGCAGCCGGCCCCGCTGCCGCGGTCGTGGAAGAGATCGCCGGCGAATGGCTCAAGGAGCTGCTGGCTCTACCCAAGGACGCGTCGTTCGCGATGGTGACCGGGTGCCAGATGGCGAACTTCGTGGGGATGCTCGCAGCTCGCCATCAGGTGCTCACCGACCATGGATGGAACGTGGAAGCCGACGGCCTGCAAGGTTCACCTACCATCGCGGTCGTCGCGGGTGAAGAGCGGCACGCGACCATGGATCGAGCACTGCGGTTCGCGGGGTTGGGTGCGCCCAAGGTGCTGGTGCCCGCCGACGACCAGGGACGCATGCGAGCCGACGCGCTCCGAGACGCCGTCGCCGGCATAGACGGACCGATGATCGTGTGCGCCCAGGCGGGCAACGTCAACACGGGGGCCTTCGACCCCCTCGATGAGATCTGCGACATCACGCATGCTCGTGGGGGCTGGGTCCACGTGGACGCAGCCTTCGGGCTGTGGGCCGCGGTTAGTCCTCGTCTGATGCATCTGTTGAAGGGCCACGACAAGGCCGATTCGTGGGCTACGGACGCGCACAAGTGGCTGAACGTCCCGTACGACTCGGGGCTCGTCTTCTGCGCCCACCCCAAGACGCATCGCGCGTCCACGGGCATCAGCGCCTCTTACCTGCTCAAGTCCGCGGCCCGTGAGGAGATGGAGTACACCCCCGAGTCGTCGCGCCGGGCCCGGGCGTTCCCGATCTACGCCGCGGTCCGAGCCCTGGGTCGAGCGGGCATCGTCGAGATGGTCGAGAGGTGCTGCGACCTGGCCCTTCGCTTCGCCGACCAGCTCTCGGCCCAGCCCGACGTCGACGTCCTCAACGACGTGGTCCTCAATCAGGTGCTCGTACGTTTCGGTGACGATGACGAGCGGACGCGCCGCGTGATCGACAACGTCCAGCGCGACGGCACATGTTGGCTGGGCGGGAGCACGTGGAAGGGCCAGGCCGTGATGCGGATCTCGCTTTCGAACTGGAGCACCACCGCAGAAGACGTAGACCGATCGGTGGAAGCGATCATCCGTGCCGCAAGGGCGGTCGGCGGTTAGCCGACCTTGCAGGCATCGAGCAGAGCTTCGTTCAGGCTCGTCAGCGACGCCGCCTTCTCCACATATGCAGCGGCGCCCAACGTCCGCGCGGTCGCCTCGAGTTGTGAGGCCGCGAAACCCGAATAGATGATGACCTCGGTATCGGGAGAGCGCTGTTTGATCAGGGGGATCACCTGCAGTCCGTCCATCCGCGGAAGGGCAAGGTCGAGAACCACGACGTCGGGACGGATCGCCGCGACCGATCCGATCGCCTCGAGGCCATCGTCCGCTTCGCCCACCACCTCGAATCGTCCGTCCTGCTCGAAGTTGAGCCGCAAGAGGAGCCGGATGTCCGGCATGTCATCCACGATCAGGACACGGCACTTGCTCTGCACGCATCGCTCCGTCGTCGTCTGAACCTGCCGTTGCACCAGGCCGACCGCCCAAGCCGACCTACCCCAGGAGCCGCGGCGACAGGTTCCTCGAACAGTAACCGCTATGGGCGGCGATCGGGTCAGATGAGGCGCCATTTGCCGGTGGCGAGGAGCCCGCGCACCGGCGATCCTTTTTGACTCAGGCGCCGAGCCGGGCGGCCGCGCTGCGGTACTGCTTGCCCGCGTGAAAGCTGGAGCGGACCAGGGGCCCCGACTCGACCCACGCGAAGCCCAGCTCCTGCTCGCCGTAGGCCTTGTAGCGAGAGAACTCGTCTGGATGGACCCACCGATCGACCGGTAGATGCCACGCAACGCTCGGTTGGAGGTACTGACCGATCGTCAGGACGTCGCAATCGACCTCACGAAGGTCCCGCATGGCCTGGTAGACCTCTTCCTCGCGCTCCCCCATCCCAACGATGAGGTTTGACTTCGTTACCTGGTCGGCGCGCAGCTCCTTCGACCACGCGAGGAGATCCAGACTGGCGCGGTAACCGAAACCGGGCCGGATCTTGGGGTGCAACCGAGCGACCGTCTCCAGGTTGTGGGCCAGGACGTCGGGCCGGGCCTCGATCACGCGCGCCAGCGATGCGCGCGGGCTTTCCTTGCGACCCTTGAAGTCGGGGATCAAGACTTCGATCCCACATCCGGGCATGGCTTCACGGACGGCTCGGATCGTGGCGGCCCAGTGCGCAGAGGCGGCGTCGTCCTTGTCGTCACGGGCGACCCCGGTGATCACCGCGAAGCGCAGGCCCATCAGGCGGACGGCTTCGGCGATCTTCGCCGGCTCCTCGGGATCGAGGGGCTGAGGCTTCGCCGTCATGATGTCGCAGAACGCGCAGCGCCTGGTGCAAAGATCGCCGCATAACAGGAAGGTGGCCTCCCGCGCTTCCCAGCATTCGTAGATGTTGGGACATGCTGCTTCCTCGCACACCGTATGGAGTCCCCGCTCTCGCATGATGTTGCGCAGCTCGGTGAAGTTCTCGCCTTGTTGCACGCGAACCTTCAGCCATTCCGGCCTGGACGACGGTCGCGGGGCGCCATCGCCGGGCGCGTCGCGGATCGGCACCCCTCGCCGCAGGTCCTTCTCGACCTGCTGGCGGGTCCTTATGGTCGGGATGAGCGTCTGGCTCATGTCTCTCCAGCCATAACGGCCTAGTACTCGGCGAGCTTCCTTATCTCTTGCTCCAACGTATCCGCCGTGGGCAGGAAGGCGCTCTCGAGCGATCCCGCGTAGGGCATCGCGGGGATGTGCGCCCCTCCGATACGGACCACGGGTGCGTCGAGCTCGAACAGCGCTCTCTCGGCGATCTGGGCGGCCACCTCGGCCCCCGCACCGAGGAACTTGTTGTCCTCGTACACGATCATGACCTTGCTGGTCTTGCCGACCGATCCCAGCACCGTCTCCATGTCCAGCGGGTAGATGCTGCGGAGGTCGATGACCTCCGTGTCGATCCCATCGCCGGCCAGACGCTCCGCAGCCTCGACCGCGTAATGATGCATCAGCCCGTACGACACGACCGTCAGGTCTGTGCCTTCGCGGCGCACCACGGCCTTGCCGAACGGCGTCCTGTAGCGATCGTCGGGGACTTCACCCTTGATCGAGCGGTAGCACTTCTTGTGCTCCAGGAAGATCACGGGATCCTCGTCCTCGATCGCCTGGATCAGCATCCCCTTGGCGTCCTCGGGGGCCGACGGCGCGACCACCTTCAGACCGGGAACGTGTGCGAAGAACGCCTCGATCGACTGCGAGTGGTAGAGCGCGCCGTGCACGCCACCTCCGTACGGCGTGCGGATCACCAGCGGGCAACCGAAGTCGCCGTTCGAGCGATACCGGATGCGAGCCGCTTCCTGCACGATCTGGTTGAAGGCCGGGAAGATGAAATCGGCGAATTGCATCTCGGCCACGGGCCGCAGCCCATCGACGGCCATCCCGATCGAAACACCCGCTATGAGGCACTCGTCCAGCGGCGTATCGATGACGCGCTCGGGCCCGAACTCGTCGAGGAAGCCCATCGTCACGCGGAACACACCACCGCGCGCACCGACATCTTCCCCGAGAACGAGGACGCGGTCGTCACGCTTCATCTCGTCGAACAGGGTGTCGTGGATCGTCTGAACCAGCGTCTTCTCCGCCATCGTCAGACCTCCAGATCCGCGTAGACGTGGTTAGCAACCGTCGACGGATCGGGGGCGTCTGCCTCCTCGGCTTCTTTCGCCTGGTCCATGACTTCGGACTTCATCTGCTCTCTCGTCTCTTCGATCTTCTCGTCTTCGAGCACGCCGACCGATCTCAGGTATCGCTCGAACCGCGGGATCGGATCCTTCTTGCGCCACTCGTCGACCTCTTC
>WHSQ01000189.1 GCA_009380005.1 Actinomycetota bacterium | reverse complement strand
CGTTCATCAAGCAATATCTCAAGGAGGAGCGGGCGCTGCGCACCGAGACCGTCGTCAACAACGCCCGCGACTTCGCCGTCGTCAAGCGGCTGCACAACCTGCCCGCACTCCGGGAGGTCGGCTTTTCCGCCAACCGACGTCTCTTGGACGTCCAAACGATCAGCCACGACTGTGCCCTCGGCGAAGACGCGTTCAACCAGGTCACTGCTCCCATCACCATTGATCGTCAGCGCGCATCCGCGCTCCGCTTCCACGACCCCAGGGTGCAGGCGCTGTTCGCCGTGCTCGTGTCGTTCACCTACCTGGCCTGCGGCTTCAGCAACAAGGACATGCACGCGCTCCTCGCGCCCCTGCTGGCATAGACCCGGCTTCCATGACCCAGGGCAGGATGACCTACGACCTCCGACGGCTACGCCTGCATGGGCTGATCGAGCGCATCGACGGGACCCACCGCTATCGCGTCACCGACGCAGGGCTGCGAACATCGCTGTTCTTCACCCGCACCTATGCGCGCCTCTTCCGCACCACACTCGCCGAGATCGGGCCGGGAGCTCGACCCCCGCCGACCAAGCTACAGACCCACTTCAACAGATTGGACGCGGCCATCGCAGAAACCGTCGAAAGGGCGCGTCTCGCTGCCTGAAAACTTGACCCGTTTACTACAAGAACCGTGGCTCAAGCATGGCTAGGGACCACCCCCTGGCCACTAACTAACGAGGCTTCGCCTCAGACCGACCAGACGTGAACTTGACCGAATTACAAGAAACTTGACTCATCTGCAACAAGTTCCGCGCTTCAAGCATGGCTAGCGGAGTACGCCCGCGAACAAGCGTTATGGCGACTCCACAAGCAAGAGGAGTATCCCGAAGACGCAAGGAACCTGCGTTGCGTGGCGGGGCTGAGAGAGTTCGCTGCATTTATCGATGAGCTTCCACATGACGATGAGAGGCTTGTCCTTCTGGATGCGATTCACGACGACTCTGGAACGGGCGTCTTCATGCCTGGAGAGTGGACGAGCCGGAGACTGTCCCAATTTCGCTTCCACGTTCCGAACGAATCCTGTGATGAGCTCCTGCGAGAGTTGCCGGACCTTCTTGTCCGGGACGCCCAGGCGTTCATAGAAGACACCGATCCCGAAGGGGGGTGATGACAATGGACGAGCACGATCTGACAGTCAAAGAGGTCTTGGATATTCCCAGGGGCAACCTGACCGAAGCTATCGCGCTCGCGTAGGGAGCCCCCGGAGGGTCTAGGTGCAGTGTCCATCCGGGGGTGTCCCTCGCAAGCGGAAGTGACAAGGCATGGCATGGCTGAAACAGCTTGAGGAGAGTGAATGGTTGCAGAATGGTTGCAGAGCGAAGAAAAGGAAAGAGGGGCGAACGTTTGTTCACCCTCCTGACCTGCGGCTTCCCAGTTGCAGGGGCGGGATTTGAACCCGCGACCTCCGGGTTATGAAACAGCTTCACTGGACTTTTCGTCGTTTCGCAAGGTTGCGCAGAATCTTGTATCTCTCCTGCTAGATGGACGGTTTCGGGAGTCCGGCCCTGCCGTCGTCTATCGTTGTTTTTCGCTCTCGCGCGTCCAACGCGCGTCCAACGGGGCTCTGATACGGGAAGTTCAGGGGGCAGCTCTCATCGGGCGCGGCTTCCTCTGCCGGGCCTGCGCTCTCGTTGCCCAGTCACTTGGATCATCTCTTCCATTCGGGGTTGCCCGACCAGCTTTAGACCCACGAAAAGCGGACCAAAACCGAAGAGCCAAGCGCCATACTGTCGCCACCGCTCGAGACTCGACTCATCGAGACCACGGGAACCTGGGGGGACCTCAAAGCTTCCGGCGATAGTCAGTTGCCGACGCGAGCCTACAGGTCGTCTCTGCACAGATACAGATGATGATGTAGAGAGTGCCCTGCCGGGGCACAAACTCCGTTCGCGACGCTCACTTCATTGCGCTGCCCCGCCTCACCCAGAGCCTGTTCACACCTCTGTCGCCGCTGCTATGGCCGGGCCTCGAGCGCCATATTGAACTGGTTCTGCGCGACG
>WHSQ01000188.1 GCA_009380005.1 Actinomycetota bacterium | reverse complement strand
CATCATGCTTTTCCGAGGATTGAAAACTCGTCCTCCATGGTGTGGCAGTCACGTGACCCAGATCGTGGAGAAGTGCAGCGGCGGAGACGAGTTCGGTCAGTCCTCGTGGGGTAGCCGGACGCGGACGGCCTCGCCGCGGCAGCACGTAACGCCTTCTGATTCGGCACCGCACCCATGCGGGGGCTTGATGCGCCCTCGTTCTGACGCGGCCTCACTGCAGTTTAGCCATGAGCCCAAAGGGACTTCCCTCAGAATCCTTGCAGATAGCGAAGGGGTCTCCGGGATGGACTACGGTGCCGTCAAGCTCGATCACTCGTTGAAGAGTGCCCGCCATGTCATCCACGATGAGATACGGCAACGAGAATGTGTCGCCCGGCCCGGTCCCGCGTTTATGGACACCTATCTCGGCCGCATCGGAACGAGTCTGCCAACCCTCTCCTTCGCCACCCTTGCGAGCCTCGAACTCAACGCTCAGCACACCTTGCCAGAATCTGAGGGCGCGCTCGGGGTCGTCGGCTGGAAACTCGACGAGGGAGACGGGAGAGCGATCCATGCGCCCACAATAGCGGCGCTTGAAGAAGACTGGGCAGCCTCGGCCGTTCTCGCCATGAAGCGAAGGCATGCCGGGAGAGCTAGGGGGACGCTTCCGCCCGCGTCAAGAAGTCGTCCACATCCTCGAGGTAACTCTTGGTCTTCTCGGCGTTTGCCATGTGGGCGCTGTCCTCGAAGACCACCCATTCGGACCCCGGTATGCCGTCGTGCACGACCTGCACCGGTTCTGGAGTGGCTTCATCGTGCCGGCCCGAGGTGAGGAGGGTAGGCACGTGGATCTCGCCCAGCCGGTGCTCGATGTTCCAGTTCCTTGATGACTCCGACGACATGGAACTCACTCGGTCCGTTCACCGTGCAGTCGACTTCCGGATTCTCCGCGAGCTTCGCGAACGCACTGAAGGGTGCGAAAAACATGATCGCGGGACTCGACCAGGGCGTTTCTCGCCTTGTCGCTTGAGCTGTCCGTACCGTAGGGTCCTCTCCCCGTTGCCGATCCAGGGAGGTTCATCCACTGATCTCGCTCGCTTACATAATCTGCCGCCTACTGTTACGCACCGTGGTCTCAGCAGCCGAAGAGTCGATGCCAAAGACATCGAGATCCTGGTGCTGCGCCATCAGCTCGAGATCATTTCTCGTAAGAAGGGCAAGCCGCGTTTCCGCTCCGAGGACAAAGTGTTGCTTGCTGCTCTGAGCCGCCTGCTCCCCCGCGATCGCTGGCGTTCCTTCGTGGTGCGACCCGAGACCGTGCTGAGATGGCACCGTCAGCTCGTCACTGGCCGGGCGCGCAGGTGGGGGAGAAAGAGCCCCGGCAGACCTCCGACCCCGATGCAGCTTAGGGAGCTGGTCATCCGCCTGGCAAGAGAGAACCCGCGTTGGGGTTACCTGCGCATCAAAGGCGAGCTCAAGAAGCTAGGCCACGGTCTCCCCGCGACCACCATCCGAGACATCCTCAGGCGCGCCGCCATAGACCCCTCCCCGCGCAGAGGCGGCCCGAGCTGGTCGGAGTTCCTGCACCAGCAGGCAGCGAGCATCGTCGCCGCCGACTTCTTCACCGTCTACACCCTGTGGGGACGCGTCCTCTATGTGCTGTTCTTCATCGAGCTGTCCACGCGCAAAGTGCATGTCGTCGGCTGCACCGCAAATCCTGACGGCGACTGGGCCACTCAGCAGGCGAGAAACTTCACGCTTCATCTCGACGGACGGAGTGAGCCGCTCAGGTTCCTGATCCACGACCGGGACAGCAAATTTTGCGGACCATTCGACGAAGTCTTTGCGGCCGACGGCGTGGAAGTGATTCGCACGCCGATCCGAGCGCCGAGAGCCAATGCGGTCGGGGAGCGGTGGGTCAGAACAGTAAGAGAGGAGTGCCTCGACTGGCTGCTGATTGGCGGACGCCGACATCTTGAGGCGGTGCTTAGGACCTACGTTGACCACTACAACCATGCCAGACCGCATCGCGGCTTAGAGCTTGCAATCCCGGAGCCGATCGAGGCTG
>WHSQ01000187.1 GCA_009380005.1 Actinomycetota bacterium | reverse complement strand
CAGCTTCCAGACGGGGATCATAGTGGTCCCTGTCCGGAAACCTCGGGGCCCCCTAACTCGGCGAAGGCGGTCACCTCTTTGGCTTGTTCGGCCTTGGTGACGTCGGCGTTGGCGTAGACCATCTCGGTCGTGGTCCTGGGCGAAGAAGGTGAGCACCGAGCGGGTGCGCTGGGAGCGTGACACGACGTAGTGCTCCTCCAGGGGGACCTGCTCGCCGACGTGGCGGATGGTGTGAAAGTCCAGGTTGAACCCGCCCTGCCCGTGGTAGAGGCCGATCTGGCGGCACCGCCGAGCGAGGCCTTCCAACAACGCGACGTTGGATGAGCGCCGCACCCGGTAGGAGTAGCTGGTCAGATGCGTGGCCTTGGGCAGGGCCACCAGGCCAAGCGCCAGGCCCAGCCCGGGGTCGGCTCCCAGCGGGAAGGCGTTGGCGGCCCGGCCCCGACGGCTGGCCTTGAGCAGCAGCAGCGAGGCGAGGGAGTGAAACGACGACAGCACCTTGGTGCCCGGGTAGCGGGCCGCGCCCACGAGGGTGTCCAGGCCCAGCTCGGCCATGGCCGGCAGCAGCAGGTACAGCCCGGCGTGGTCGCAGTCGTAGCGGGCTCCGGCCGGCCAGTCGCTGATGGCCTTGGCGCGTACCGGCTCCAGGCGTGGCGCCGGCCCGCCCGGCCCGCGCCGCTCCAGGCCCTCGGACTTCAGGATCGCCCACACCGTCTGGGCCGACACCGGGTGGCCCTGGGCGGTCAGCGCCTCGGCGATCTCGGTCACCGAGCGGTCCTGGGCGCGCAGCACGAGCACCCGGTCGCGCACGGTGGTGGTCTTGCGCGGCCCTTTGGGGCCGGGCTTTGAGGACCGGAAGAAGCTGGTCCGCCCGGCGCGCAGCTCCGCGGCGAGCTGGTGCACGGTGGCCGGCGAGTACCCGAAGCGGGCGCCCACGGCCTCGGCGCTGGCGTCGTCCACGAAGTAGCAGCGCAGCGCCTCGTAGCGCCGCTGGGCCGGTTCCCCCGGCTCCACGAAGTACTCGGCGCCCGCCCGCATACCTCAGGTGGTCTTTCTGAACGTCATGAACCAATCGTAGAACCGCAGACGTCCCAAGGGCCGCAACCGCCACCGGACTGTTGGCTCACAACCGCGTAACTACAGGATTTCCGCGGTTGTCACCGGTCAGCCACAGGGCGGGGTCCATGGAAACCACAACCGCACCGCGCTCTGCTCGTTCAAGAAGTTCACCTACAAGCGAGTCGCAGCCACTCCCACAAACCCAGCAACCACAAGGGTTTCCGCGGATCAAGACCGAGAGGCGGACCTACACGCCGAGGGACCGAGGATCGAGGCTAACTTGTCCGTCGGTTCCGTCGTCGTCGTCATCGTTTCCTCACGGGCTCACCTGACTCCTGTCAGCACCCTTTCGGGTCGGGCACGAGCCCGTATCCGGCCAGTTATCCAGAACCGCGTCGGTGAAGGCCGACGCCTCTCGTCCCGGTTTCCTGCCGCCTTTCGACTGCCGGCGTTCGCTTCTGGGTCATCCTGCGCCCGCTGGGGAGTGGGGCCTTCCTTGCGGTCGGCTTACCGAAGCACGCAGTGCGCGTCCGGACCCCAACGGGGTTGTCACGTTCCACACGAGCGAGATGCGACCGGGGTGGGCGCCCCCCATACCCCGAGGGCGGGCGGTGTTCTCTGACCGGGCTAGGGTCTCCCAATCGGCGCCTGCCGCTTTCCAGCGGCCAGCCCTTGGCCTCGCTACAACTTCCCATCCGCGAGGTTTCCGATGACGAGGCAGGGACAGGGATTCACTTGCGTTCACCCGTCCGGTCTTCCCCTTCGCCTGTAGCCGCTGGATGGGACAGCGGCCCTTTGGCTTGACCACCTGAGCTTCGCACCCCGCCGTCACCGGCGACGCACGTCAGGCTGGGGACAGGCCATTGAACACTGACCCGGAACTACACCTTCGGCATGTGCCGGCCTCCAATCGCTGCGTTCACTCAACTCGTGCGACTTCGTGTCGCACCCCGCCCTCGGACTACTACGCCGGCTCCGCCCTGCCCGCAAAAGAGGGCGCTTCCGGATTTTCCGTGGGCGCGCCTCCCCGGTCTGGAGCCTCGGTGAC
>WHSQ01000186.1 GCA_009380005.1 Actinomycetota bacterium | reverse complement strand
ATGACAAATCACGCACACCGAAAGGAATCGCACCATGCGTCGTATCCGCCTTCTTGTGTCCGGCGCCGCCATCGTGCTGATGGCGCTGCTCGGCACCGCCTGCTCGCCGGAGGTGACCGACGGGGACGAGGACGCCACGGGCGATGAGGACACCGGCGCCGCCGAGGCCGGGGACGTCGGCACGATCACCGTGGGATCGGCGAATTTCGCCGAGCAGTTGATCCTCGGCAACATGTATGCGATCGCGCTCGAAGAGGCCGGCTTCGATGTTGAGGCCAACCTCAATCTCGGCTCACGGGAGGTCTATTTTCCGGCGCTGGAGAGCGGCGAACTGGACGTCATGCCCGAGTACCTGGGCGCCGCCTACGGCTTCCTTGCCGAGGAGGAGGAAGAGGTCCTGACCGAGGTGGACGAGTTGCGCTCCGCGCTCGAAGAGGTCCTTCCCGAGGGCCTTGTGCTGCTGGAGTCCTCGGAGGCCCAGGACCAGGACGCCCTGGCGGTCACCCAGGAGACCGCGGACGAGTATGGGCTGGCGACCGTCTCCGATCTGGCGCCGGTCGCCGGTGAGCTGGTGGCGGGCGGACCGCCCGAGGAGGAGACCCGTTCGGTTGGCCTGCCCGGGTTGCGCGAGGTGTACGACATCGAGTTCGCCGATTTCATCGTGACCGACGCCGGGGGCCCACAGACGGTCGAGGCCCTGAGCTCGGGTCGCATCGATGTGGGGCGGGTGTTCACGACGTCGAGCTTCATCGACGAGGAGGGCTTTGTGGTCCTGGAAGAGGACCGTGACCTGATCCCCGGCGAGAACATCACCCCGATCGTGCGTTCCGAGGTGGCCGTTGCCGAGGTCGAGGAGGTCTTGAACGGCATCTCGGCGGCGCTGACCACCGACATCCTCATCGACCTCAACGCGCGGGTCGAACTCGACAACGATGACCCGGACGTGGTGGCCAGAGACTTCCTCGTCGAGCAGGGACTCATCGAGGGGTAGCACCACCGCTCGTGAGAGCCCACGCGGGCAGGACGCGGGGTATGGGCAGCGGTCCATCCGGATGAGGTGCAGCCGTCAACGGGAACGGTACGCGTCGCCTCGGTGCTCCACCGCCGTAACGGTCACGATGCGGCGTTCCTCGTCTATCTCATACGGGTGCGGCTCTCCTGAAGTGACGCCTTCGGCCGTGTCGACAACCCCGCGCTGACGCGTTCGACAGCACCTCCACCACTTCTGGCTGTGCTTGTGCTGTCCTTCTGTGACGAGATACCGTGACAGAGGGAGCGAGGATGCCCGACATGCCCGAGCCGTGGCTGCTACGCGGCACGCTGACCACGTTCACGCGCCGCTGCGGCAAGCCCTCCTGCCGCTGCGCGACCGGTGAGCCGCACGCCTCACCGGCGCTGCGCTACACCGACGGTGGCCGCACCAGAACGGTGACCTTGTCCCAGGGCGAAGTGGCCGAGGTCGCCGCTGCACTGGAGCGTTACGAGGCCGCCGCCCGAGAGCTGCAGCGATCCGCTGATGCGGGGATCACCGCGCTACGCGAACGTCGTGCTGCCCGTCAGGGTGGGCGAGCATGATGGGTGCGCACGCCGAGCAGGACGCCCGGGAGGGGTTCGCCGCGTCGCGTGAGAAGTTCGCAGGCGTGCTGGCGTGGCTGGAAGGCGACGAGACGGCCGGTCTGGAGCATGCCGAACTCGAGAGCGCTCTTGAGGTTGAGGGTCGGGAGTTGATCCGCCTGCTGCTGCAGGACCATCTCGACTTGCGCGCCCACCGCGAGCAGCGTCTCGAGACGGTCGTCGATGCCGCCGGGGTCGACCACGGGAGCGTGGAAGCAGGTCACGAGCGGGCGCTTGCGACCGTGTTCGGAGCGGTGCGCGTGGAGCGGCTGGCGTATCGGCGTCGCGGGAACGCCAACCTGCACCCGGCCGACGGGGCGCTCAACCTGCCGGCGGGCAAGCATTCGCACGGGCTGCGGCGGCTGGCGGCGATCGAGGCCGCCCGCGGATCGTTCGACCAAGCGGTCGACGCGGTCGACCGGGCATGCGGCCAGCAGCTGGGCAAACGCCAGGTCGAGGAGCTGGCGGCCGCGACCGTGGTCGACTTCGAGGCGTACTACA
>WHSQ01000185.1 GCA_009380005.1 Actinomycetota bacterium | reverse complement strand
CGAACCGCTCCGCCTTGCTGTGACGGTCAGACCCCGACGACGATTCGCCCGTCCGCCTGCGGCGCGACGCGCCGGACATCGATCACCGCTTCGAGGTTGAGGGGGCCGTACAGGTGCGGGTACGCCTCCCCGTCCGGGCGGTTGCGCTCCAGCCGGAGCGGCGCCGTGAGCCGGGCGGGGTCGATGGTCAGGAGCAGGACGTCGTCCCGGCCCCGGTAGAACTTGTCGGCCGTCAGCTGGACCTGGTGGGGCAGCGAGCAGTGGATGAACCCCTCCTCCTCGAGGGTCATCCCCAGCCCCGAGATGCGGTACTCGCCGGCCTCGATCGCAGCGGCCCAGTTGCCGGACAGGGCCAGGTGGTAGAGGGGCCCACCGGCGGCGCCGCCGGGCACGTCCCGGTTAGGGAGTGGAAGCGAACAATACGCGCGTTTGAGCCCGGGGTGATGTAGCCTCCTCCTCGTGGAGGTCACCGAGGAGGCGCTGCGAAGGAAGCTCTCCATCGTGATGCCGCATCTTGACGAACGACAGCGGCGCATCGTCGCGGGGGCGGAGGCCCGGGCCTTGGGTCGTGGTGGCATCGCCATGGTCGCCCAGGTGACGGGCATGTCCCGCTCCACGGTGCAGGACGCGGTGGCCGAGGTCGATGCCGGGGTCGAGCCCTCGACTCGGGTCCGGCGTCCGGGAGGAGGACGCAAGGCGCTGACCAAGACCGACCCCACCCTCCTCGCCGACCTCGAGGCGCTGGTCGCTCCGACGTCCCGGGGGGATCCGGAGTCGCCGCTGCGATGGACTGCCAAGAGCACCCGGACCCTCGCCCTGGAGCTGGCAGGCAAGGGCCACCAGATAAGCCACGTCGTGGTGGGCGAGCTTCTCCGCGGGCTGGGCTACTCCCTGCAGTCCACGGCAAAGACCAAGGAGGGCAGCAGCCACCCCGACCGCGACGCCCAGTTCCGGTACCTGAGCGACCAGGCCGCCACCCATCTCAACCAGGGCCAGCCGGTCATCAGCGTGGACACGAAGAAGAAGGAGCTCGTGGGCGAGTACGCCAACAAGGGGCGGGAGTGGCAGCCCAAGGGCACCCCTGAGAAGGTCAAGGTCCACGACTTCATCGACCCCTCCCTCGGCAAGGCGATCCCCTACGGCGTCTACGACGTGGGTCTGAACGAAGGATGGGTGTCGGTCGGGGTCGACCACGACACCTCCGCCTTCGCCGTCCAGACGATCCGCCGGTGGTGGGAGATGGTGGGCTCGAAGACCTACCCCGACGCCACCCGGCTGCTCATCTCGGCCGACGGTGGCGGGTCGAACGGCTACCGGTCCCGGCTGTGGAAGCTCGAGCTCGGCAGGCTGGCCGAGGAGAAGGGCCTGGCGATCACGGTCTGCCACCTCCCGCCGGGCACCTCCAAGTGGAACAGGATCGAGCATCGGCTCTTCTCCCACATCTCGATGAACTGGCGGGGCCGGCCGCTCGTCACGCATGAGGTCATCGTCGGCCTCATCGCCTCGACGAGGACTCGAAAAGGCCTCAAGGTCCGAGCCGAGCTGGACACCGGCACCTACGAGACAGGGATCAAGATACGCGACGACCAGCTGGCCGCTATCCCGATCGAGAACCACGCCTTCCACGGTGAGTGGAACTACACGGTCCGTCCGAAGGCACAGGCCCCCACATGAATTACAACGGCGTTATTTCCTTCCGCGCTCTTACCCCATCATTCTTCACGCGCGCGCTTCGCCGTCACCGGTCTGCTTCACGGCTCGTCAGCGGGGCGGCAGCGCTTCTGGTCATGGCCAGCGCGGCCGGGATGATCCCCGTCGGTTCTTCGCCGGCCGCTGCTAGCGAGGATGCCTCGGCCACCCCGACCGCTGCTGCGTCGGCCTTGGCGGGCTTCGATCTAGCAACCGCCACGCTGATCGAGCGAACCCATTCCGCCGATATCTACGCGGGTGAGAACGGCACACGCATCGCCGTGGTCTCTCCCATCAAGGCGAACTGGAACGATGCCGGAACGTGGAGGCCGATCGAGACGCGCCTCGTGCCCTCCGCCGACGGCGGCTTCCGAAACGCTTCTGGTCCGGTGAACGTGCACTTCCCCTCGCAATCCCAGGCCGGTGCCATGGTCTCAGTCAGTG
>WHSQ01000184.1 GCA_009380005.1 Actinomycetota bacterium | reverse complement strand
ATTCGTCGGCCAACGCCAGAAGACGGTCGGCTCGGGGATCTCCACCGTGGTGGAAGCCGTGGCCGACACCGTGCACTCGGTCGCGACGTGCCAGCCGGTCGCGCACAAGCGAGGTCGCCAGCTCTGGAAGCGGGACGTCGGGGTGGGCCGCCAGACCCTCCTGCAGCATCTCCGCGCACAGCTCGGATGTGCCGAGGTGGCGACTGCCGGCCGACAACAACGATGCCGCAACCGCGCCCTGCAGGGACTCTGGTGCCGAATGGTAGGTGAGTCGCGCAGCGATGGCCGGCCCGACCAGCCCGTGTTCGATGAGCACGATCAGGAGCGCGTCGATCATCCTCCGGTGCGGCTCGGTCGGCAGGGATCCGAAGAGCATGAGCCCCACCATGTCGGCGAAGGAGACCTGCCCGAGCAGGTCCTCGACGAGGTCACTTCCACAGACCTCGATGCTCTCAGCATCAGCGTGGCACAACGATGTCTTCATGCATCCTCCGTTGGTCACAGGCGACGTTCCATGTTGTTCATCTCGTCTCACATCCCTGCGGCGGTGAGGCCGGGGAGGGAGAGGGAGAAGTGCCCGTCACCACGGGCACGGTCGAGCTTCTTGAGCAGGTCGAGCAGCGACCCGTCACAGGCCCGGTACTCCTCGTAGGTACGTGGGTAGCCGTCACGGCTCGCGCTGTAGTCCAACGTCCCGTCCCGCATGCCGGTCAGGACCCGGACGAGCAGCTCCTCGTCGCTGAAATCACCGCCGAACTCGGCACGCACCGTCTCCAACGGCACGTCCTCCGGAGGAGGCTCGACCAGCTCGACCGCACGCTGACGCGACAGGACGGTCTCACGCACCACCGGATCCATCTCGACCGTCGCTTCCTCCCCGAACTGCCCCATCGCGTACCGGATGACCTCATCCGACACCGCCCGGTACCGCTCCCCCGTCAGGACGTTCAACGCCGCCTGCGTCCCCACGAACTGCGCGAACGGGGTGATCATGATCGGGTACCCCAGCTCCCGGCGCACGGCGACCGTCTCGTCGAGGACCTCCTGCATCCGATGCCGCGCACCCACCTGACCGAGGTGGTACCCGAAGTTCGAGACCATCCCACCCGGCAACTGGTGGCCGTACAGCGACTCATCGAACTCAGCCGGCCTCCCGACCGGCAGACCCTCACGCTCCGCCACCAGCGCGAAGTGCTCACTCACACGCTCCAGCCGCTCCAGGTCGACATCGACCTCGAAGCCACGCCTGCGCAGGTTCCTCACCACCGTGAACACCGACGGCTGAGACGACCCGTTCGCCAACGGAGGCACCGCCGTGTGGATGTAACGGATACCGAACTCGGCCGCCATCAACGCCACGTACGGCGCCATACCGTTGTTCGAGTGCGCGTGGAACTCGATCGGGATCCCACCCGCGTTCTCCACGATCACCGGCATGAACTCCGCCGCCGTCTCCGGCGTCAACAACCCACCCACATCCTTGAAACACAACCGGTACGGCCGCAACGCCGCCGCCTGACGCGTCCGCTCCGCGTAGTAGTCCACCGTGTGCCTCGGCGACACCGAGTACACGATGTTGACGACCGAGCGGAAACCGTGATCCGACAGCATCTGCAGGACGGGTGCGAGCCGGGGGAAGTTGTTCCAGTAGTCGGACACCCTGGTCGTGCGTATCCCGTAGCCACCCAGGAGTCGGAGCAGCAACGACTCCAGGGACGACGGCATGGCGACGAACAGCGATCTCGGGCCGCCGTGCAGCCGCAGGTCCGTGTTCCGAGCCAGCTGGGTGCCGAGCCGGATCCAGTCCCACGGGTCCTCGTGCAGCTCCTTGAGCGCACGCGGGAAGGTGGTCTGCGGGACGGTGAACTCCATCCCATCGAACCCAGCGGTATCGAGGTCGGGCATCGCTGGAAGCATGTGAGCGGTCGTCATCTTGATAGCCCACAGGCTCTGGTGGCCGTCGCGCAACGTCGTATCGACGATCCCGATGGCCGTCATGGCTGCTCCTCTTCGTCCGTGCGGTCGGTGGGTCCGGCGTGGTCTCACATCCCTGTGGCGGTGAGGCCGGGGAGGGAGAGGGAGAGGGAGAGGGAGAGGGAGAGGGAGAGGGAGAAGTGCCCGTCACCACGGGCACGGTCGAGCTTCTTGAGCAGG
>WHSQ01000183.1:644-2164 GCA_009380005.1 Actinomycetota bacterium | reverse complement strand
TCTGAACTGCGGCTTTGCAACTCGCTACAACGTCATCCAGGAAACTCGGGCTAGGATGGCGAGCAGCCCGACCAGCGATCCCGAGCCGAGGATCTTCCCGCCGGCGATCATCTTCGGGATGTCGTCCAGGGGAACCCACTCCACTCGCCCCGCCTCCTCAGGATCGGTGGGGTCGCCGACGTGTTGGGCGCCGCGGACGAGGTATGCCTCGTGCGGGGTGTCGACCATGCCGGGCATCGGCTGGAACCGAGCGACCAGCGTCGGCGCTCCGGTCGGCCGCCAGCCGGTCTCCTCCTCGGTCTCCCGCACCGCAGCCTGAGCGCCGGTCTCGCCGGCGGCGACAATGCCACCGGGCAGCTCCCAGCCGAACTCGCCGGTGGCGAAGCGGTGCCGCCGCAGCAGAAGCACGCGGTTGTCCTCGTCGAGCACCACGGCGGCGGCCACGGTCTGCAGCCGCACGACATGGTGCCAGAACCGGCGTCCGTCGGGTGGTTCGACGTCGACCTGGACCAGTCGCACCCACGGGTTGTCATAGATCGTGCGCTCGCCGAAGACCTGCCACTGTGGCACGCCGTCCGTGGTGTCCATGCACCGAGCCTACGCCCCTTCGTGCCGCCTGCCGGGGCTCGCCTTGAGCGCTCGGCGCGAGTCTGCCGCCCAGTCTGCGCTTCACCGAGTCTGTTGGGTGGGTCACCTGACGTCGGTGGCGGCCCATCCTCGGTGTAAAAGCGTCACGGGCGTAGGTTCCTGAGAGAGCTCCAACTCCACTCAGGAAGGACCACGCCCGTGACGACGCGAGTATCGCCCACTGACCGCATCCGTGCCGAGATCGACGCCCTGTTCGCCACCGATCGTGACCTCGGCGAGGTCGTCGAGGACGTCGCCCGCCTCGGCGCCCGATTGATCCTGCAGACCGCGCTGGAGGCTGAAGTGACCGAGTTCCTCGGCCGTGAGCGCTACGCCCGCGGTGACCGGGCGCGCCCCGGGTCACGCAACGGCCACGGCGACGTCACCGTGAAGACCACCGCCGGTCCGGTCACGCTCGAGCGGCCGAAGCTGCGCGGCACCGACGAGGTGTTCGCCTCCCGGCTGCTCGGCCGCCACGTCACCCGCAGCAGCGCGCTGGAGTCGCTGACCATCGCCGGCTATGTGCGCGGTCTGTCGACCCGCGATGTCGAAGCGTCGCTGGCTGAGGCGCTGGGTGCCGAGGCTGCCCTGTCGAAGTCGACCGTGTCTCGGGTGTGTCAGGCCATCACCGACGAGTTCGACACCTGGGCGCGGCGCAGCCTGGCCGATGTCGAGCTCGAGTACCTGTACCTGGACGCGTCACACTTCCGGTTCCACGACGGCGCTCGCGCCGAGCCGGTGCTGGTCGCCTACGGCATCACCGCCGACGGCGCCCCGCGTCTGCTCGCCGTCGAGGCGATCTCAGCGGAGTCCCACGAGGCGGCAGTTGGGTTCCTGCGCGGGCTCGTGGCCCGCGGGCTGCGCGCCCCGCTGCTGACCGTCACCGACGGCGC
>WHSQ01000183.1:0-636 GCA_009380005.1 Actinomycetota bacterium | reverse complement strand
CGAGGACGAAGCCTTCAAGGCCGCCCCCCTGCAAGACTTCCGAACCGTCCACGGCGAGGCGATGGGCTTCGTGTACCACCAGAGCTGGTACTACCGGCTGAAGTCGGCTCCGCGCCTTCTCCGGGCGGCACGGGCGGTCGAGAGCGAGACCCCGGAGCCCGGGCTCGAAGACGCCGAAGGTGCACGTAGCCCGGAGCGGCTCACCCGTCAGGTGCACGCGCAGGCGGAGGCGGTGGGATTGAGCCGCATCGGCGTCGCCGCGTGGGACCCGAAGTACACCTTCGAGCCCTATCACGACGAGATCATCGGCGATCGCATCATCGTCTGCGTGCTGGAGCAGGACTGGGAGGCGACGCAGCAGATCCCCAGCGAGGCGGGGGCGATGGCCCAGCTCACGACGTATGCGGTGCTCATGGAGCGCGCGCTCAAGTTGGCGGCCTGGATCCGAGAGATGGGCTTCCGCGCCAAGGTGCATCCCCCGGAGGGTCGCAGTCTGGTCCTGCACTACGCCGTGGACGCCGGAATGGGGCAGTTGGGGCTGAACGGCCAGGTTCTGACGCTTACGGCCGGCTCGCGCTGCCGTGGACTTTCGCAGTTCTGTAGGTCGGCGCGCTGTTCAGACCGCGTGACGCGGTG
>WHSQ01000182.1 GCA_009380005.1 Actinomycetota bacterium | reverse complement strand
CTTCTTGCCGTTCGGAGAGCTCGAGCAGAGCGTCCTGGACGACGTCGAGACGCTGCGGCGGTCCGAGTTCATTCCCGACGAGGTCTCGGTCGCCGGGGCGATCTACGAGGTCGAAACCGGTCGACTCCACGAAATCACGCGCAAATAAGAATCCTTCCAAGAGGCTCCTCAGGACGCCGGTGACCGGGGCGCGCTTTGATCCGATAGTCGCATCACGATGATTCCGGGATGGGTGCCGGGCGGAAAGGATCGGAGGTCGCCGAAATCCTTGTCCATGGTTACGAGCGTTCGCTCGTCCTCGGCAGCCGCCTCAGCGACCGCGGCATCAGGGTGGCCGACCAGTCCTTCATCCGCCACGGTGGAGACGTCGTGGCCCGCCTCCAAGAGCAGGCCCGCCGCCCGGCGAGGCAGGTTCTCGTCGAGCTTGAACCTCAAGATGCCTGCGAATCGAGGGGAAAGACATCCTCCCGGGGCCAAGGCAGCTCCATAAGCGGCGGCCGCCCTGCCGGCGGGCGCGTAATCAAGCTCATCGGGGATGAGGTGATGTTCGTGGCGGACGATGCGAGGGATAGCTGCGAGATCGCGCTTCGGCTCGTAGACGCCTTCCACGACGACGAGCTCCTCCCTCCTGTTCGTGGTGGACTTGCTTGGGGCGAAACGATTACGCAGGAGGGGGACTATTTCGGACCCGTAGTCAATCTCGCGGCTCGGGCGACGAAGGTGGCCCAGCCGGAAAACGTCCTCGTGCCTGAGTCGATAACTCAGGAGGTGAGCCACGCGCGGCTGACTTGAGTCTTCGGAGGATGCGGCCTCACCACCTAAAGGGTTTCGCCCAGCCGGTAACGCTCTACGCCCTGACGAGAGCAGCAGGTCGGGGAACAGCTTCCGGGGCGTTCGCCGGTGACCCCGACACATGAGGCCTCAAGCCAACATGGTGTGCCAGTTACAGTGTGGGGTGATGACGAGAGTCTTGGTCGTTGCACTCGTGCTGCTGATCCTCTTGACGGGGCTGCCTCTCGCCTTGGGGATGAGCGCCATGCCTCCGTGCCCCAGCTGTCCGGCTCCCGATGCCCCGATCTGGTTCGGCGCCTGCTTCGCCATTCTCGTTTGGGCCGTTCTCATGATTCTTGTCCGCTCGTTTCTCATATCTCACGCCTCGGCAGCGCTCAAGCCACTGCTTTTCGCGAAATCCCTCGAGCATCCACCGCGCCTCGCCTAGCTCCACTAGCGCGCCCGCGCGCGTTTCCGCAGTGGACCTTCTAGAGGGGGTGTTCCTTGGAATTTCTGATCGCATATCTGCCCGTGCTGGCCTGTGGGGCCGTGATGTTCTTTTGCTTCCGGCATATGTCGATGGGCAGCAAGCAGCAAACCGATGACCAGCTGGATGTAGCGACCAAGCAGGAGATCGCCGAACTTCGTGAGGAGCTGGCGCGTCTTCGAGCCGAGCGGACGCTCGCCGCCCCACAGGAGACCCGCGATGGCTAAGACTTGAAGGGTGCACAAACTCAGTTCCGTCATGCTGCCTGAAGGGTGCATTTATTGGGTTACCCCCCTGAGCTGGGACTTTGCGCGTCAGCCAATGAATGTCGCCGCCCCTCCCTACGTGAGCACCGGGCGGTGGAGCCGCTCATGGAGTGACTCTCAACCCTTACTTGATCCTTTAGCCGACTACTTCTCTTGGCAGTGAAGTTCCGACCAGACCGAGCTCGGGCGGCAACGGTTAGACCAGCGGTGTGGCCACAAGGCAGTGAATGGCGTTCATTTGGTTCTTTCCTGGTTGGAGTGGGCCACTCAGGATGTAGGGCCGGAAGTGGAGCGCGCCCGAATCGTTCGAGCGCCTCTGCCTCAGTTGGGCAGGCGGTCGGTGGAAGTCTTAGATGGTGACCATGTCGCGCAGCTTGCCGTGCGTGCTTGGGTGGCGAAGCTTGGTGAGGGCCTTCGCCTCGATCTGCCGGATCCGCTCGCGCGTGAGATTGAACTCCTTGCCGACCTCTTCGAGTGTCCACGGCTCGCCCGTTACCAAACCGAAGCGCAGGGCCAGAACCTTGCGCTCGCGGTCGGACAGAGAGCCGAGCATGTCCCAAAGATCTTCCTGGCGCAGCGCCATTGCCGCGGCCTGGAACGGCGCCTCGACGTCCTGGTCCTCGATGAAGTCGCCGAGCTCGGCATCCTCG
>WHSQ01000181.1 GCA_009380005.1 Actinomycetota bacterium | reverse complement strand
AGAACACCTACCTGTCGGCCCACTACCACCGCATCCGCGGCCGGCGCGGACCGACTAGGGGGCCCCGAGGTTTCCGGACAGGGACCACTATGATCCCCGTCTGGAAGCTGAGGAGAATGAATGTCATCGAGTCGTAAGAAGTACTCCCCGGAGTATCGGGAAGAGGCAGTGAAGTTGGTGCTTGAGACGTCACGTCCGATCGCTGAGGTCGCGCGGGAGCTCGGGCTGGTCGAGGGCACGTTGGGGAATTGGGGTGTGTCACGAACGCGGAAGGAGGCCGCATGTAGGAACGGTCTTTGAGATGCGGTGCTGTGCAGGAGATGAGGGATTGTTGGCCCTTCGGCGTCGCCCTGCGGGGGGAGACGTCAAACCACCTCATGCTGCGTTAGCTGAAGACTGTCGTGGTGAGCGATGAGGAAAAGGCGCACAAGATGTGTCAGGTGGGGATCGGGAAGGCGAGCGTGAGCGAACCGCTGACGACGTGTCGAGACCAAAGAAATGGCATCGAAACCGGGGCAACCCAGTAGCCCCGGGATGAGCCTGGCGGGTGCCCGCTTATTGGCCAGGTGGTGCCCGGCATGAAGGCGGCGCGAGTCCGGTCTGCGGCTTCTGCGCGGAACGTGGGAAAACAGGTGCCGACACTGCCTGCCTGCACTGTGTTGCGGGCTGGCGAGAGGGAGCGCGTCGAGCGGCAGAAACCGTGAGGCGTTGAGTACCGTCGCGGCGCTTGCCGGCGGACCGGTCCGTAGTAGCGGTGAAGCGCCTGTAACGGGTGTGGAGCGAAGGGGCCGGCTCACTGTTGGTTGTTTCATCCGATCAACCGGGATTCGTTCCTGGGAGGAGTCGAGTGGGCAAGCAAGGTTCAGTAGACAAGCCGTTTCAGATATCGAAGGAGCTGGTGTGGGAGGCGTATAAGCGAGTCGCAGCGAACAAGGGTGCTGCCGGGGTGGATGCACAGTCACTCGGCGAGTTCGAAGCCGATCTGAAGAACAATCTGTACAAGATCTGGAATCGGATGTCGTCGGGGACGTACTTTCCGCCCCCGGTGAAGGCGGTGGAGATACCGAAACCGCATGGCGCAGGCACGAGGATGCTGGGGGTGCCGACTGTCGCCGACCGGGTCGCGCAGACAGTGACCGCCATGGCGCTGGAACCCCGGACGGAGGCGATCTTTCATCGCGACTCCTACGGGTACCGGCCGTCACGGTCGGCGCTGGATGCGGTCGCTCGTTGTCGGCAGCGGTGCCAGAAGAGGGCCTGGGTGCTCGATATCGACATCCAGAAGTTCTTCGACTCGGTAGATCACGACCTGATGCTCAAGGCGGTGCAGGCCAACACCGACCAGCGTTGGGTGATGCTGTATGTGAAGCGGTGGCTGACGGTGCCGCTTCAGCAGCCCAACGGCACCCTTGTCGAGCGGGACCGCGGAACCCCGCAGGGGTCAGCGGTTTCGCCCGTGCTGGCAAACCTGTTCATGCATTACGCGTTCGACTCCTGGCTGGAACGGGAGTTCCCGACGGTGTGGTTCGAACGTTATGCGGACGACGCTGTGGTGCATTGTGTGACCGAACGGCAGGCCCGCCAGGTGTGGGTCGCGCTGGCGGTGCGGATGGAAAGCGTTGGGCTGCGGCTGCATCCCGACAAGACCAAGATCGTGTACTGCAAGGACGACAATCGGTCGGGATCGTTTCCGGTCACGTCGTTCACGTTCTTGGGCTACCAGTTCCGCCCGCGCAGCGTGAAGGGCAGCCATGGACGAATGTTCACGGCGTTCACGCCCGCGATCAGCCCGGAGGCCCTGGTCAGGATCGGTCAGGAGATCCGCCGATGGCGGATTCACACCCGTACCGGACACGACTTGGACGACCTCGCCGAACGGATCAACCCGATCGTGCGGGGCTGGATGAACTACTACGGCCGGTTCACCCGGTCAGCGCTTCATTCCCTCCTCAAGCGCATCAACGGCTACTTGGTGCGCTGGGCTCGTAAGAAGTATCGGCGGCTGGCTTCGTTCAAACGCGTGAAGCGATGGTGGGACGACCTCGTTCGTCGCAACCGCGGTCTCTTCGCGCACTGGCAATGGACAGGCACGTTCTGCTGGATCAGATGAGAAGAGCCGTGTAACGGGAGACTGTTACGCACGGTTCTGTGGGAGCCCGGGGGTGAGATTCCCCCGG
>WHSQ01000180.1 GCA_009380005.1 Actinomycetota bacterium | reverse complement strand
CGATCCTCCGCGCTGAGGGAAGCCGCTCGGGTCTCCTCGATCGGCTGGGCCAGGTAGGCCATCAACTCCCGCATGACGCTGTTGTGGGCGGCGGCGCTGACGGCACTGTGGAAGAGCGCGTCGCCGTCCGCACCGCTGCCGCCCGACTCGACCTCCGCCCGCATCTGCTCGAGCGCCTCGTCGATGGCGGTCAGGTCCTCCTGCGTGCGGCGAATCGCCGCCAGGCGGGCCAACTCGACCTCGAGCGCAGCGCGCGCTTCGAGGATCTCGGGCAGCTTGCGCGGGCGCGCCAGGAGCTGATCGATGCTGTCCCGCCGCTGTGGGGGGACACGAAGATAGGTGCCGTCACCGTGTCGCACCTCGACCACGCCCTGAACCTCCAGCGCCGCCATCGCCTGACGGAGCGAGGCCCGGCTCACGCCGAGCGACGCAGCGAGCTGGCGCTCCGGCGGCAGCCGGTCGCCCGGACCCATCCCGGCGCTGGACATGTGGACCGCCAGCCACTGCATGACCTGCTCGTACAGCCGTGAGCGCTGGACGGCAGGGGGCGGCGTCGCCACGGGCGCTGGTCGCTGCGCTGAAGCTGTCATCGCGTGGATACCACCCCTGTCGTAGACTGACGGCCGTCGAACCCTGGCAAGGTCTTGACACGATCGACCGTATTCACTATGAATCCACGTGTCTAGACCAATCCGCCTGCCGGAATCCACCTTCCGAATTTGGGGGTATGGTCGGTAGCGAGACGGGGAAGCAGAGGTGGATGCACGCTTCGTATCCCGTCAAGTGCGAGCAGTGAGCAAGGCACAGCGAGGGTTTCACATTGCGGCCGTTCTCCACGGTCGTGCCTTCAGTACAGGAGATTGAAAGAGGTCGACATGGAACCAGGTCGAATCCGGTTCATCCAGCGGTGTGCCCTGTTGTGCGTGCTCGCCATGCTCGCCGTGGCATGCGGGGATGGCGGCGACGACGCCGCCACCGATGAGGCCGACGCGCCCGCCGATGAAGCCGACGCGCCCACCGATGATCCTGAGGGCGGAGCCGGCCAGGAGGAGGTCCTCGCCGCGATCGACGATGTGGCGGAGCGCATCGAAGCGGGTGAGCTCAGCTACGACTCGTCAGCCGACACCGACGAGGCGATCGATGCGCTCCGTGAGGTCATTCCGCAACCCGAGGGTTACCCGGCGCGCTCGCTGGAGGTGGTCATCGGCTTCGGCGAGGGTGGCGGCTCCGACAGCTACACCCGCAACGTCGGCTTCGACGCCTCGCGGATCATGGGCGAGAACATCATCTACAGCAATGTCCCCGGTGCTTCGGGAGAGGTCGCGCTCGGGCAGATGTTCACCCGGGCGCCGGACGGCTACACCGTCGCATCCGCCATCACCAACCAGGTCATCAACGACGCGCTGGAAACCCAGCCCTACAGCTTCGTCGACGACGTCGCCTTCATCATCCGTCAGCAGGGCCCGACGGAGGTCTACTGGGTCACGGAGGACAGCCAATTCGAGACGTTCGAGGACATGCTTGACTTCGCCGTGGAGAATCCGGGCGAGGTCACCGTGTCCGGCTCCGGGATCGGCAGCGACGACGAGTTCCGCCTGCTCTCACTGGGGAGCGAACTGGACACCGAGTTCGGCTACGTGCCCTTCGACAGTGTCGGCGACCGCATCTCCGCGCTGCTCGGCGGCGATATCGACGTGCTCCACGAGACCGGCGGGACCGTCTTCGATGTCTACCAGGACGGCCAGATCCGACCGCTCGCCTACGGCGGTGACATCGTGTTTGAGGACATCGACCCGGACATCCCGTCGGTCGCCGACCTCGGCTATGAGGTGCCGATCGGTCGCTGGCGTGGCATGGTCGGCCTGCCCGACACGGACCCGGAGATCCTGGACTACCTGCACAACATCTTCTACGCGGCCGCGCAACTGCCGTCGTACAAGGAGTTCGAGGAGGAGTTCTTCCAGCACGTGGCGGGCGGCTACCTCAACGGTGAGGAGTTCGAGGAAGAGGCGCGTCGCGAGCGCGAAGAGGTCCAAGCGCTGGCCGAGGAGTTCGGCTACGACACCGAGACGGTCGACGACGTCGTGGTCGAGGAGGACGAGTTCACGACCGTTGACAGCCAGCTGGCGTCGGCGCCGCGTGGGAGCGTCTCTGGCACGGTGACCTACGAACCCACCGGCTCGACC
>WHSQ01000017.1:45533-50988 GCA_009380005.1 Actinomycetota bacterium | reverse complement strand
GATGCGGGTCCAGTCCGCGGCGTTGGGAGTTCGAGAGCGGGGGAGTTGATCCAGGGCCGCCCGTATCTCATCGAGGCTCAGCCCAACGTGGCGTGCGGCGCTGACGAACGCGAGCCGGCGCAGCACGCTGCGATCGAACCTGCGCTGTCCACCGTCGCTGCGTCGTGCGTCGACCAGGCCCTCACGCTCGTAGTAACGGATCGCGGAGGGCGCGAAGCCGCTGCGCTCTGCGACCTCTCCGACCGATAGGGACCCGTCCGGCATCCGGCCTCCTCACTCCGACTTGACTTAAAGCTTACTTCAACTTCTAGTCTGTGGCCAACGAGAAGTGGAGTCCGAAACGCCATCGAAGGAGGGAGCAGGCATGTCGGTTGCTTTGATCACGGGCGGGTCCCGAGGCCTTGGTTTCGCGCTCGCCCGGGAGCTCGCGGCTCGGGGCAAGCGGGTGGTCATTGACGGACGCGACCCGGAGGCCCTGGAGCGGGCCGCAACGGCGCTGGGCGACGTGGTTCCCATCGCCGGCGACGTTACGGACGCGGATCACCGGCGACGGTTGAAGGAGGCCGTCGACGGGCTCGGTTCGCTCGACCTGCTCGTGAACAACGCGAGCTCCCTGGGTCCGAGCCCGCTCCCGGGTCTCGAGGCGTTTCCGCTCGATGAGCTGGAGCGCGTGTACCGGGTCAACGTGCTCGCTCCACTGGCGCTGACCCAATCGCTGTTGCCCGGCCTTCGGCGAACCGGCGGAACGATAGTGAACGTCACGTCGGACGCCGCGCTCGAGCCCTACGAAGGGTGGGGTGGATACGGTTCGTCCAAGGCGGCACTCGACCAGATCTCGGCCGTGCTGGGGGCCGAGCAGAGGTCGATACGGGTCTACGCGTTCGATCCCGGCGACATGCGAACCGTCATGCAGCAGGAAGCGTTCCCGGGCGAGGACATCTCCGACCGCCCCGACCCCGAGACCGTCGTCCCCATGTTCATGCGTGTACTGGACGAGGCTCCTCCCAGCGGTCGCTACCGTGCGAGCGATCTGGTCACCCCGGCAGGGATGGCCTCTTGAAGACATCGGCGGCGACGCCGCTATCGCTACCCGAGCAGCGTCCGGCCGGCGAACCCCCGGAGGCGCGCGGCATCAAGCGCGACGAGGTACGACTCCTGGTCGTGGGCCCGGGAGGCTTCGAGCACGTGATCTTCCGGGATGTCGGTCGCTTCCTGGCGCCCGGCGACCTGCTGGTGGTCAATACGTCGCGGACCGTTCCTGCGGCGGTCGACGCGGAGCGCGACGGCCAGGAGATCGTCGTGCACTTCTCCGCTCGGTTGAACGACGGGTCGTGGACGGTCGAACTGCGCGCCGTCGACGGATCGCGCCCTCTCCTCGATGGTGCCGGGGGAGAGGTGATCGAGACGGCCGGCGGAGGTCGCTTCGAGATCCTCGGTGCGTACCTGGGGATAGAGGGCCGGAGCCGCATGCAGAGGGTCGACGTGCGTGTGAGCGACGGCTCCGTGGAGCACTACCTGGCTCGGGTGGGTCGGCCGATCTCGTACTCACACGTGTCCGAAAGATGGCCGCTCTCCATGTACCAGACGGTCTTCGCGCGGGTCCCCGGCAGCGCGGAGATGCCCAGTGCGGGCCGGCCGTTCACGCACGAGCTCGTCACGCAACTCGTGAGCCGTGGGCTCGTCTTGGCGCCGGTCGTCCTGCACGCGGGCGTGTCGTCGCTCGAGGCCGGCGAGACCCCACTACCGGAGCGTTATCGCGTGCCGGCTTCGACGGCACGGCTCGTCAACCACACCCGGGAGGCGGGGGGCCGCATCGTTGCGGTAGGGACCACGGTTACCAGGGCCCTGGAGTCCGCCGCGGACGGCGACGTGGTGAGGCCATCCGAGGGCTGGACCGACCTCGTCCTCGACTCCGAGCGTCCCTCTCGGGTGGTGGATGGACTCGTCACCGGCTGGCACGCACCGGATGCCTCGCATCGATGGCTCTTGGAAGCCGTTGCCGGTCGGGCATCGGTTGACGGCGCCTACGCGGCCGCTTCCGAAGCCGGCTACCTCTGGCACGAGTTCGGCGACAGCTGCCTCCTGCTCCCACGCCGCTCCCGAACGGACGCGGAAGCGTAGCTCAGCGGGGTGGGGTTAGCCGGACTTCGTGCTCCCGGTCGGGAGCTACGAAGGCCAGCAGCCGGAGGCCCTCTTCGGTGGTCTCGGCAGCGTCTTCCTTGGTGAGACGGCGGCCGTAGGGCTCGACCACGAGCGTTGCCGAAGCCTGGCCTGCGCGCGTGATCTTCCAGGTGCCGGCGAAGAACCCGTCGGCGAGGAGAGCGCCGGGCACCATCCCATTGCGCGTCGTCTGCGAGCTCCTTCCGTCTATGCCTTCGAGCTCCCGGCCCACCCGTCCCGTCAGGCCGCGTTCTAACACCGGTTGCATCAAGGGCCGCAGGGCGACGCAATCGCGCGCGGTGACGAGATGGATCGTCGAACGCATCAGCGCGATCCGAACCGCACTCCGATCCGTGATCCGCCGAGCGAGTCGTTCCGGACGGAAGCCCTGCAGTCGTGTCCATAGACCGACGTAGGGAGGGTTCGGAGCTTGTGCCTGCAACCCGATCAGGTGCTCGAGCGCGTCCTCGACCGACCGCTTCTTCCGGCGCAACAGCATCTGACGTTCGAGCAACGCCCGGTTGAGCGCGCGCAGGCCGAGGACCTTGGCCCTCGTCATGGCGTGTCACATGGGGCGGCTTCCACGGCCGACACCGTAGGCCAAGCGGCGGGCGCTCGGCGGATGGGGCGTGGAGCTCATCTTGGGGGCCGAGGGTGGGATAGTGGCGGCATGAGCGACGTGATCGAGACCGAGGCACTCACCAGAACCTTCGGTGGGCGGGCCGCCGTCGACCATGTCGACCTCAGGGTCGAGCGGGGTGAGGTGTTCGGCCTTCTGGGGCCGAACGGGGCCGGCAAGACGACGACGATCCGGATGCTGACGACGCTGCTGGCGCCCACCTCGGGGACGGCTCGCGTCTGCGGCTTCGATATCTCGAGTCGGCCCCGGCAGGTCCGTCGGCGGCTCGGCTACGTGCAGCAGACGATCCCGTGGCAGGTGAACTCGCTGCTGAGCCCGCGCGAGCTGCTCGAGGTCGAGGCGTCTCTGCATCACGTTGGTCGCGGCGATCGGAAGGCATTCGTGGACGAGGCGCTCGAGCTGGTCGGTCTCGCCGAGCATGCCGACCGGCTGATCAAGGAGCTCTCCGGTGGCATGCACAAACGCCTCGACCTGGCGAGTGGCCTCCTCCATCGTCCCGAGTTGTTGATCCTCGACGAACCGACGTTGGGGCTGGACGTGCAATCGCGCCACGGGATCTGGGAGTACGTGGGACGGCTCGCTCACCAGGGCGTGACGGTGTTGGTGGCCACCAATTACCTGGATGAGGCCGACCGCCTATGTGATCGCCTGATGATCGTCGATCACGGCCGTACGATCGTGACCGGGTCGCCCGAGGAGTTGAAGCGGCAGATAGGCGGCGACGTCATACAGGTGGCGACCGCCTCTGCCGACCTGTTCCGATCGGCGATCGCCGACGCGCCCTGGGTGAAGAGGATCGTGGACGGGGGATCGAGAGAGATCCACGTGTACGTCGAGGACGCCACCCTTGCTTTACCAGAGGTCATGCGGACCTCGTTCGACAACGGGATCGTTCTCGAACGCCTCACCTACGCACAGCCTTCGCTGGACGACGTCTTCCTCCTCCATACGGGCAGGGAGCTCCGCGACCTGGAGATGGCGAGCTGATGGTGGACGAAGCCGTCGCGCGTGAGCGCCGCGAGATGGGTGACGACGTCACCACCTGGACCGACGCGCGACGGGGTTGGGTCCAGGAGGTCATGGCCCTCGCCCGGCGCTGGTACCTGCAACTGATCCGAGATCGACTGAACCTCGCCTTCAGCCTTACGCAGCCGGCGATCTGGTTGGCGTTCTTCGGCTCGGCGGTGGGGCGCGCCATCGACAGCGAGGTGATCGGGACGTCCGATTACATCGGTTTCATGTTGCCGGGCGTGATCGCGTTCACGGTGGTGACCAACGCCATGACCGGCGCGATGCCATTGTTGTGGGACAAAGAGGTCGGCTATCTGGACAAGTTGTTGGCGAAGCCGATCGCGCGTAGCTCGTTGATCGTAAGCCGGTTCGTGTTCCAGTTCGGGCTCGGTACGGCTCAGGTCATCCTCGTCTTCGCGATGGCGGTCGCCATAACGGTAGAGGTAGCTTCGGGCCCGTTGGGCGCGCTTGCGATCCTCGCGATCGCCGGTCTGCTGAGCATGTCGTTCACGGCGTTGTTCATGGCGCTTGCCTACCGAGTACCCACGCACGGCACGTTCTTTGCGGTATCCGGCTTCGTATCGTTACCGCTCGTTTTCTTGAGCAACGCTTTCGTCCCCACCGACGCCATGCCGGATTGGATGCGTTGGATAGCCCAACTCAACCCGCTGACCTACGCGATCGAGGCGATGCGCAACCTGGTCCTCGACGGATGGTCGGGTGACGTCGCCGGTGCCTTGTTGGTCCTCGCTCTCTTCGCCGCCGGGTCTCTTGCCTTGGCGACATACGAGTTCGTTCGCCACACGGGAGAACGTGTCCGCTAGACGAGAAGGCGCCAGGAGCTCCGGGCGAGGGCGGCGGCCTCGATGGACTGCCCGGCCTGCCGTGCCCTTTCTACATACCCCCCTAGGGTATAGACTCGGAAGTGCGCCGGATACCAGGAGGCTTAGATGAGGGGCTACGGTCAAGGCATGAGGGAGGGTCCGTGAGCGCGCAGGCGGTGCATCAGCACCACACCGACATGGATCCGGCCCGGCGCGCTCCGATCCTGCGCCGAGCGCTTGGCCTCGAGTATCTGTCGCTCGCCTGGAACTTCCTCGAGACGTTCGTCGGTTTCGCCGCTGCGCTGGCGTCGGGCTCGGTGGCCCTCATGGGATTCGCTCTCGATTCGGTCGTGGAGTCGTCGTCGGCGGCAGCACTGATCTGGCGCCTGCGCAAGGAACGAGCCGGTCACGTCGCCGCGGAAGAGATCGAGGAGCGCGCGGTCCGGATCGTAGGAGCCGCGTTCTTCGCTCTCGCGGCTTACGTCGGTGGCCAAGCTCTCTACGACCTGATCACCCGCTCCGAGCCGGAAGCCAGCGCCCTGGGTATAGGGCTGGCCGCCGTGTCGGTGATCGTGATGCCCTGGCTCGCCTCGCGTAAACGCCGGCTGGCCTCCACGCTGGACAGCAGGTCCCTCGAAGCCGACTCTCATCAGACTTGGCTCTGCACCTACATCTCGGGATTCCTGCTCATCGGCTTGGGCGCCAACGCCGCCCTCGGGTGGTGGTGGGCGGACCCGGCGGCCGCGCTCGTCATCGCCGGCTTCGCGGCGAGAGAGGGCCGCGAACTATGGACGACGCAGCGCTTCTGTAACTGCTGATG
>WHSQ01000017.1:0-45436 GCA_009380005.1 Actinomycetota bacterium | reverse complement strand
CGGACGCGAAGAGGCCGGCACCGCTATCGTGCGATGCCGGCCCTCCGACCTTGTTTCGCGTACCCTACGGGAGCCCGGGGAGCGGAGCGGGGTAGGGAACGATCTGTCCGTTCGCCAGCGTGCCCGCGACCGCGGTCGCCCGGGTGCCGCCCATTATCCCGAGCCCCTTTCGCATCAGCGGGTCGATGTAGAGGTGGGTCATGATTCCCGCGGCTTCCATGTTGGCGCCGACGGTGTCACCCGTGAGGGTGTTGGCCCCCGAGCCGGAGTCGCCCGGAGAGATGGCGCCGAAGAACATGAAGTGCGTAGAGCCCCACGCGATGGCTTCGCCCACCCGCGGCGTGCCACCCGTGCCGACCGCGGCACCGTGCCCGTAGTGGACGATCGTCTGGGCCAGGAACGGGTTCGGATCGAGGCTGATATCGGGGATGAGGCTGTTCCCGGGGAAGCTGACGCCGACCAGGGAGCCCGTCGCGGTGTACGTGCCGCGCGGCCCACCCCAGAAACACATCGTCGGCGTGACCAGGTTCTGGTACTGCGAGTAGATATCGATCAGTGCCCAATCGTTGCCGAGGCCGGCATCCTTGGACGTTGCGAACTTCCCGAAGTCCAGCAGTATGACGCCGGTCGCGTCGCCGCGGTTGCCGAGGCCGGCGATCACCGTGGCCGTGGTTCCGGTCTTGCCGCAGTGACCCGCGGTGCTGATGTCGTAAGAGCCCGGCGAGCCGTAGACGTGCGCCATCGAACACCAACCGATGCTGTTGGACGTGACGGAGAGCAGGAGAGCGCCCGGCCGGATGCCGAGACAGCCGGTCCCCGCGTAGGTAGCGACGGTCGGCCCGGCGGAATCGCTTGTCTGCTTTCTGCCACGTTGCTTCCCACCGCGCTGATTGCCGTTGCGTCCGTCCTTCTGCGCCGCGAGGCTCTGCGCGAACGCGTCTTGCAACTCGTCGTAGCCGACCGGGATGTAGCGCCCGTCCTTCGTCACGAGGGTTGGACGCGAATAGTCGCCTGCCCTGAGGATCTCGCTCGACGGCAGACCGAGCCGGTCGAGCTGGGCGTCGCTGGGCGTGAACTTCATCTTCGCCCACGTCCCCGGCTCGTTCGATGCGAGCATCTGATCCATCCACTGGTCGCGGACGTCGCAGAGCGCGTCCTCGTCGATCGTGAACTCGCCGATGCTCACGTCTTGCTCGCGGGCGTCGGCCCCATTGGTTGTGGCCACTAGAGCCACCGCCAGCAGCGAGACCGCCACCGCGACCCGGCCGATCCTCAGCATCTCCAACCTCCCCTTGTCCGCCTCGGGGCGCCGGCCGTGCAGCCCGAAGCGTCCCGTTTTGCTACCTATTCGACGTCGCCCCTGGGAACCCTGGCGCGAGCCCCGGGCCCCCAGGGTCGGTCTGCTTGTGGGGACAAGGTTCGTGCCGGCCCGGGGGTACGTCCCAGGTTCGAATCGCCTTTGGCGTCAGCGTTCTACCCAGCTCCTAGAAGGTTCGCGGTGCTCCGCCAACGAAGTGATTAGCGGGCTCGACGCTGGGTGACCTCCTTGTCCAGGCGGTCGCCTAGTCGGTCACGTTCAACATCGAGATCGAATTGCGCCTGCAGGTTCAGCCAGAACCTCTCCGAAGTCCCGAAATACCGAGCCAGTCGCAGTGCGGTGTCTGCCGAAATCGCGCGCTTGCCGTGCACAATCTCGTTTATCCGGCGAGGGGGAACACTTATGCTATTGGCGAGTCGGTACTGACTGATCCCCATGGGAACAAGAAACTCTTCAAGCAAGATCTCTCCTGCATGGACAGGTGTCAACTTCCTGGGTGCCATCACCACCTCCTAGTGGTAATCGACTATCTCCACGTCATAGGCGTCGCCCTCCTGCCATCGAAAGCAGATACGCCATCGATCGTTGATCCGAATGCTGTGCTGACCTACGCGGTCGCCCCGCAGCCTTTCCAGGCGGTTGCCCGGCGGCACGCGGAGATCGGACAAACGCATCGCCGCATCGAGCATGCGGAGTTTCCGTAGCGCCACTCTCTGAACTCCCGTTCCTAACTTCCGGACCGGATGTCGTTCGAAAAGCCGTTCGGTGTCCCTATCCCGAAAGCTCTTGATCACGCCTTAGCATAACGCCCTACGTTAATAACGTAAAGCGTTACCTTCCGGGCGTTCTGGCGTCCAAAAAGGCAGGACATGGCGGGCCGGGAACGAATACTCCCTTTATCGATGCGCTCAGGTGCTCCGCAACGGTGAGAGCTGATCGACGCCGCCAGGCAACCCACCGGCATTCTGTCCGCGAGGGTTTCGCAGTTACTTCATCCTTATCGCGTCAGCAGGCCTTTGTTTCATGAAGGCGCTGGCTACTCAACTGGCTGCCGGCATCAGGGGAGCCGTCTCTCCGGAAGTTGGCGATGCCGACGTCGACAGGATGGTGAGGTTGTATGAGAAGAGCGCCGACGCCATGACGGATATCCGTCGAGGTCTTGTTCAACAGGACCGGCAGCTATACGAGAGCGGCTTGCGAAGAAAGCAGAAGGCGGCCGGCGCGCCGGATCGCCTTGCTCGTTCCTTTGGGCTAGACGAGTGCGTCAACTTCATCAGCGTTGGCGGTAGGTAAGGAACTACCGGTTGCTTTGAATAACCGGCGAGCAGCCTCCTCGATCGGAGCTTCAATCGCAGCTCCAACCAATAGACAAAGATTTCCTTCCCGATGAAGATGGCAACTGACCCGTCGGATCGCAGCGGTCGCGCTATGCGGGGATGTGCGATTCGTGATCGAGCAACCACTCCTTGCGGCGAACCCCGCCGCCGTAGCCGCCGATGGCGCCGTCGGCACGGACCACCCGATGACAGGGAACGACCAGGCATACCGGGTTCGCCCCGTTGGCCGTCCCTACGGCGCGCGCGGCGCCGGGGGCGCCGACCGCGTCGGCGAGCTCGGAATACGACATCGTCGATCCGGCCTGGATGCGGCGGAGCTGCGACCAGACCGAAGCTTGGAAGGTGGATCCGGCGGCATCGACGTCGACGGCGTCGATGGCCTCGATCTCTCCCCCGAAGTACCGTCGTACGGCCTCCGCCGCCCGAGTCCTGCCTTCGACCCATCCGATCGCGCCGAACCTGGACTCGACGCGGGGCGCCACTCGGTCCCAACGATCCCCGAAAGCCGCCGCGCAGAGGCGGCCCTCGCGTTCCGCGACGCGAAAGGTGCCGAGGGGGGTTTCGACATCTTCGTAGATCAACTCCATGATTCCTCCTTCTCCTGGTTCGGACCGGTCCAGAGCTGTAACGCTGCATAGGAACGCCATGGTCGCCATCGCTCGGCTCGTCGCCCCAGCTCACCGGCCGAGGGGATCTCGCCGAACAACCGAGCGGCGCCCTTCCGGAGTCCGAGGTCCGCCGCGGGGAAGGCGTCGGGTTCTCCGAACCCGCGCAGGCCGATATAGGCGGCGGTCCAGGGACCCACTCCCCTCACGCCGGCGAGGACATCCGTCAGATGGTCGGCGCCCCGTGCCGATGCCTGGACGAGCTCGCCGTCCAGATGCATCTTCGCCAGGGTACGTATGGCGTCGGCGCCGCGGGCGGTCGCGCCGGCATCCTCCAGTGGCGCGGAGGCCAGCTGCTCAGCGCCCGGGAACGTGCGCGAGGGCCCGACGTTCTCGAAACCCCTCAGGGGGCGGCCATATGAATGTGCAACCCGCGTCACCACCGAGCGAGCGGCGTCGACGCTTATCTGTTGTCCGATGATCGCGCGGACGACCGCCTCGAAGGGGTCCCAGACCCCCGGAACACGTAAGCCGGGGCGCCGTTCCACCAGCCGGCGGAGTCCCTCGTCGTCGCTCAACACCTGTAGGACGGCGGCGGGATCGCTGTCGAGATCGAACATGGCGCGCAGTCGAGACGACACCGAGAGAAGGGGAGGAAGCTGTTCGGACCGTAGCAGCGCGATGAGCTCGGAACGAGCCCCATCGTGCTCAACGTCGATCACACCCGTCGTCTCACCGAGATCTACCGCTCGCTGGTAGCGATCCCCGTCCCACGATTCGACGCCGGGGATCGCTCGCTCGCCGAGGAAATCCCCCAGGGCGCCCCAGTCGAACGGTGGTCGAAAGGACAGCCGAAGTCGTACGGGGGCGGTGGGGGAAACGGGCGTTTCCCTGCCTCGCAGCTCGGATGGTGTGCACTTGAAGATCGCGCGCATCACTTCGTTGAACTGCCGCAAGCTCCGGAAACCGGAAGCGAACGCGATGGTCGATATGGGCAGGTCCGTGTCGTCCAAGAGCCGGCGCGCCAGGTGGCCGCGGCGAGAGCGCGCTATCGCACTAGGTGTCGTGCCGAGCTGGGCACCGAAGAGCCGGCGCAGCTGCCGCTCGCTGATCCCGAGCCTGCCGGCGAGACCCTCGCCGTTCGACTCGTCGAGGGCGCCGTCATCGATGAGCCGGAGCGCCCTCCCAACCAACGCCGACGGCTCGTCCCAGGCTGCGCTTCCCGGAGCCGCCTCCGGCCGGCAGCGGCGGCAAGGCCTGAATCCGGCCCCTTCGGCTGCGGCCGCCGTGCGGAAGAAGGTGACGTTCTCGCGCCGGGGAGTACGGGCCGGGCAGACCGGTCGGCAGAAGATGCCGGTCGTCGTGACGGCGGTGAAGAAACGCCCATCGAAGCGTCGATCGCGGCTCCGCACGGCCCGGTAGCAACGATCGTGTTCGAGGTCCATGGGGACGTTCTATCCCAGGTCACGACCCCTGTCTGGCGGTTTCCGGACATCGACGACGGGCGCCTCTCGGCGTCGGGGGGCGCGGCTAGCTCGTTCCTTCTTCGACCTGCCAGCGGCGCTTCGATGCTTCGAGCGCTTCCTCGTACGGGTGGCCGACCTCGAGCATGCGGAAGCCGGCCTCGAGGGCGGCCCGTTCCTTCTCGCCGCCCGACTCGGTCACCCCGATCTCGACGAACCACCAATCCAACTCTTCGCGCAGTCGGTCCCGGTCGGACACCGCGCCACCCCCTAAGAAGCGGTCGTCCGCTGCAACTGAACCGTGCAGCTCGCCAGTCCCTTCTTCTCCAGGTAGCGCTGGTGGTACTCCTCGGCGCGCCAGAAAGCGGTGGCCGGAACGATCTGGGTCGCGATCGGCTTCGAGAAGCGTTGCTGAGCACGCTCCTTGGAAGCGGCTGCCGTCGCGGCCTGCTCGTCGTCGTGCGTGAAGATCACGGAGCGGTACTGCGTTCCGATGTCTGGGCCCTGCCGGTTGACCTGGGTCGGGTCGTGCAGGCGCCAGAAGAGGTCAACGAGCTCGTCGTAGGAGATCACCTCGGGGTCGAAGTCGACCTCGACCACCTCGGCGTGGCCGGTGGTGTTGGAGCACACTTGCTCGTAGGTCGGGTTGTCGAGTCCACCTCCCGCGTAGCCCGCTGCGGTAGCGGTGACTCCCTCGAGCCGGCGGAACTCCGCTTCAACACCCCAGAAGCAGCCGGCGCCGAACGTTGCCTTTGCCATGGTTCCTCCCTGTCGATCGTCTTACATCTCAGTCAACCACCGGCGGGCGCCGATGGTTCCCCGGATCCGTTTTCGGAGAGGCCGCAGGGACCTTCGGGAACCCGGGGGCCGGTCGGATCAACTCCAGGAACGGCTGCCGGCCGGGCTCGTCCGCTAGCATCGGGGGCGATGATGGGATTTCTGCTCGGCCTCCGGCACGGAGCCGACCCGGACCACGTGGCAGCCATTTCAGACATCGCGGCCGCTTCCGGGGGCGGCATGCGGGCCCTCCGACTGTCCACCATCTACGCGGGCGGCCACGCCCTGATGCTCCTGGCTCTCGGCCTGCTGGCGACGAGTTTCGGGGCCCTCGTTCCCCCCGGGGTGGACACGATGTTCGGCCGCGTCATCGGAACCACGCTGGTGATCCTGGCGATCGTGGTTGTCTACAACCTGACGCAGGGCCGGGCCGTGACGCGCGGCTCCATCGTCATGAACGTGGTTCGCCGAGGGCGGCCCCGAACCACCGATCTGGGGCCCACGGACGCGACCGTCGTTGGCTTGATCCACGGGATCGGAGCCGAGACCCCAACCCAGATGATCCTGTTGGTAGCGGCGAGCGCCACCGGGGGCCTGGGGGTCGTCCTCACCTTCGTGGGCGGGCTGTTCCTGACGAACACGGTCATCGCGCTGCTGGCGGGGACGGGTTTCGCTCTCGCGAAGGGGTCGCGCGTCTTCTTGGCCCTGTCTCTCGCGTCGGCCGTGTACAGCGGTGGGCTCGGACTCACGTACCTCCTGGCCTGACGCTCAGAGGATGCGCTCGATGAACCTCTCGAGTTGTTTCACGCTGCGCACCTCGACCATCGCGTCCGTGTAGCGAGCGTATTCGGAGGCGATCGAGTCGCCGGTGTCCCAGAAGGACCTCGCCTCGGGGTTCAACCAGTAGACCTTGCGAGCCCGTGAGCGCAGCTCCTTAACGACCCATGCGTTCGAGATGCGGTTGTTGTTGCGCGCATCGCCCAGTATCAGGATCGTCGACCTGGGGGTTATCTCGCGTCCATACCGTTCCAGGAAGCGCTCCAGGGAGACGCCGTAATCGGAGTGGCGGTCCAGCCACACGACGTCGGCTTCGTCGTTGATGCGGTCCACCGCGGTCATGAAGTCCTCGTGATCGAAGAGCCGGGTCACCTCGTCGATCGTGTCCACGAACACGAAGGAACGAACCTTCGTGAATTGCGCCGAAAGCGCATGCACCAGCATCAGCGAGAACCGAGCGAAGCGCGCGACGGAATCGCTGACGTCGCACAGGATGAAAAGCTCGGGACGATGGGGAACGCGTTTGCGCAAGTGCACATCCATCAAGACGCCACCCGTCGAGAGCGAGTGTCTGACGGTACGGCGAACATCTAGCCGGCCCCCATGCGCCCGCTTGCGCTTCATCGCTACCCGCGCCGCGAGCTTCCGCGCCAGCGGCCTCACTGCCCGCCGGAGCTCGGAGATGTCCGCCGACATGGCTGTCAATAGGTCGACGTCCTGGGGCAGGGCCCGCACGGTATGACGTGCGACGTGATCCGGGCCCTTCCGGTCCGCCACGCGACGGCCCACCTCGCGCGCCACTCCGGCCCGGAAGCGTCCGATCGCCTCGACGATCCGATCGCGCTTCAGTTGACGTTCGACCGAGCGACCATCGGTCTCTTCGTCCACACGGCTCAATAGGGCGTCGAGGTCGAGGGCGCGAAGCACCGGGTACTGGAAATACATGCTGCCCGAAGGGCTGTTCTCGACGCGGCCGAACGTTCCGATGGCTCGGCGCGCCAGCTCGTCCACGGCGCGTCCGTCGCCACCGGCCATCGCCCCGAAGAGTTCGCCGAGGAACCGCTCCGCGTCGTCCGCGGAAGGCTCCGACCGTTCCTGTTCCGCCTCGTCGGCGGATGCGAGGGGAGCGAAGTAGAGGTCGAACAAGACGTCGAAGGTCGGCCTGTGTGCGTCCGACTTGATCATCGTGGCGGCGAGGGCGGCCCTGAACGTTTCCCGCTCCTGCAGGTCCACGTGCTCCAGGGATCTAAGCGCGTCGAGGTTCTCGCTGGTGCCTACCGGGACGCCCGCCCGCCTCAACGCCGCCGTGAACGTGAGGACCTGCCCGATCACGGTCGCGTGCCGCTGAGCTTCAGGTGGTCGGCCGCCCGATCCAGGTCGGTTTGGAACTTCACGAGCACGGACAGGGTCGCGGAGATGGTTTCGGGATCCAGATCGCGGACCTGCAGGTGCACGAGCGTGCGAGCCCAGTCCAGCGTCTCCGCGATCGACGGAGCCTTCTTCAACTCGATGCCCCGGATGCTGCGTACGATCTCGACGATCCTCTCGGCGAGCCCGCGTTCGATGCCCGGGACGCGCTCGAGGACGATCGCACGCTCACGCTCGGCGTCCGGGTAGTCGAGATAGAGGTACAGGCATCGCCGCTTGAGCGCCTCGGATAGCTCGCGCGAGTTGTTGGATGTCAGCACGACGAACGGCATGCGCGCTGCGGAAACGGTCCCCATCTCCGGGATGGTGACCTGCCAATCGGAGAGGACCTCCAGCAGCAGCGCCTCGGCTTCGAGATCCAACTTGTCGACCTCGTCGATCAGCAGGACCGTCGGCCGTACCGAGCGGATCGCCTTCAGTACCGGACGTTCGAGAAGGAACGGCTCGCTGAAGATGTCGTCGGATAGCTCGTCCCACGACGACCGCCCTTCCGAGGCCTGGATCCTCAGGAGCTGCTTCTTGTAGTTCCACTCGTAGAGCGTCTTCGTCTCGTCGACGCCCTCGTAGCACTGGAGCCTTATGAGCTCGAACCCCAACGCCGCCGCCAGGGTCTTTGCGAGTTCCGTCTTGCCCACGCCGGCGGGACCCTCTACGAGTAAGGGTTTGCCGAGATGGTCGGCGACGTAGACGACGGTCGCGATCGAGCGGTCGGTCAGATACCCGGCAGACCTGAGCCGCTCGGTGACCTGTTCGATGGAGTCGAACCGCGGCTCGATCGGAGGCATCGGCATCGGACGCCCATCCTACGAGGGCCGATCCTGGTCCCGGAGCTCCCTCTCGGCGTCCTCGAGGTGACGCAGCGCTCGATCCGCAGCCCGTTGAGCCGCGGTCGCCACGTCTTCCGCGGCATCGGCTGCAAGCCGTGCCGACTCGGCCTCCCGCGCCAGGCGTGCGGCTTCTTGCGAGGCCGACTCGGCACCGCTTCGTAAGGCCTCGACCCGTTGCTCCCTGCGCGCGCGCCTGCGGGAGGCCCGTTCGTCCTCCGCGCGTTCGTCGCCTCCGTCTCCGGAGGGAGGAGGGACGCTGTCGAAGACGTCGGGCAGGGCTCCGGGGGTCGGTTCCACGGTCAGGCGTCCCTCCGAGATCGATCGCGCCATGTCTTGGTCGGTGGTCGCCTGCAACAGGATGCTCCGAACCTTATCGACGTGACCCGATGACGTCGCGTGTCCGGCCGCTCCCAGGATCCGCCCCGCCGCGCCACCGAGCTGCTTCAGGTGCGATCGGCGATCGGTCTGCGCCTCTCTCGTTGCCCTGGGGTCTCCTCGCTCGAGAGCCAGGCGCATGCTTTCGCCGGTCTCGAAGAGAGCCTGCAGCCGGTCCGGCTCACTTCGCGCAAGCTGGTTCAGGGCCCAGACGACGACCGAGGGCTTGCGCAACGACTTGACCGATCGAGCAGCGTCCTTGCTGCCGGAAGCGGAGAGTTGCCCGGCCAGCCGATCTCGCTCGGCGATGAAGTCCTCCAGTGGCGAGGCGAACAGCGCGTCGATGTCCGGTCCCGGTGGATCCATGTAACCAATGGTAGGCGGCGATGCACGACCTAAACTGAAGCCGTGGAGCATCGGCGCACGAAGATCGTTGCAACGCTGGGTCCGTCCTGCCTGGGAGCGGATCGGCTGCGAGGCCTCATAGCCGCGGGTACCGACGTCGTGCGCATCAACTTCGCCCACGGTTCGCCCGAGGATCACCGCGTCGCATTGGGGTACGCGCGGGACGCCGCCCGGGCGGTCGGCCGGATGATCGGCACGGCAGCGGACCTCCCCGGCCCCAAGATGCGCACGGGCCCCATCGCGGGAGGCGAGGCGGAGTTGCACGACGGCTCAACCGTGGCCATGACGACCGGCGAGGTCGAGGGCACTGCGGAACGTTTCTCCACCACGGTGGAGGACCTGGGTTCTCTGGTCGAGCCCGGCGAGGAGATCTTCTTATCGGATGGAGCGATCGCGGTTCGGGTCGTGGACGTTGCGAACAACCGCATGGTCCACGCCCGGGTGGAGCGCGGCGGTGTGTTGAAGTCCCGCAAGGGGATGCACCTCCCGAACTCGGAGAACAAGATCGAGGCCTTCACCTCCGTCGACGAGCGGGCTCTCGACGCTGCATGCGATATGGGGATCGACTACGTGGGTCTTTCCTTCGTGCGTGACGCCGAAGACATCGAACGCGTGCGAGCCCACTTGAGATCTCGGCGCTCGAACCTACAACTGGTGGCCAAGATCGAGACGCGGTCCGCGATCCAGAACCTTGATCAGATCGTGAGTACCGCCGACGCGGTGATGGTCGCTCGCGGGGATCTGGGCGTCCAGTTGCCGCTTCGCGACGTGCCGTTCCTCCAGAAGAGGATCATCAGTCAGTGCAACCGTCTCGGGCGTCCGGTGATCACGGCGACGGAGATGCTCGAGTCGATGACGGAGAATCGCTTGCCGACGCGGGCCGAGGTCGCGGACGTCGCCAACGCAGTGCTCGACGGCACGGACGCCGTGATGCTGTCGGGCGAGACCGCGGTGGGTAAACACCCGGTCGAGACCGTGAAAGCGATGGACGGGATTGTGGGCGCGGCGGATGCCCAGAAGACGGCGTATCGCGCGGCATCCCAGGCGATGGACGAATCGATCCACGACCCGGTCTCGTGGGCCATCGCCCGAGCCGCCGTGCAAGCCGCGGAGGATCTGAACGTAGCGGTCATCGTTTGCCCCACGCGCTCCGGTGCCACCGCGAAACGGGTGTCGGCGTTCCGTCCACGCATGCCGATCCTGGGGCTGGCTCACCGGCCCGATGCCGTCGGAGCGCTTGCCCTGTACTGGGGGGTCACGCCTGCGCTCTTCGAGTTCCTGCCCGAGGAGCGACTGGGGGACGAGGGCGTGAAGCGCGCCGCCGATGCGGCCCTGACGGCAGGGATGGCCCGGCCGGGTGATCTGGTGGCCGTCGTGGCGGGAGGGCCGGCGCCCCGGGCCGGGTCCACGGATCTCGTCCGGATAGTGCGCGCCTAGCCCCGGTAGCCTTCCGCGGTGATCCGGATAACGCGACTGCACAAGTCCTTCGGCGCTCGATACCTCTTCCGCGATGCATCGATGTACGCGGGAGCGCGCGACCGCGTTGCGATCGTGGGACCGAACGGCAGCGGCAAGACCACCTTGTTCGAGATGATCGCAGGAGAGCAGTCGCCGGACGGGGGCCGGATCGACGTCCCCAAGGGCGCCGTCATCGGCTTCCTGCGCCAGGAGACCGACGACCTGCGGGGACGCTCGGTGCTCGAGGAAGTGCTGAAGGCGGGATCCGAAGCGACCGACACCGCCCACCGCCTCGCCATCCTGGAGACGGAGATGGCCGAAGCGTCGGACGAGGATCGGCCCGTCCTCGTGGACGAGTACGGGCGTCTCCAGGCCCGCTTCAGCGCGATCGGCGGCTACGCGGTCGAGAGCGAGGCCAAGAAGATCCTGGCGGGCCTGGGCTTCTCGGAAGAGGACACGCGGCGACGGACCGAGACCCTGTCCGGCGGCTGGCTGATGAGGATCGCCCTCGCCAAGCTGCTGCTCGCCGGACCCGATGTGCTGATGTTGGACGAGCCCACCAACCATCTGGACGTCGAATCCGTCGAATGGCTCGAGCGCTTCCTGCGCTCGTACGAGGGCGCGATCCTGCTGATCTCCCACGACCGCGATTTCATCAACAGCTTCGCGACCAAGGTCGTCGAGATCGATTCGACCCGACTCGTGTCATACACGGGTAACTACAAGGACTTCGTACGTCAGCGGGAGGCCATCGCCCTGCAGCGCGCCGCCGAGGCCAAGACTCAAGACCGCAAGATCGCTGCCACTCAGGAGTTCATCGACCGCTTCCGCTACAAGGCGACGAAGGCCAAGCAGGTGCAGAGCCGGGTGAAGGCCCTAGAGAAGATGGAACGGGTGACGTCCCCCTCGTCTGCCGGGCGCGTGATGAAGCTCGAGTTCCCGCCCCCTCCTCGAGCCGGGCGAGTCGTCCTGGAACTCAGGGATGTCGCGTTCGGATACGACGATCGGCTCGTCTACGAGCAGCTCAACCTCGCGATCGAACGGCACCACAAGGTCGCGCTGGTCGGCCCGAATGGCGCCGGGAAGACGACGCTACTCAAGCTGGTGGCGGGCGTTCTCCAGCCGCGGGAGGGGGAGCGGAAGCTGGGTCACAACACCTCGATCGGTTACTTCGCACAGCACCAGATCGAGGCTCTCGATCCGAACAACCGAATCATCCAGGAGTTCGAGCGGGCCGTCCCGGCCGGGATCCACCTCAAGGCCCGCGATCTCTTGGGCCGGTTCCTCTTCTCGGGCGACGACATCGATAAACGCGTCGCGGTCATGTCGGGTGGGGAGCGAACGCGTTTGGCACTCGCGAAGATCCTGGCATCGCCCGTGAATCTGCTGTGTCTCGACGAGCCTACGAACCACCTCGACATCCAGAGTCGCGATGCGTTGGAGGATGCCCTGGCGGATTACACGGGCGCAGTCGTGCTGATCACTCACGACCGTCACCTGATCCGCAACATCGCCGATCGGATCGTGGAGGTCGTGGCGGGCCGGGTCACCGTCTTCGACGGGGATTACGACTACTACCTGTCGAAACGGGATCACGAAGCGAACGCTCCTAGCGGGACGGCCGCCGGCGCGGACCGTCAGATCAGCGCCAAGGACAGGCGACGCGCCTCCGCCCGGGTCCGTGCCCAGACGGCCGATCTGCGGCGAAAGATCGCCCGGATCGAGAGCGAGTTGGAAGAGGTCGCGAAGCAACTCTCGGAGCTCTCGGAAACGCTCGCCGATCCCGATGTGTATTCATCGGGCGCCGACGTGGCCGAGCTGGTACGGGCCTACGAGAAGGCGAAAGCGCGCACCGAGAAGCTGGAACGCTCGTGGGAGGACGCGGCCCGTTCCTTGGAAGCGGCCGAGGCCTGAGCGAAGGATCCGGCTAGAGGATCTCGCGCTCGCGCTCGACGACGCGACGACGCACGGGGCGATCGCGAACGACCACGTGGTCGACCCCTCCGACCGAGCCTCTCTGGTACATGGTGAAACCGAACGCCATCATCAGCGCGCCCAGGATCGCCAGGATGATGCCGGCGGTCGTGCTTGCGAATAGGGCCAGGATGAGGCCCAGGGCGACGAACACGACGCCCGCGGCAACGAGAGGCATGTTCACTCCTCTCCTAGATGTTTGGACGGGGTGGCGATACCCGAACCCCGCCCGCGACAAACCGTGCCCGCGGGCCGGTATCAGATGTAGCGGAGGCCGGCGTCGTCCTCGTCGGTCACGGTGCGGGCGCACGTCGGACAGTAGAGACGCACCTCCAGCGGCGTGCCGCATGCGGCGTGCGTCGGGATCTCGAGGTTCGGCGAGCGCCGGGCCCCCCACTGGGCAAGCATCGTCAGCGCCCCGGCGAGCTCGGCCCCCGCTGCGGTCAGCTCGTAGGAGAACCGGGGCGGTCGCTGCTGGTAGGGACGAGCGACGAGGATCGCCTCGCGCTCGAGGTGCTTGAGGCGCTGGGAGAGCACATTGGGGGCCAGGCCGGGCACCTGGGCGAGGAGGTCGTTGAACCGTCGGGGCCCCGCCTGCAGGGCGTCCACGATCAGGAGGCTCCAGCGGTCGCCGACCCGGGCGACGGCCGCGGCGAGGGGCGAGTCGGGGCTCATCCTCGGGATGCTAGACGCAGACGCTCGTCGCACGCTTGACTCTCTCCCGCCGAGTAGTAGATTGCATCTTGCAAGTTACTAGTAAGGAGGCGCACATGACAACCATCGAGGGGCTCCAGGAAGCGGTGGCGCGCGTCGCCGAGAGCGTCGGACCGTCCGTCGTTGGGATCGGTCACCGCTGGGCCCGGGGCTCCGGCGTGGTCATCGCCCCCGGCCGGGTCCTCACCAATGCCCACAACCTGCGAGGCGAAGGGGTCGCGGTCACCTTCGCCGACGGACGCACCGAACGGGGCCGGCCGGCCGGCGTGGACCTCGACGGCGACCTCGCCGTCATCGAAGTGGACACCGCCGAGGCTCCCGCTCTGAGTCTGAACGGCGCCTCGGCGCCCTCGATCGGGAAGGCGGTGCTGGCGTTGTCGAACCCGGGAGGCCTCGGCCTCCGCGTCACGTTCGGGCTCGTTTCCGGCACCGAACGCAGTTTCCGGGGACCGCGCGGACGCCGGATCACCGGCACGCTCGAGCACACCGCTCCTCTCCTGCCCGGTTCCTCCGGCGGGCCCGTGGTCGACCCCGATGGGCATCTGCTCGGGATCAACACCAACCGGTTGGGCGAAGGGTTCTACCTCGCCATCCCGGCGGGCGATCCTTTGCGGGAGCGCGTCGACGCTCTCGGCCGGGGCGAGACCCCCCAGCGTCGACGACTCGGGGTGGCCATCGCATCGGGTCAGGTCGCGCGCGGCCTGCGCCGTGCGGTGGGGTTGCCCGAGGTCGACGGGCTGCTGGTTCGAGGAGTCGAGGAAGGCGGCCCCGCGGACCGTGCGGGATTGGAAGAGGGCGACCTCTTGATCGCGGCGAACGAGCGGGAGCTCCACTCGTTCGACGACCTCGCCGAGGCACTCGAGTCGAGTACCGGAGCCATCGAGCTGCGCGTTCTGCGCGGCACCGAAGAACGCACTGTTTCGGTCGAACTCAACGAAACTTAAAGGCTCCCCTCCGATGGTGCCACGGCGGGGAATACGAACGCCGCTCCTCTAGACTTCCCGTGGACGAGCGAGGCCGACCATGCGGACGCGACCGCGCACGTCCCCGGAGGTGCCTCCTAAGCCCCGCCCTTCACCAAGGATCTCTATGGGTTCCATCGACGTGATCGATCTGACTTATGCCCTTCCCGGTGGACGGGTGCTGTTCCGCGACGCGAGCCTCCGTGTCGGCGACGGACAGCACGTGGCTCTGGTCGGTGCCAACGGCACGGGCAAGACGACCCTGCTGCGGGTGATCGCCGGCGAGGAACCGCCGAAGGAGGGCCACGTCCGCCTGGACGGTCGCCTCGGATTCATGCGGCAGTTCATCGGCGCGATCCCGGAGGCTGAGACGGTGCGCGATCTCTTCGTCGCGCTTGCCCGCCCCGAGATCAAAAGCGCCGCTCGGCAACTCCGTGCTGCCGAGAGCGCCGCATCAGGCTCGACGGATGCGGGGGCGCACATGCGCTACGCGGACGCCCTGCATGGATGGGGAGCGGTCGGAGGTTACGGCGCGGAGACCTTGTGGGACACATGTTGCTCGTCGGCGCTCGGACTCCGGCTCCATGAGGTCGGGCATCGGCCGTTGGCGACATTGTCCGGCGGGGAACAGAAGCGGGTAGCTCTCGAGATCTTCTTCCGGTCGGACGCGGATGTCCTCTTGTTGGACGAGCCGGACAACTTCCTCGACGTGGATGGCAAGAGGTGGCTCGAAGACATGATCGATCCTTCGCCGAAGACGATCCTGTACGTCAGCCACGATCGTGAGTTGTTGGCGCGGACGTCGCACCGCGTCGTGACGCTCGAGGCGAACGGAGTATGGGTGCATCCCGGCTCGTTCGCGACCTACCACGAGGCTCGTGACCGCAGACTCGAGAAGATCGACGAGGAGCACCGCCGCTTCAGGGAAGAGCGCGACAGACTCGTGGCCGCGATGAAGGAGTTCAAGAGACGTGCCGCGCTCAACGACAAGTTCGCGACCAAGGCTCGGTCGATGGAGAAGCGCATCGAACGATTCGAGGTAGTCCGGGCTCCGCGCGAGAAGGTGTCGGAACAGGACATCAGGATGAAGCTACGCGGGGGCCGGACCGGCAAGATCGCGTTGCGAGTCAAAGGGCTGTCCATCCGCGACATCGTCAGGCCCTTCGATACCGAGATCTGGTACGGGGAACGGATCGGTGTGTTGGGCCCCAACGGGACCGGCAAGTCGCACTTCGTGAGGTTGCTGGCCGGCGAGGCGATCGAACACGTGGGGGAATGGAAGCTGGGTGCCCGGGTGCGCCCCGACCTCTTCTCTCAGCTTCACGACCGTCCCGACCTGGGTGACCTCCCGATCGCCGACATCTTGCGCAAGCGTGGCGTGGAGATGGGCAAGGCGATGGCCGCCCTGCGTCGCTACGAGCTCCACGGGGCCTCGACGAACGGCTTCGGCGCCCTCTCGGGTGGCCAGCAAGCCAGGTTCCAGATCCTGCTCATGGAGGTGGAAAACCCCACCATGCTGCTGCTCGACGAGCCCACCGACAACCTGGACGTGGACTCGGCCGAAGCCCTCGAGTACGGCTTGGCCGGCTACGAGGGCACGGTTATCGCCGTGACCCACGACCGCTGGTTCATGCGCCTTCTCGACCGCTTCCTCTTCTTCCACGCCGACGGACGAGTGGAGGAGCTGCCGGAGTCGCCCTACCTCGATCGACCACGCCGCAACGGGGAATAAGATTGCGTGTACAATCGTTGTTGCGGCAAGCAACTCCCAGAGGAGGGGTGGCGAATGAGCAGCAGCGCAGAGGTCCTGGACCGAGCCCAGAACACGCAACTCACGCCGGGCAGGTGGGTTCTGGACAAGAACCACACGACCATCGGCTTCGTGGCCCGGCACATGATGGTGACCAAGGTCCGCGGCCGCTTCGAGGAGTTCGAGGGGGCGATCCACGTGGCCGAGAACCCCGAAGACTCGTGGGCCGAGGCGACGATCGAGACCAAGAGCATCACGACCCATGCCGAGCAGCGTGACGATCACCTGCGCTCGTCGGACTTCCTGGCGATCGACGAGTATCCCCAGATCACCTTCCGGTCCAGCAAGCTGGAGCGCTCGGGAGACGGCTGGAAGGCCACCGGGGACCTGACCATCAAGGGCATCTCGCGCCCGGTCGAGCTCGACGTGACGTTCGAGGGCACGGCCGTGAACCCCTACGGAGTCGAGGTCGCGTTCTTCACCGCGGTGACCGAGATCGACCGAGAGGATTGGGACATCAGGTGGAACGTCGCGCTGGAATCCGGCGGCGTGCTGGTAAGCAAGAAGGTCCGTCTCGAGATCGAGGCACAAGCTCAACTCGAGCGGTAACGGCTACGGACCGTGGGCGCCGTTGGCGATCAGCCGGCGGCGCGCTCGCGTGCCGGCAGAGGGGTTTGGGCTTCGATGATCTTCGTGAGGCCGGACTCGAATGCTTCCTTCTCCGACGCGGTCAGGAGCTCGGTGAAGTGTTCCCTGACGCCGCGATACGCGACCGGCGAGGCGTCGCCGAAGACGTCTCGGCCTTTATCCGTGATGGTCGCGTAGATCACCCTCCGGTCCGTAGGACACGGAGCCCGCTCGAGCAACCCGGCCCGCTCCATCCGGTCGACCAGTCTCGTAACGCCACTCTTCGACAGGAGGACCCGGTCCGCGAGCTCGTGCATGGGCAGTCGCCCCTCCTCGTTCGACGCCAGCTGCACCAGTACGTCGAACCACGTCAGCGGCAGGTTCTTCTCCGTCTGGAGCTCGTGGTCCAGGACCTCCACGACTCTGGCCTGCGCCTTCAGCAACAGGGCCCAGGAGCGGTGGCGCTCGTCGTTGCAGACATCGCCCATAGGCACAAGTTTAGCCTCGGTAGTTGCACTTTCAACGAAGCTTCGTACGGTCAACCGCTCGCGATCAGGGCCACGCCAGCTGCGGCGACGGCCAATCCCACGAGCTGAGGAACGGCCATCCGTTCCCGGAGGACCACCCGCGCGAGCAACACCGTGCTCGCCGGGTAGAGGGAGGTCAGGACCGCGACGAGGGATAGCAATCCGTGGCGGGTGGAGGAGAGGTAGAGCCCGTTGGCGACGACGTCGGCGATCCCGGCCCCTACGATGACCGAGCCGGTTCCCGGCGCGGGCCGGAGGGTGGTACGCGTCGCGACGACGATCGCTCCGAGGAGGACGAAGGAAGCGATCCTGGATCCTACGAGGGGCCACATCCCGGCCCCCGCCCCCGCTCGCTCGAGGAGGATGAAGAACGCCGCGAAACAGATCCCTGCGGCGAGGGCTTCGACGACGCCGGGGGAGCGGAGGCCGGTCCGGACGCCATCGGGATGCCCCGGGTCCGGGGCCGACGACACGAGAGCGATCGCGACGAGCGCCAGCACGACTCCACCGAACGCGATCAACGCAGGACGTTCGCCGAAGGCCAGCCCGGCGATAACGGGAACGACGGCGGCTTCGACCGCGGTGATCGGGGCCACGACACTCATCCGGCCGATCGACAGCCCCCGGTAGAGGAAGGTGACACCGGTCGACCCGCCGATCCCCGCTGCCGCGCCCCATGCGAACGCGGCCGTGGTCGGGTCTTCCGATTCGAAGATCATCACCACGACGCCGAACAAGGCGGACCCGATCACCTGAGACAGGAAGGTCACCTGGAAGACCGGCGTGCGTTTGGACGCAAGACCCCCGAGGAAGTCCGCGGCGCCGTAAGTGAGGGCACTTCCGAGCGCCAGCAGGATCGCCATGGCGCAGAACCGTACCGCTTAGTTACGTTCGGATAGGCAGGCTCAGCGCCAGTTGTCTCGATTGCGCGACGAGGACTCCGTCGCGCGTCCAGAGCTCGCCATCTTCTTCGAAGAAGCCTTCGTGCGACATATGTGAGTAGAAGCGCCCGATGTAGTGATCGTCGGCCGATGTGTCCGGTAACGGAAGCTCGCGCCGGAAGTGGATGGTCAGATCGAGGGTGGGAGCCACCATCGGGTCGGTGACGATGGGGAACATGACGGGGGGCCAAGCATCCATGTAGGTAGCGACCACGATGTCGTCTGCGATCTGCGGCTCTTCGAGCCGGAACCAACCACCCACGATGGCTTCGTCGGCACCCGAGTACGGGGCGGCGCCCAGCGCCCATCTCATGTCGAAGTTGCCGAGGAACGGAGGGATGTTCGGTCCTTCATTCGGGATCTTGAAGGCGGCGTCTAGGGGCCCGATCTCCGGCGGCAACGCGTCGAAGAACTCCGGACCGGTCCACGGTTTGGAGAACACTCCGAGGGCCACGCCGATCGGGCGATCGTCCTGCGTCAAGCGTGCCGAAGCGTTCGTGATCGACCTTCCGCTGCGCTCGATCTGCACGTCGATCGTTATCTCCCCTTCATGTGGAGCATCGAAGTAGTGGATGGTGAACGACCTGACGTGACGCTTCGGGTCGTCGAGAGTTTGCTTCAGCGCGCGCAGGGCGATGGAGGCCAGATAGCCGCCGTGAGGGCCGCGTACTACCCACCAGCGCTTGTCAACCGTCGCCACGAACCGTTGCCCGCCCACGTGTTCGACCGCGGTTTCCTGTTCGAAATTGGTGCTCACGTGCTCTCCTTCTGCAGCGCCGAGATCGGGAGTCGGAGCGCGCGGTCGATCAACCGATCGATGTCGGGCCACGGGAAGTCGGGCTTCGAGATCAGCAGGGAGGTGAGACCGTGGGCATACGACCACAGGAGGAGGGAAAGCTCGAGGGGATCACCGTCGAAGGCGCCCCCCTTGATGCAGCGCTCGACGGCCTCGATGAGATGCTGGAACGCCGCCATCCGCGCGATCATGCCTTCGTCTTGGAAGCGCTCCGGCGTGAGAGCGGGCTTCGTCATGAACAGGATCCGATAGTGCTCGGGGTTCTGGAGGCCGAAACGAACGTACGCGCGGCCACGGAGGAACAACGACTCCAGCGGATCCTCCGAGGCCGAGCTCGCTTCCTCCAGGAATTCGTCGAACTTCTGGAAGTGCTTCTCACATACGGCGAAGATCAGATCGTTCTTGTCCGCGAAGTGCATATATATGGATGGAGGAGTGACTCCGACGGCGTCCGCAACCGCCCGGATGGAGACCGCCTCGACGCTTCCGGTACTGATGAGAAGTTCCTCGGCAGCTTCCATGATGTCGTCGCGCAGCTTCTCGCCCTCGCCGCGGCGGGCACGAGGGCGTCTGGGAGGGGAAGCGGGTAGTCGGCTCTTCATCCGCCCGCAACCGTGGGGGCCGGCACCGGCTCGCGCGCTTCTCCCGGTTCACTCGGAGCCTCGCGGAAGCCCCACCTCTCGTAGATGCGCTTTAGCGGTCGCGGCGCCCACCAGTTGAGCTCGCCCGCGAGCCGCATGAAGGCGGGGACCAGCGTTCCACGGATCAGCGTCGCGTCCATCAGGACCGCCAGCGCGAGCCCGATGCCGATCAGCTTGATGAACGTGATGCCGGATGTAGAGAAGGCGAGGAACACGACGGCGATGGTAGCCGCCGCCGCCGTCACGATGCGCCCGGTTTTCTCGAGACCGATGGCGACCGAAGCGATGTTGTCACCGGTGCGGTCGTGCTCCTCCTTGATGCGCGAGAGCAAGAAGACTTCGTAGTCCATCGACAGGCCGAACGCGACGCAGAACATCAGTATCGGGTTGGTCGAATCGATCGTACCGGTGGCGGTGAAGTCGAGGAAGGACGAGAAGTGGCCTTCCTGGAACACCCACACCATCGCGCCGAACGCGGCAGTGAGGCTGAGGAGGTTGAGGATCAGGGCCTTGATCGGAACCAGCACGCTCCCGGTCATCAGGAACAGGACGACGAACGTGACGACGGCGATGATCAGACCGGCCACGGGGGCCCGGCCGAATATCGACGCCTTGCCGTCGACGAGATCCGCCGATGGGCCCGTTACCCGTACCGCGAACGGGCCGTCGGTCGTCCGCACCTCGTCGACGAGCTCCTCGCCTTCGGGGGAGATCGGCTCTACCGAAGGGACGATGGAGAACCACGTCGCATCCGCGGCCGCGAATCGTTGCGAGGCGCGGTTCGGGGGAGAGATCATGCGCCCGTCTACGTACGACCCCGTCAACGCGTCGACCCGCGCTACATCCTCGAGGCCCGAGAGGTCGCTGGCGAAGGTCGCGATCTCATCCTGATCGGCGCGGGGGTCGACGTCCGTCGCCACCGCCTGCAATGCCCCGGCTTCCTCCGAGGTGAAGTTCGCGCGGATGTCGTCGTGGACCCGGCGTGCCGGAGCATCCTTGGGCAGGACGCGGTCGTCCGGCGTGCCGAACTTCACGTTGAGGAAGGGAGCCCCGAGGACCAGAAGTATGGCGACGATCGCCAGGGAGATGGGGATGGGCCTCTTCATCACGAACATCGCTAAGCGATGCCAGAAGCCGGTTCCCAGCTCGACGGGCTTGTGCTTCCAGAGGACCCACTTGTTCACGCGGTGGCCCAGCGCCGCGAGCAGAGCGGGCAGAGCAACCAACGTTCCAAGGGCGGCCATCGCAACGACCGCGATCCCCGCATAGGCGAAGGATCGAAGGAAGAACAGGGGGAACACCATCAAAGCGGCGAGGGAGATCGCTACGGTCAGGGCACTGAATAGAACCGTGCGCCCGGCGGTCTCCACCGTGCGAACGACGGCCGCGTGAGGCTCCATCCCGGCTCGAAGTTCCTCGCGGTAACGAGAAACCATGAACAGGCTGTAATCGATACCCAGGCCCAGGCCCATCATGGTCGTCAGGTTCAAGGCGTAGATCGAGACGTCGGTGAACGAAACCAGCACCCGCAACACCAGGAAGGTGCCGATCACGGACACGATGCCGACGAAGAGTGGGAGGCCGGCTGCCACGACGCTGCCGAACACCAGGACCAGGACGATCAGGATGATGGGAAAGGTGAGCATCTCGGCGCGGGCGAGATCCTTCTCGATCTGTTCGTTCACCTGGCGGAAGATCTCCGCTTGGCCCCCGATGCGGACGTCGATCGGGCCGGCGGAACCCGCGAAACGGTCCGACAGCTCTTCGGCCCGTTCCATCAAGTGCTCCTCGGATCCGTGGATCCGCGCCATGAGGAGGGCCTGGCTCTTGTCCCGGCTCGCCAGCGGGGGAGCGTTGCCCAGGGTCCAGTAGGAGAAGGCCTGGACGATGTCGCGTTCGCCGGCGAGCTCCTGGGTCAACGCGGCCCCGGCGCGTGCCACCGCCGGATCGTCGACCGTGCCGGCGCGGGCGTCGACCAGCAGGATCAGGTTCGGGTTGCCGGCATCGAACTTCTCCTCGAGGACCTCGGCGGCTCGCACGGACTCGGCGTTGGGGTCGGAGAAACCGCCCCCCGAGAGGAGGTTCGCCACGCCACCCCCGTAGGCCCCCGCAACAACCAGCCCCACGAGCGTCGACAGGAGGATCCAGCGCCGCCGCGCCACCGTGAACCGTCCGAGTCTTCCGAGCATCCTCGCCCCTTCCACCTGACCTATCGTCCGAAAGCTAACGGGGTTAAGTTAGGCAAGTTAGGGGGCCGCGTCAAGGGGTTAGATTCCTCGGCGATGGAAGTCTTCGTGACCGGAGCCACGGGGTTCCTGGGCGGCCGCCTGGCGCGGCGTCTCCGCGAGCGGGGGGACGAGGTGGTCGCGCTGGCGCGCGCTCCGGCGAAGGCTGGGGACCTCCAGGAGCTCGGGGTTCGGCTGGTCGATGGGGACCTCTCCGACCGAGCGAAGCTGGCGAGGGCCATGGAGGGCTGCGACGCGGTCTTCCATCTGGCCGGGATCTACAAGGTGGGGATCCCGGGTCGCGACTGCCCCGAGATGCACGAGGCCAACGTCGCCGGTACGGAGCACGTGCTGGAAGCGGCCATCGAGGTCGGCGTCGCCCGGATCGTTCACGTCTCGACGATCGGCTACTTCGGCAACACGCACGGACGGATCCTCAAGGAGGGGGACCCCAGGCCCGACGGGGAGAGTTTCCTCAGCTGCTACGACGAGACGAAGTACTACGCACATGAGATCGCGAAGCAGCGAATGGCCGAAGGGGCGCCGATCCTGATCGCTCAGCCCGGGGGGGCCTACGGACCCGGCGATCATTCGTCGTTGGGGAACGTCATCGAACAGACCCGGAAGGGGCGCATGAAGGCGCTGACTTTCCCGGAGATGGGATTCAACTTCGGCCACGTCGACGACATCGTCCAGGGTCTCTTGCTGATCAACGACAAGGGCAGGGTGGGGGAGACATACATATTGGGCGGCGAGCTATCGACCGCGCGAGAGCTCATCGGCAAGGTCGCCGCGCTCTCCGGCCGGAAACCGCCTCGGATCACCATCCCGGGGCCCATCCTGAAGATGGCGATCCCGCTCGGACCTCTGGTGGGCAAGTTCTTCGGAACCCCCAACCTCCGAGAGGCGATCCGCTCCGTCGATGGCGTCACCTATTGGGCGACTCACGAGAAGGCGAGTCGAGAACTCGGTTACTCACCTCGCGATCTCGACACGGGTTTGAGGGACACGCTCGCCGAACTCGGCCGACCGACCTAGGCTCATGGGATGCCGACCCCATCCGAGGTACTGGACCTCAACGGACAAGAGGTCAAGATCACGAACCCCGAGAAGGTCTTCTTCCCGGAAGCGGGATTCACGAAGATGGACCTCGTCCGCTACTACCTGGACGTCGCGCCCGGCGTGCTCGTCGGCTGCAAGGATCGGCCCACATCTCTGTACCGGTGGCCGAACGGCGTCCAGGCTCCGGAGGATGCGTTCTTCCAGAAGCGTCTGAACGGCAAGCATCCGGAGTGGATCAAGACGGGGGTGGTGAAGTTCCCGTCGGGTCGGCAGGCGGACATGCTCACGATCGTCGACGAGGCTCACCTCGCATGGGCCGTCAACCTGGGCGCGATCGACATCAATCCCTGGCCGGTACGGGGGGCCGACCTGGATCATCCGGACGAGCTACGCGTCGACCTGGACCCGACGCCCGAGTTCTCCTTCGCCCACACGAAGGAGGTGGCTCCGGTCGTTCGCGAGGTCCTGCAGGAACATGGGCTCGAGGGGTGGCCGAAGACTTCGGGCAAGCGCGGGATGCACATCTACGTGCGCATCGAACCGAACTGGGACTTCACCGAGGTGCGTCGCGCGGCTCTCGCCCTGGCTCGCGAGGTCGAGCGGCGCATGCCGGACCTGGCGACGACCGCATGGTGGAAGGAAGAGCGCAGTGGCGTGTTCGTGGACTACAACCAGAACGCCCGGGACCGAACGATCGCCTCCGCCTATTCGGTCCGTCCGGTGGCAGATGCGCGGGTGTCCTGTCCCATCGGATGGGACGAGATCGCCGACGTCGAGCCCTCCGACCTCACGATCTCGACCGTCCCTCCGAGGTTCGAGGCGGTCGGTGATCCGGCTGCGGGCATCGACTCCGCCGTCGGAGTGCTGGATCAGTTGCTGGAGCTGGCCTGGCGGGACGAGAAGGAAGGCATCGGCGACGCGCCCTGGCCCCCGCATTTCCCGAAGGCCAAAGGCGAACCCAAGCGGGTGCAACCTTCGAAAGCCAAGAAGACCTGAGCACATCCCCCTCGTCGAGGATGCTGGATGCCGCTTCCAACAACGTTTGGGATCTGATGCACCGAGGGGGTGGGTCACGTGCCGAGCATCGGAGGCGTGCCGCGCCTGATCACCGTTACCTCTGGCCCCAGATCCTTGGTGCGATGCGATCGCACACCAGGCATCCGGATGGCATTGACGCTGGACACTTCGATGATTTCCGTGTCGGCTCCATCCAGCCCCCAGAGCCACGCAGCCGATCGGTGGGAGACGCATGCGAGCGGAGCACCTATCAAACACGGTGCCAGCAGCAGCTGCTCGTGTGATCTTGGCGTTCCGGCAAGGACGTAGAGGCCGGTATGCAACCGCTGCAGCAGACCTTTCTCGACGAGGCCTTCCAGCCGCCTCGCTGTGAGCCCAAGCATCAAGGCTTGTTGCGTCGTTATCAGCCCGTATTGCGAAGTCGCAAGCGCAACGCATCGTCGCCAAACGCCGTGTTTGGCATCTCGAGCACCGTCCAGGTGAGGCACGTGACAAACGTCGCGTGCTTACGGCTTCCTGGCTGTGGCGGAGGGCACGGTTAGGCGGTTAGTTGGTCCCAGGTGCATTCTTCGGGGGCCTTGTCGGTGCGCCAGTGGAGGAAGGTGGCTGCGTGGCGGAAGCGCTCCTGCTGCATCTTGTCGAAACTCACCTCGCACACCAGCTTGGGTTCCACCGCGATCCAGGGGTCCTCTTTGGCCGACGCCCACCGGCTCTGACCTCCCGGCGAACGGCCCTTCCCGAAGCTCTCGCCGCCCTCGATGGATCGCATCAGCTCCAGGAGATCGCGACGCTCGGCCGCCTTGAAAGACGACGTGTGACCGACGTACTGGAGCACGTCGCCGTCGTAAACGCCCAGCAACAGCGCGCCGACTCCGTCACCGGCCTTGTTCAAACGGTAGCCACCCACGACGGTATCGGCCGTGCGCAGCTTCTTCACCTTCACCATCGCCCGAGACTTGGGCTTATAGAGGAGATCCGTCTGCTTGGCGATGAGGCCGGCCTCGAGCCCGATGCCACCGTCGCTCTGCAACCACGCTCTCGCCGCGGCAAGGTCCGACGTTTGAGGGGTGACCGAGACCTCGGCGGTGGTGGTCAGGTGCTTCTCCAGCAACTCTCGCCTCTCGGCGAACGGCGTCGCCATCAGATCGCGATCGTCGATGGCCAACAGGTCGAACGCGACGAACCCGGCGGGGATCTCCTGGGACAGCTTCTCGGCTCGTGACGCGGCCGGATGGATGCGAAGTTGCAGTGCGTCGAAATCGAGCTTGCCGTCGACGCTCACGATGATCTCGCCGTCGACCACGCTGCGTTCCGGCAGGGACGCGCGCAGGATGGCCGGGAGCTCCGGGAAGTACCGGTTCAACGGCTTCTCCTGACGGCTCCAGATCTGGACCTCGTCGCCGTCCCGGAACACGATCGACCGGAAACCGTCCCACTTGGGCTCGTACAGCCATCCTTCGCCGGCCGGGATCTCGGTCTGCAGCTTGGCGAGCATGGGCGATATCGGGCCTTCGACGGGAAGATCCATCCCTGCATCCTCTCGCGTCCGGGAGCCGAGATGAAGGCTAGGTTCCAGGCCATGGTTCCGACCAACCTGGACGTCTCCGAGCTCCTCGCCCGCCGCGCCGACGGGGCGGAGGGCCACTGGGGGCGTGCACTGCGCAAGGCCTCCCGGGCTGCTCTCTACTGGGAGGAGGAGGCGACGGCGCTGGTGGCCGAGGACAGGCCGCTCACGGAGCTCTACCGGATCGGCCCCAAGATCGAACGCCTCATGCTCGAGTGGTTCGAAGCCGAACCCGAGATCCCGGAGCCGGATGCCACGAGGCAGGGCTTCATGACGAACGCACACGCTCGCGCCGTCGTCGCGGCCCATCCCGACTGGCGCCGAGACATCAATGGAGATCTACAGATGCACTCGGTCTACAGCGACGGAGAGCTGACGGTCGAGGAGTTGTCCACCGCGTGCATCGAACGCGGCTACGCGTACATGGCCATCACCGATCACTCGCAGGGTCTCAGGATCGCCGGCGGCATCGACGAGGACGAGCTGGCGCGCCAGGCCGATGAGATCGTTCGACTCAATGCGGACCTCTCCCTGCGAGAGGTGGAGTTCGAGGTGCTGCATGCCATGGAGATGAACCTGGCACCCGACGGTAGTGGCGACATGGATCCCGAAGCCCTGGCCGATCTGGATCTGGTTCTGGGCTCCTTCCACTCGCAGTTGCGAAAGAAGGACGATCAGACCGCCCGCTACATCGCAGCCGTCCGTAACCCCGACATCCAGGTGCTGGGCCACCCGCGCGGGCGCCAGTACAACTTCCGCTTGGGGCTAACGGCGGACTGGCCCAAGGTGTTCACCGAAGCGGCTCGGCTCGGCCGCGCCCTGGAGATCGACTGCCACCCCAACCGCCAGGATCTGAACGTCGAGCTCGCGACGCTCGCCTACGAGGCGGGTTGCGTCTTCTCGATCGGGACGGACTCGCACTACGCGCACGAGCTGGATTTCATCAGCATCGGGCTCGCAACGGCGATCGAGGCCGGCATCCCCCAGGAACGCATCATCAACTTCGCGCCCGCGGATGCGGTGCGCGACTGGGCCGCGTCGGTGAGGGAGATGCGCCGCCCGGCGTGACGTGAGTCCCGCTACCGGTCGAGCGATCGATCGAAGTGGAACGCGCTGATCCTGTAGCGCTCCCGGAAGTAGAACCGGTGGGCGTCGGCCCGGTGGACGGCCGAATCGAGCTGGATCGTCGTGCACCCGGCCGTCCGGGCCTTGGCCGCGAGGTAGTCGTTGAGGGCCTTCCCGTACCCCTTCGAGCGCCCGTCGGGGACGGAAACGAGGTCGTCGACGTAGAGGTGCTTGCCCGAAACCAGGTTCGTGAAGATGCGGTAACCGGCAACGGCGCGGCAGCGCTCGTCGTCGTACAGGGCGGCGATCCGGTAGGGGCCCTCGTCGAACGCATCTCGGAAGAGCCGGCGGAACTCGTCCTCGGAGAGGTGGTCTCGGAGATGGATCATGACGCCGTAGACGTCGCCGACCCGTTCGTCGTCCGGATCGACCTCCACGATCCTCATAAATCGTGTTCCTCGCGGGGCGCGTCGACCTTCAGCCTCTCCAGCAGCTCGGCGCTCCCGTCGCCCGCCGCGCTGATCGCGATCTCGTCCCCGGAGCGAAGGTAGAGGTAGCGGCCGTGCTGCTCGCGCGCCTTGCCGATGGCCTCGACGAACCGGTGGAGGTACAGCGTGCGGGCGTGAGCTTCGAGCCGTTCCAGATCGATGACGACCTTGTCACCGGATCCTCGTGCGTTCGGGTCTCTCGTGCCGTCCACCATGGTCCGCAACTCTATCGCCGCAGGCCGAGCCTTCTACGTGATGCCGGCGTAGATCTGGGCGCCGTCGGCGTGTCCGGGGAGGTTGCTGCGGGCGTCACCCAGCGCGTCCAGGAAGTCTGTCCGGACGGAGCGACCGCCGAGGTCGTCGAGGAGCTCGAGGGTTCTGGCCGCGTAGCGCATCACCTGGACGGTCTCGATGCCGGAGACGTCGTTGAAGAACCATCCACAGCTCGTGTACATCGCCAGCGCGAACCGCTGCATCTCCAACAACTTCTTCGTCCGCGCGACCGCGTCTTCGTCCAGGGGCTGCGGGGCGAAGCCGGTCAGGAACTTGGAGAGGTCCTCCCGTCCGGCGATCACGTCGATGTAACCGTTGCGGGCCCGCCACGGATCTGCCAGGAGGTCGCCGCCTTGCGACTCGAACGTTGCATCCGCCGCGGCCTTCACGATGTCGAAAGCGCGGCGGAGCGGGGATCGCCACGCCTGCGACCAGCCCGGATGACCTCCCGTGTGACAACCGCAGTCGCTGCGCCATCGTTCGATGCCGTGCATGCACGACCACGAGCTCCCGCCCGGGACGAGCCGCACCTCGGATGCAGGGGGGAAGCGCTCGAGGTAGGAGGCGTAGTTCGTGATCTCGAGCCCCCGGCGGTCGGCTTCGACGAAGAGTGCATAAGCCAGGCCGAGATCGGTGAACTTGTGATGGTGACCGTACGTCTCGCCATCGGTGGCGGCGTGAACGACCTGGTCGAACCTGCCGAACTTGCCCTCGAAGAGGTCGAGGAAGCGCTCGGCCGAGGAGCCGGCACGCTCGAACGCGATCGCCTGGGCGATCGAGCCGTCGTAGAAGAAGATCGCGACGGACCTGTCGGGTTGATCGGGGTGCGAGAACCTGTAAGGGCGGCGTGGATCGATCGTTCCGGTGGTGGCCGCCTGCCACGCGCCGTCCTCGTCCTGCCAGCTCTCGGCCTGCCACGGAGCCATGATGGTGAAGCCGACCCCTTCCTCGATCAGCACGCGGAGGACCTCGGTGCTCGCCGCGGTCTCCGGCAACCAGATCCCCTCGGCGTCGCGGCCGAAGCGGTGACGGAAGTCGGCCAGTCCCCAGCGGATCTCGGTGCGGATATCGCGTCCGGATGCCAGGGGGAGGATCGAGTGGTGGAACGCCTGGGCTATGGCATTGCCATGGCCGGTGCGGTCGATGCTCTTCTGGTCGGCCTCGACGATGCGCATGTGGGTTTCCGGATGTCGTTGCTCGAGCCACGACATCAACGTCGGGCCGACGTTGAAGGAGATGCGCTCGAAGTTGTTGACGATCCGCGGCCCCCGGGGCATCGGGATCGAGCAGAAAGCGTTAGGCCGGTACGCCTCGAAGTAAACGCGCTCGTTCCAGTCGTGGAAGGGGGCCGCATCGGCCTGGCGCGGGATCTCTCCCGTCCAGGGGTCCTCGCGGGGCGGTTGGTAGAAGTGTCCGTGGATGACGATGCGAGACATCGGAGCAGTGTCTCACCCGGATGCTCAGTTCTCCAACCAGATCACGCCCAGCGGCGGAAGGGTCAGCTCCGCCGAGTAGCGACGGGCGTGCCATTCGGTGGATTCGGCCTCGATCGCGCCCATGTTGCCCGTGTTGCTCCCGCCGTAGACCGCGGCGTCCGTGTTGAGGACCTCGCGGTAGGTCCCTCCGGCCGGAAGACCGAGGCGGAACCCGTAACGCGGGACCGGCGCGAAGTTGCATACGCACACCAGATACTTGCCCGGCTTCTTGCCGGTGCGGAAGAACGACAGCACGTTGCCGTCGGCGTCGTTCGCGTCGATCCAGCTGAATCCCTCGGGATCGAAATCGCGTTCCCACAGCGCGGGGCTCTTGCGGTAGCCGGCGTTGAGGTCCGAGACGAGCTTCTGCACCCCGGAGTGCATATCGTCTTCGAGCACGCCCCAGTCGAGGCTCCGGTCGTGGCTCCATTCCCGTTCCTGCGCGATCTCTCCTCCCATGAACAACAGTTGCTTGCCCGGGTGTGCCCACATCAGTCCATAGAGCGAGCGCAGGTTCGCCATCTTCTGCCACTTGTCGCCGGGCATCTTGTTGATGAGGCTGCCCTTGCCGTGTACGACCTCGTCGTGCGAGAGGGGAAGGATGAAGTTCTCGCTGAACGCGTACATAAGGCTGAAAGTCAGCTGGTTGTGGTGGTAACGGCGGTAGATCGGATCTTTCGAGAAGTACAGAAGGTTGTCGTGCATCCACCCCATGTTCCACTTGAAGCCGAACCCCAGGCCCCCCAGGTACGTGGGACGGCTCACGCCCGGCCACGCGGTCGACTCCTCGGCCATCATCGTGACGCCGGGGTGCTCTCCGTGGACGACGGTGTTGAGCTCCTTTAGGAATTCGATCGCATCGAGGTTCTCGCGGCCTCCGAAGCGGTTGGGAACCCACTGACCTTCTTCGCGGCTGTAGTCGAGGTAGAGCATCGAGGCCACCGCGTCCACGCGCAGGGCGTCGATGTGGAAGTCCTCGATCCAGTACAGCGCGTTCGAGATCAGGAAGTTGCGGACCTCCTTGCGACCGAAGTTGAAGATAAGGGTGCCCCAGTCGGGGTGCTCGCCCAGGCGCGGGTCGAGGTGCTCGTATAGAGCGGTTCCGTCGAACTTCGCCAGCGCCCAATCGTCCTTGGGAAAGTGAGCGGGTACCCAGTCGACGATGACCCCGATGTCGTTCTGATGGAGCGTGTCTACGAGGAAGCGCAGCTCGTCGGGATCGCCGAAGCGTGAGGTCGGGGCGAAGTAACTGGTGACCTGATAACCCCACGAGCCGCCGAAGGGATGTTCGGCGAGCGGCAGGAACTCGACGTGCGTGAAGCCCATGCGCTTGCAGTAGTCGGCGAGCAACGGAGCCGCCTCACGGTAGGACAGCGGTCGCCCATCGGGGGAGTGGCGCCACGAGCCGAGATGGATCTCGTAGATCGACAGGGGAGCGTCGTAGGCATCGGCGGACGCACGCTTGGTCATCCACGCGTCGTCGCCGAACTCATGGTTCGAAGCGAAGACTCGGCTTGCGGTTCCGGGCGGGCTCTCTGCGGCGAACGCGTAGGGGTCGGCCTTGAGGGTCAGGTCGCCGGTCGCGGTGAGGATCTCGTACTTGTAGTTGGCGCCGGTCCCGATCTCGGGGACGAAGATCTCCCAGATCCCCGTAGCCCCCATCGTCCGCATCGGGTAGAGGCGCCCGTCCCAACCGTTGAAGTCCCCGACGACGCGGACCGAGCGCGCGTTGGGGGCCCACACGGCGAAACCGACGCCGGACACGCCCCGTTGGGTCCGGATGTGCGCGCCGAGTCTCTCGAACAGACGCCGGTGGGTGCCTTCGGCTATGAGGTGCAGGTCGAGCTCGCCGATCGTCGGGGCGAACGAGTATGGATCGCGCACGGTGTAGGTGTGGTGCTTGTAGCCGACCTCGAGTTGGTAATCCTCGAAGTCACGGTCGATCGTTCCCTCGAAGATGCCTGCAGGGTGCACCAACTCGAGCTTCCCGATCGTCTCGCCGTCGACCAAGACGTTGACGCTCTGGGCTTCGGGCCTCCACGCCCGCACGACCGTCTTCTTGCCTTGCGGATGACGCCCGAGGATCGAGTGAGGATCGGACAGCTCACCGTTCACGAGTTGTTCGATCGCGGCGGAGAGCTTCACTCGATCTCCCTGAAGAGCACGTTCTGGAGCCCTCGCAGCGGGATCCGCAGCCATTCGGGGCGGTGAGCCCGCTCGTACTCGATCTCGTAAACGGCCTTGTCGATCTCGTATGCGTCGAGCAGCAAGGTCCAGGTCTCGCGGTCACTCGGAAGGAAGCGTCCCTCGGTCTGCGCGCGGGTCAGGTACGCGGCGAGGAAGCGCTCACGGGCGACACGTTCCCATTCGTCGGCCCAGGGCTGCAGCCGCTCCCACTCCTCGGAACCCGGCCGGCCGCGTTCGAAGAGCACGGCCGTCGCCGCGTAGTTGAAGGAGCGCAGCATGCCTGCGACGTCTTTGAAGGGGGACTGCTTGCTGCGCCGTTCCTCGAGCGAGCGCGCGGGCTCACCTTCGAAGTCCAGGATCATCCATCCTCGTCCGGTCAGGAGTACCTGACCAAGGTGATAGTCGTTGTGGGCCCTGATCTTCAGCCCCGCATCGCTTACCTCCAACGCACGAGCAAACTTCTCTTCGATGGCGGGGACCGGTTCCTCGAGTTCCTTCAGGCCGACCGCTATCAACCGATCGACGGCCTCGTGGACGCTCTCGCCCAACTCCTTGAGCTCGGTCGTCTCCAGCGGTTCGGGATGGATCTCGGGTTCGAGCTCCGGGCTCGGCTCCTCGTGGGCCAGCGTCACGTGCAGATCTGCGGTCACGTCTCCGAGCTGATCGATCCAGCGCAATAGCTCTCCCGAGCGTTCTTCGACGAGGAAGGGGAGGTCTTCACGTGCGTCGGCCGGGTCCGCTTCGTCGTAGAGATCGCGCAGCTTGCGTAAGGCGAAGCTCCAGCCTTCCTCGGAATCCTTCATGTAGTTCGTCGCTATGAGGAGGTCGACCCGCTCCGGGCCTTCCTCGTCGCTTCCCTCGTAGACGGCCTCTCCGACGTGGGGAGGTATGTGCTCGAAGCCGGCGTTGGTCAGCAGGCGGGTCAGCTCCAACTCCGGGTTGGGACCCACCTGTACGCGCCGGAAGAACTTCACGATGTAGGTGTCGTCCACGATCATCGACGTGTTCGTCTGTTCGAAACCGGCCGGCCGTGCATCTATGCCGGGTGGGTCCTCGGGATCGAGCCCCGGGCCCGTGAGACGGAACGTCCCGTGGTCACCCTCGAGCGTCGTGTTGTGGACCAGCCAGCGGCAGATATCGCGAAGCCGGTGGACATCGTCGAATGCGTCGGCCCACCCCTCGTCCGTGCGCATCAACGGCAGGCTGTAGAGCTGCTCCTCTTCGTCTTCCAGCCGGATGCGAACGAGGGCGAACGCCACGTCGACGCCGGGGCCTTCGGCTGCGTCGACGATCTCCCACGACGCGATCGGTTTGCCCTTCGCGCCGAACCAGCGTTGGTTTGGGAGATCCAGGATCAGGCCTTCGATGTCGATGCCCATCACTCCTCGCGGATGAGTTGGAACCAATAGAAACCGTGTGGAGCAAACGTCAGGAGGTAGGGGAGTTCGCCGATCCGAGGGAACCGCTCGCGCCCCATGAGCTCCACGGGGTACATACCCTCCCAGTCGCTCAGGTCTAACTCCGCCGCCTGCGCTCGGCCGGAGAGATTGTTCACACACAACACTACGTCGTCCTGCCACTCCCTGACGTAGGCCAGGATCGCGGGATTATCGGGATGCAGTACCTCCATGGAGCCCTCGCCGAACACGGGATGTTGCTTGCGGATCGACAGGAGGCGACGGAACCAGTGCAAGAAAGAGTTGCCGTCCCGGAGGGCCGCCTCGACGTTGCACGCTTGGTATCCGTACACCGGATCCAACAACAGCGGTAGGTAGAGCTGGGCGAAGTCGGCTTTGGAGAACCCGGCGTTCCGATCGCCGTTCCACTGCATCGGCGTGCGGACGCCGTCCCGGTCACCCAAGTAGATGTTGTCGCCCATCCCCACCTCATCGCCGTAATACACGATCGGCGTGCCGGGAAGCGATAGCAGCATCGCGTGGAAGAGCTCCATCTGATCCTTGGAGTTCTCCAGCAAGGGAGCGAGCCGCCGCCGGATCCCGAGGTTCAGCTTCATCCGCGGGTCCTTGGCGTACTCCGTGTACATGTAGTCGCGCTCGTCGTCGGTGACCATCTCCAGCGTCAGCTCGTCGTGGTTACGGAGGAAGATCGCCCACTGGCAGTTGCGCGGGATATCCGGGGTCTGACCCAGGATCTCCACGACGGGGTAGCGGACCTGGCGTCGCGCCGCCATGAACATGCGGGGCATGAGCGGGAAGTGGAAGCACATCTGGCACTCGTCGTCGTCGCCGAAATAGTCCACGACGTCGGTGGGCCACTGGTTCGCCTCGGCCAGGAGCACGACGTTGTCGTAGGACTTGTCGACCTCGGAACGGACCAGCTTCAGGAACTCGTGGGTCTCCTTGAGGTTCTCGCAGTTGGTCCCCTCCCTCTCGTAGAGGTAGGGGACGGCGTCCAGTCGGTAACCGTCGAGACCGAGGTCCAGCCAGAAGCGGATGACCGCCAGCATCTGCTCCTGGACGTCGGGGTTGTCGTAGTTGAGGTCCGGCTGATGGCTGAAGAAGCGATGCCAGTAGTAGGCACCTGCCTCATCATCCCAGCTCCAGTTCGACCTCTCGCTGTCGAGGAAGATCACGCGTGCGTCCGCGTACCGGTCGGGGTCGTCCGACCACACGTACCAGGCGCGCTTGTCCGAGCCCGGCACCCGCGACTCCTGGAACCACGGATGCTCATCTGAGGTGTGGTTCATCACGAGATCGGACACCACACGCATGTTGCGCTTGTGCGCTTCCTCCAGGAACTCTACGAAGTCATTGAGGTTCCCGTACTCCGGAAGGATGGAATAGAAGTCCGAGATGTCGTATCCGCCATCGCGCAGCGGCGACTGGTAGAACGGCAGCAACCAGAGACAGTCCACTCCCAGCCACTCGAGGTAATCGAGTTTCTCGATCATGCCCCGGAAGTCGCCGTACCCGTCTGCGTTCGAATCGTTATAGCTGCGGACGTATAGCTCGTAGAAGACGGCGGTCTTGTACCAGAGAGGATCCTGCGTCGGCGGCGCCATCTACGCCCTATCGACGCGGAAGACGTGGGCAGGCTCTTGGAAGGGGTCGAGCCGAACGTAGGCGTTCGCCCCGGTCCACTCGAAGGAGTCCTCCGAGATGAGATCGGTGACGCGGAAGCTCTCGCCGTCGCTCAGGCCCATGGCCGTGAGGTTGAGGCTCACGGTGCCTTCCTCCCACTGGAACGGGTTGAGGTTGACCACTACCAGTATGGGGGCCGAGCCCTCCGCCGTCTTGGAGAACGCCATCAGGTTCTCTTTGTCCGTGCCGTGGAAGACGAGGTTCGTGAACAGGGCCAACGGCGGGTTGTCGCGACGTATCTGGTTGATGCGGCGGATGAAGGGGACGAGATTGCTACGGCCGTCCAGGGAGCGGTGCTTCAGTTCGTACTTCTCCGCGTGAAGGTATTCCTCGCTTCCTTCCTTCACCGGCACGTTCTCGAAGAATTCGAAGCCGGAGTACACGCCGTAGGCGGGAGAGAGAAGGGCGGCGAGAACGAGCCGGATCTTGAACGCCGGCGGTCCCCCGCGCTGAAGGTACTCGTGGAGGATGTCCGGTGTGTTCGTGAAGAAGTTGGGGCGGAAGTAGTGCCGCATCTCGGTCCGCGTGAGCTCGGTCAAGTACTCCTCCAGCTCCCAGCGAGCGTTGCGCCACGTGAAGTAGGTGTACGACTGGTTGTAGCCGAGCTTCGCGAGCTCCTGCATGACCTTGGGCCGGGTGAAGGCCTCGGACAGGAAGACCAGCTCGGGGTGCTCGGCCTTCAATTCACCGATCGCCCACTCCCAGAACGGGAACGTCTTGGTGTGCGGATTGTCCACCCGGAAGATCTTCACGCCGTGCGATATCCAGTGATCGAAGACGCCCTTCAGCTCGATCCAGAGGCCTTCCCTGTCTTCACTTTCGAAGTTGAGGGGGTAGATGTCCTGGTACTTCTTGGGCGGGTTCTCCGCGTACTTGATGCTGCCATCGGGCCGGTGGTGGAACCACTCCGGATGCTCGGCAACCCAGGGATGGTCGGGCGAGCACTGGAAGGCGATATCCAGTGCGATATCGACCCCGAGACGTTCCGCTTCGGCGACGAACTCGTCGAAGTCATCGATCGTGCCCAGCTCGGGGTGGATGTCCTTGTGCCCGCCCTCGCGGCTGCCGATCGCCCAAGGGCTACCGATGGCGCCGGGCTCGGCATCCAGGGAGTTGTTCTTGCCCTTGCGGTGCGTGGAACCGATGGGGTGGATGGGTGGCAGGTACGCGACGTCGAATCCCATGTCTGCCACGTAGGAGAGATGTTTGGTCGCGGTCTGGAAGGTGCCGTGTTCCCCTTCGTTACCGGTCGAACGCGGGAAGAACTCGTACCAGGCGCTGAACCGAGCGCGTTCGGGATCAACGGTCAGCTCGAGCACGGGCTTGTACATGGCGGAGTTGGTTCGGACGTGGTGGGCGGCCATGATCTCCGCCACGTCCTCGTCGAGCGCCGCAGCGATCCGAGGATCTGAGAACCCGGATGCGCCCTTCTTACGGGACTTCTTGCGGATCGCTTCCACCGCGCGTTGTAGGACCGCTCGTTTCTTCACCGGCACCGTCTTGAGATGGGCTTCGAGCAGCAGCGCGCTTTCCTCGAGCTCGAGGTCGACGTTCTGATCGGCTTCGATCCGTTTGAACATGTCACGCCGCCAGGTGCCGAAATGGTCCGTCCACGCCTCGATGGTGTAGCGCCACGTCCCGATGTCATCGGGACGGAAGGATCCGACCCAGCGGTCGTTGCCCACATGGACCATGAAAGTCTCGGACCAGCTTCGAGAGTCGGGCCCCCTGTAACGAACCACGGCCTGGAGAAGCGCCGGTCCGTCCCGGATGATGTCGGCCGAGACCTCGAAGTCGTCGCCCTCGATCGCCTTCGCCGGGAAGCGACCCGAATCGATCTCGGGTTCGACCCGCTCTACGACGACGTTCGACCTGCTCAGGTACCCCTTCAAGATCTTGGGGTCCGCCTCCTTCTCGGCCATGATGCGAGGCTAAAGCCTCTGGACCGGCCCCCGCACATCCGTGAGAGTGTCTACCCATATGAAGGCACTACGCAGCTTCGCCGTCAGGGCTTCGCTACCCGAACCGCTCGAGGTTCTGTCGCACGTAGCCATGAACCTCCGTTGGGCGTGGGACTCGCGCACCGTCGACCTCTTCCGCTGGATAGACCCCGACGCGTGGGACGCATCGGGACACGATCCCGTCCGGATGTTGGGACTCGTGTCGCGTGAGCGTTTCGAAGAGCTCGCCGAGGAGGGACCCTTCATCTCGTTCATGGCCGCGGTCGAGGAAGAACTGCAGCGCTACCTGGAGGAGCCTCGCTGGTTCCAGCGTAAACAGCCCCAGAGTCCCTTGCGGACGGTCGCCTACTTCTCGCCGGAGTTCGGCGTATCGGAGGCCATGCCCATCTACTCCGGGGGCCTGGGGGTCCTGGCCGGCGATCACCTGAAGTCGGCGAGCGATCTCGGCGTGCCCCTCGTCGGCGTCGGACTGCTGTATCGACAGGGTTACTTCCGTCAGCAGCTCAACGGCGACGGTTGGCAGCAGGAGAACTACCCGGACCTCGATCCCCACGGCATGCCCCTGACGCTGCTGACGGGTGAGGACGGAAGCCCGTTGAAGGTGTCGGTCGACCTCGCCGGGGCGCGTTGCGTGTCTCAGGTGTGGCGAGCCCAGGTCGGTCGCGTGGCCTTGCTGCTCCTGGATTGCGACGTCGAAGAGAACGACCCGCATGAGCGTTCGGTGTCCGACCGTCTGTACGCGGGTGGCAGCGAGCATCGGCTCCGCCAAGAGGTCGTGCTCGGCATCGGCGGCGTGCGTGCCTTGCAGGCGGCGGGTTACGAAGCCGACGTCTTCCATTCGAACGAAGGGCACGCCGGTTTCCTCGGCCTGGAGAGAGCCCGCCGGCTGGTCGTCGATGAAGGCCTGGACCTGAACGAGGCCATCCAGGCCGGTCGCGTCTCCACCGTGTTCACGACCCACACGCCGGTCCCCGCCGGCATCGACGTCTATCCCTCGGACCTCATGAAGCAGTACTTCGAGAACTTCGCCAAGGAGTGCGATGTCTCTTTCGACGAACTCCTCGCGTTGGGCCAAGCGGTTCCGGCCACGTGGGAGGCGGGCGAGACGGGGCCGAGCTTCAACATGGCGGTCATGGGCTTCCGGCTCGCGGCTCGTTCCAACGGTGTGAGCAAGTTGCACGGCGTCGTGTCGCGCAGCCTCTTCGCCGGTCTCTGGTCGGAGGTCCCGCCGGAAGAAGTGCCCATCGGGTCGGTCACCAACGGCGTTCACATCTCCACTTGGATCGGGCCCGAGATGGCGGAGGTCCTGGATCGGCGGCTCGCTCCCGGTTGGGCAGAGACGGGTGAGGCGCGCTGGGACCGGATCTCGGAGGTACCGGACGCCGAGCTGTGGCGAGCACGCGAACGTGCCCGCGAGCGTCTCGTGTACTTCGTGAGGGAACGCGTGAAGGCGCAACACCTCGCGCGGGGTGAACCGCAGAGCGAGGTCGCGTGGGCGGATGACATCTTCGATCCCGGCATCCTGACGGTCGGCTTCGCTCGGCGGTTCGCCCAGTACAAGCGGGCGACGCTCATGCTGGCCGATGTCGATCGCCTCAAGGCCCTGCTGTTGCACAGCGAACGACCGATCCAGATCGTCATCGCGGGCAAGGCGCACCCCCTGGACGACATCGGCAAGGAGATGATCCGTGAGATCGTCCACTTCTCTCAGGACCCCGCCGTGCGCGGTCGCATCGCTTTCATCGAGGACTACGACATGGAAGTGGCGCGCGTGCTCTCGCAGGGCTCGGACGTGTGGCTCAACAACCCCCGCCGTCCGTTGGAGGCGTGCGGGACCAGCGGCATGAAGGCTGCCCTGAACGGGGTCATCAACTGTTCGATATCCGACGGCTGGTGGGACGAGTCCTACGACGGCACCAACGGCTGGGTCATCGGATCCCGCGACACCGTCGAGGACCCCGACTACCAGGACCGTGTCGACGCGAACGCCCTCTTCAACCTGCTCGAGCGTGAGATCGGACCTCGCTTCTACGACCGCTCGGAAGGACCGGTTCCCCGGCGCTGGGTCGAACGCATGAAGCGGTCGCTGGAGACGTTGGGTCCGTTCGTCATGGCGACCCGGATGATGGAGGACTACGTCACCGATCTGTACGAGCCGGCCGCCGAGCAAGGGCATCGGATGACCGCCGACGGCTTCGCGCAGGCTCGGGAGCTCGCAGCATGGAAGGAGCGCGTGCGCGAAGCGTGGTCGGACGTCGCGATCGTCGACGTCGAGGGCGAGCTCACCGCCGCCGAGGTCGCGGAAGACCGGGAGGTTGCCGCAACCGTGCGTCTCGGCCGCCTCTCCCCCGACGACGTCTCGGTCCAGCTGGCCCATGGTCCGGTCGGCGCCAACAACGAGCTGGCCAATCCGACGATCACCGAGATGCGCGCCGACGGCTGCGAGGACGGTGTCTGTACCTACAAGGGCGGGTTCGCAACCCAGGAAGCCGGTCTCTACGGCTTCGCCGTCCGCGTCGTGCCCTCCCACCCCGAGCTCGTGAACCCGATGGATCTCGGCCTCCTGACCTGGGCCTAACCCTGCTCGGGTCCGCTCCCGCGGCCACCCCCTCTGCGTCCGCCTGGTTCGTTACTGAGGCAGCAAGCAGATCGGTGCGTTGGTCTCCGGGTCGATCGGTTGCTTCTGAGGCGCCAGCTCGGCCTCGGCCTCTTCCGGCGTGAGCCATCTGCCGGGGTTCTCCGACTCGGTGGCGGTCTTAGTGAAGCGCAGGACGTCCAGTCCCCGGCGCTGGTCGTTCGAGTACATGTAGAAGGATCCGTCGTCGGCGATCTTGTTCGTCTTCACGCTCCACGACTCGCCGAAGTCGGCACCGGTGAAGTAGTGGTAACCGATCTCCTTCATGCCCACTCCGACGTTGCCGGTGGAGGGGGTCGCTCCGACGGAGACGCCCATCAGCCCGGAGATGTCGACGACGCGCACCCCGGCCGCGTACCAGGAGATCGTCATGACCTTCTGCTCCGGGTACATGCGGAGGACGTGAGCGGTGCATCGCGGTGGGAGGCCAACGCCGGTTGGCGGGAACACCGTCGTCTCGGGGATGTTCCAGTAGCCGACCTTGACCGGGGCCCTCTCGAGATCCCCGGTGACGTCGTAGACGTGCAACCCGCCGCCGGGACATGCCGCGTTCCCGGCCGCGCCCGCGATCTCATCCGTTATGACGAGGAACGTCCGCTCGAGGCCGGTGTTGGCGTCCTTCATGGTGATCGGATCCGACTGGTGGGAGATGTTGATCGCGGGGTCGATGATGCGACCGATGATCGTCGGATGGGCGAGGTCGGTCGTGTCGAGGACGAGCGTATGGGTCACCGCGGCCGAGTAGGCGCGCTTGCCATCGGGGCTGAAGGTGATGTCGTGGGAGTTCAGCCCGCTCGTTAGCTCCAGGGTCGCGGTCCGCTTGGGCTCCGAGAAGTCGCTGATGTCTACGACCTCGATCGTCCCGGACGAACCGGTCTCGCCGGGTCCCAGATCGGAGTTGGAGTTGTAGAGGAAGTTGCCGTCCGGCGAGACGGTCTGGTTGTGCGAGCCCAGCCTGAACGGTACGAACGCCACGGTCGTGGGCTCGTAAGGGTTTGTGATGTCGAGGATGAAGGTCCCGTGCTGAGGCGCTCCATCGGTCCAGTCACCGAGGGCTTTGGCCTCCTGGTAACAGGTCGTGGACGTCGTCGCCGTGTAGCCCGTGTCGTGCGTGTACGTCGCGTAGGTCCGGCCGTCCCGCTCGAACACCTGGACGTCTCCCTGCTGTATCCAGCAGTCGTACACCGAGGCGACCTTGGGCGTCGTGGGATCGGTGATGTCGACGATCTGCAGTCCATTCCGGTACGTGCCGGCGAGGGCGAACTCCCTCGTCTCGAAGACCGGCCCCCGCTTCTTCTTGGGCCCCTTCGTCACGAGACCGACCTGCACCGGCAGGTTCACGAACTCGATGTCGGTCCCACCCTGGGGGTGATCGCCGCCGCCGGCCGTCGGCCGCGCTGCGTAACGGAGGTTGGCCACGTGGGTGACGTTGGGCGAATTGACCGAGGGTGCTTCGTCGGCCTTCGCTACCGGTGTGGCCGGCATGAGCCCCATCCCGACCAGGGTTGCGAGCACGACGAGGGTGATGGATCGACGCATCGGGTTGTCCTCCTTTGGGATCTCTATCGAGGAGGTTCGACGCGGGGATCCCCGTCACCTTCGTCGGCGGATGCACGATCTCCGGGCCGATCGCTCTGCCGGTTGCGATCCTCAGGTCCCGCGACGGAATCCGTCGAACCTCACGCCGAGACGCCCCGCTCGGTCTTCGACGCGTCGGGGTTGGCGACCGGCCGGAGATGGAGCCCGACCTCGAACCTCTCGCCCGGGCGCAGGCGCAGTTCCCAGGTCGTACGGACCGAGGTGCCCTGGTGCATCGTCTGGAGGCCTTCGAGCGTCGCCGACCCGGTCTCGAGCGGCTCGTGCGTCACCTCGGCCGGCCGGTCGAACGACGCCGCCAGCCCTACCTCCCCCTCGGATTGGGACACGATCCACCCGTCGCTTCGCGTTTCGACCTTCGCCGGTTCGACCTCGCGACCGAGGTTGAGCGGCAACACCGAAGACTCCATGGTGAACGATCCTTCGTGTCCGCCGGCCGCCGTCAGCTGGTAGTTGACCTTCAGGCCCTCGTCGTCGGGGCGAAGGGTCTTCTCGATCGTGGTCCCATCGAGCTGAGTTGACATGATCGCGGCGCCGTCCTCGATCCGATGCTCGTAAGGCTGTGTCACGCGGCGCCCGTCCAGATGGTCCGTCAGCGCCCCGCGTTGTTGCTCGTCGAAGGTCGGCGGCTCGCGGCCCATCTCGGTGCGCGCCTGGATCGCCCGCATCTCCTCCTCGTCCTCGTCGTCGTCGTCGGAGGGATTCTCGTCGGCGAGGTGATAGGCCTCGCGGTGTCGTGACATCACGGCCAGCAGGTTGGCTCCGATCGTCCAGTCGTCGAACTCGAGGAGCTGACCGCCCCGTTCGGGGGACGCGACCGCCAGCCCCCACGGACCCTCGATCACGAGCTCGGGACGCGTATCCGCGTCGAGATCGATCTCCTCGACGCGGTAACCGCCGGCGCGCTCCACGTGAGCTTCTGCTCGCATGAGGTGATGCCATAGCGCGGAACGCATGAATCCGAGGTACACGCCGCCGAAGGACCCGTGCCAGTAGGAGCAGTTGCACTGGGCTCGGTAGAGCTCCCTGATCGCGTCGGGATCCGCGCCGGCCCTGTGCACCTCATTGCTCACGAACTGCATGCGCTTCTGCAGTTGGTTGACCTCCGGGTACTTGGCCAGGAAGGCCCGCCAGGGCGCACCTTGGACGAAGGGCAGCGCGCCCTCCGGATCGTCCTTCTGCAGGCTCCTTCGCAGCGCGCCGACCTTCAGTCGCGCTTCGGTCGGTAGTGCCCACGTCATCATCTCGTCGTAGGAGGACGAGGGCAGGTACACGCGTCCGACCGGCGCGTTCGTCGCCGCATGATCGCCGAGACGGACGAGCTCGACGCTCTCCGGATCGCTCAGCGCGGTGAAGAAGTCATGCAGCCAACCCTTCCCGTGCACGCGCTCGTACGTGTCGGGCCATTCGCCGAACTTCTCGCCGTCGTCCGCGTACACGTAGAGCCGTCCCGGCTCCGTGGACTCCAGGTGCTCCATGACGCGGCCTACCTTCTTGTACGGGATCAGGTAACGCAGGTTGCGATCTCCGGCATAGACCAGGAGTGTGTGGCCCTCGTGATCGGTGACGTACGCGCCGGTCAATCTCTCGTCGGAGATCCCGACGCTGTGGAACATGGTGTCGTCGACGACGGTATAGGCGGCGCCGGCTTCGGAGATCGACTGGACCACGTCTTGTTCCCACACGCGTTCGGCCAGCCAGAGCCCGGAGGGTTGCGCACGGTACCGGTCCTGGAGATGAGCGGTCAGCCGCTGGATCTGTCCGAGCTGGTCGACGCGGGGAAGCGCCGCGAGGATGGGTTCGTAGAAGCCCCCGGTCATCAGCTCGATCTGATCCCGGTCCACCAGCTCTTCGAGCATCTCCGGCACGTCGGTCGCCTCGGACTCGAGCCATTCGAGCAGGCATCCCGAAAGGTGCAAGGTCATGCGGACATCGGGGAACTCGGTCAGCGTTCTAAGGAACGGCCGATAGCAGCGGTCGGTCGCCCTCGCGACGACGGCGTCGAGGTTGCCCACCGGCTGGTGGAAGTGGATCACCAGGGCGAGCTGCGTGGGCGCGGAGGTCGGGGGGCTCTCGGGCATGGCACCGATTGTGCCCGAGCCCGCTCCCGACTCAGGCACGGATCAGGATAATCATCGAACGTCCCCGCTACCGGGACGTCGTCGCCGGCCTTGTAACCAGTCGAACGTCTCGTCCACGACGACCGACTTGGGGACGTTGGCCGCATCGTCGGCCTGGTAGAGGGCGAGGTCACCCCGAGGGTCGTCGAAGGGATACGAGTACGTCTCCGGGGACCACTCCACGTCGCCCTCGATCGCGTGGGCGTAGGGGTCGATGAGCAACTTGGAAGGGTTGAAACGGTGCCCCCGTTCCGGCGCGAAGGGGCCGTGCACGCGGAACCCGTAACGCTGGCCCGGACCGACGCCGGGGACGTAGCCATGCCATACGAAGGCGGTGACGTCGGTCAGAGGAAGGACGGTCTGGTCTCCTCGTTCGTCGAAGAGGCAGAGCTCGACACCGGTCGCATTCTCGGAGAACAGCGCGAAGTTGGTGCCTTCACCTGTCCAGCGCGCGCCTAGAGGGGTCGGCTCGCCGGGCCATAGATCCATGCGTCGGAGCCTAAGGTGCGGCCGTCAGAAGACCCGCAGCGCGTCGAACTCGTCGCGTTCACGCCGGCTCAACGCGCGGACGACGGCGAGGTCTCCGTGACGCAGGCGCGCGATCCCAACCATGTCCGTGATCACGAGATCCAGGACGCCCGGGTCGAAGTCGGGCGTCGGAACGCCGATGCTCACCGCGAGATCGTCGGCGTGGACGACGCACTCCACGAGTCGAGTGACGAGATAATCGTCCAGGTACATCACCAGGCTCCCGAAGACCCTGACCTTTCGGGTGGGATCGTCCGCGGCGAGCCGGTCTCGAAGGGACGCCAAGGCCGCATCGAAGCGAGCCAGGAGCGACTCCCAACCGCCGGCCGCGTCGGCGTCACTTCTCGTTCTCACGTCGGCGTTCACCGGCGCATCGAGGTCGGACGTCTTCAGGATGGAAGCGTAGTAAGCAGCGGGCGAGATGGGCTCCTCGTCGGGGACCTCCGTCGTCGCGTCGAGGTAGCGCTCCACGTTGAAGAGGGACCTGCCGAGATGGGCGGCGAGGCTGCCGATCGTCATCCGTTCGAGAGCGCTGGGTGCATCCCAGCCATCCCGTACGCGTTCGGAGGCGAGAAGGGGTCTGATGTCCTCCAGCGCGCGGAGGAGAACGCCACGGATGCCGGTTCCATGCGTACGAGTCACCCTGGGAGTCTCGCAGACCCGGTGCTACGCTGCCGGGGATGGTGGCGAACGTCGAACCCGCTGCGCTTCGGCGCTTGTTGGAACTCCAGCAAGAGGACTCGGCCATCAAACAGCTCCTCCATCGTCGGGAGTCCCTGCCCGAGGCTCGAGAACTGCTCGAGGTCAACGAGCGCCTGGCGGAACTGACCTCGGATCTGGAGATCGCCACCAAACAGTTCGAAGAAGCCGGGCGCGAGCAGTCGCGTCTCGAGGGGGAGATCTCGCTGATCGACGAGAAGATCGGCCGCGAGGAGCAGCGCATGTTCTCCGGCGGCGTCTCCAACCCCAAAGAGCTTTCGGCGTTGCAGGCGGAGGTGGAGAGCCTGAAACGGAAGAAGGGCGGGATCGAGGACCACCTCCTCGAGATCCTCGTTCAGAAAGACCAGGCCTTCGCCACCTTGGAAAGCATCCGGGACGAGCACGGGATAACGGAGGCTCGCTCCAAGGAGTTGTCCGAGACGGTCGGTCGCCTGACGGAAGACATCGAAGCGGATCTCGGCGTCCACCGCGACCAGCGCGACAAGATCGCGCCCGACATCCCCCCCGATCTTTTGACGCTCTACGACAAGATCCGTGAGCAGAAGGCCGGCATCGGGGCGGCGGCTCTGGTCGGCGGAACGTGCGAGGGATGCCATACACAACTGCCGGCGAAGGAGGTCGAGCGCTTGCGCGCCGAGGGCGGTCTGCAACGCTGCGATAACTGTCGCCGGATCCTGGTCATCGCTTGACGGAGACCGCGTGACCGACGCGTATCCACCGAGAGCCGCCCTGTATACCGACGGCGGGGCGCGCGGGAACCCCGGACCGGCCGGGATCGGCGTGGTCCTCATGGATGCCGACGGCACCGTCGTCGGAGAGATCGCCCGAGGCATCGGACGTACGACCAACAACGTCGCCGAGTACACGGCCATGATCGAGGGGCTGAAGCTCGCTCTCGACAAGGGCTTCGAAGGGATCGACGTCTACTCGGACTCCAAGCTGGTCGTGATGCAGTTGGGAGGCGACTGGAAGATCAAGAACGAGGGTCTCCGGGGTCTCGCCGTCGAAGCCCGGCGGCTCCTGAACCGGTTCCGAGATTTCCAGTTGAGCCACGTGCCGCGCGAGCAGAACGCCGAAGCGGATCGTCTCGCGAACCAGGGGATGGATGTCGCGGCCCTGGATGAGGGCGAGCCACCGGACCAAACGACCTTCTTCACCTGATGCTGCTGTGGCATCTCGGCGTTGGGGCCGCGCTGGTCTACGTGTCGCTCGGCCGGCGCAGGATCGATTATCGAGCGGTGTTGCTGGGAGCGGTCCTTCCCGATCTCGTGGATGGGCTGGTGGGTCTCGTCTGGTTCGAAGGCGGGGCCGGGCGGTGGATCGCGCACTCGCTGCTCGCCGTGGTCGCTGTGGCGGTCGTCATCCTGGTCCTCACCCGCGGGGCGGCCCGGCTGGCGCTCTTCGGCATCGCCGTCGGGTGGCTCACCCACCTCGTGGCCGACGGTATGTGGCAGGCCCCCGAGACGTTCTTATGGCCCGGATTCGGAAGCGCTTTCGCCGAGGTCCCAAGGGAGCCGTACTCATGGGCCCTGCTCCGTGACCCCTCGTCCCACCTGTGGACGTGGGCCGGCGAGCTCGCGGGGCTGGCGATCTTGGCCTGGTTCTGGGTCGCCTTCCGGCTGGGGCACGAGGACAGGGCGAAGCTTTTCGCCAAAGACGGTGCTCTCCGGGCGTGAGACGGGTAATCTGAGCGAGCTGCATCGCAGCACTTCGTGCC
>WHSQ01000179.1:1743-2192 GCA_009380005.1 Actinomycetota bacterium | reverse complement strand
ACGGCCGCTCCGCCGGTGCTCCCGCCCGATCGGTGGCCGCCTCGGGCACCGTGACCGTGCCCGAGGCCCCGTCGTCGCACACCAGCAGTCGGCCCGAGGCCAGCCGCCGCTCGAACAGCACCCGCAGCCGCTGGCCGCTGTGCGGATGGAACGGATGGGTCACCCTCACCCAGTCCGAACCCGAAGACGAACTGGACGACGTCGCGCTATGCGCTGCCCGTTGGAATGCCCAACGGGCGCGCCCCACCAGCCGGCTTGGGAATATCCCGACGCCGCGCAGGCGCCGGACGATACGAACCTGCCTGCAGATCCTGGCGCAACTCACGCAACATGCGGTCCACGCCATACGACTCCACATCAGCCAATGTCACCCTGTCGACACCAGCCGCGCCCCGATTGGCCCGGACCCGCTTCCACGCCGCCCACAGCACGTCACCTCTGTGGATGCG
>WHSQ01000179.1:0-1733 GCA_009380005.1 Actinomycetota bacterium | reverse complement strand
CTTGCGTTGGAGTTCTCGCACGTCATCCCCAACCGGCGGAAGCCGGTGGAGGTCGGCAGGCTTACGCCCACCGGGGTTGTTGGGCCGGGCGGTCCCGGCCATGCCCTTGCGCTTACCCCCTCGGCCAGCATGACCAAAGTCGGGGCCCTTCCCTCCCGATGCGTTTCGCTGCGCACCGATCACCGGTACTACGACCCCGTCGGACTCCCGCTGCCCTCCGCTCGGTTTCACCATCGGCTTATCCGACCGGTCTTTGCCCGACAAAGGCCAGACAGACGGGTCTCTCCACTTCCGAACCCAACCATGCGCGCGTGCAACTCCCCATACCCCGCAGGGACCCGCCAGGCCGACCCCGGAACAGGGCCCAGCAGACATGGCCTTCGCCGTGACATGAGCGGCTCGGCTCCCCGATTGTTCATATGTCGAGGCTGCAGTACGCAGCCCGCGCGCTCGCTCCCTCCAAAGAGGCTCTCGACACCCCGCTCAGCCCCTCGGATCTCTCCTCGGGACCGGGGCCTGCTACCGGGCGCTCCGGTACCTACCCAGACGGGACTCTCACCCGCAGGCTCGATCCAGCTTCGTGGACGCAACATGAAAGCATGTTACCTGTGATCATCCACGGGACGGGGTCGGAAGGTGAATCAAAGTACGCATATTCGTGCTGCAGAGCCGTGGCGACCGGAGACCAGCACCCCTGCCGACCAGCGGCGGAACGTCCACCTCGGACAGCATGGTGAAATGCTCCTTCGTCCCCACCCAGGCGTCGTCGAGACCGGCCATGTACGTCAAGGCCAGCGCCCGCATTGCGTGCGCCGTGTCCTCCACCCTGCCCGTCTCGACGTCCTACGCGATGCGAACTTGAGCATCCGGATGGTGGACAGCAGATACGGAATCAGCAATGGCGTGGACCCCGAAGCCCACACGGTTCTGACTCGGGTGGCCCTCGCCGACATGTGTCCGTTACGAACCAAGCAATTATCGCCATGGCCACCGCACCCCATCATCCGGATGGCCGCCCTGCAGGTTCTGCGAGCGATGATCAACTGCCGTCTGCAGGCGCCCGCCGCAGAGTCTTGGCGGAACGGGTCCGCGGAAGCGCTGCGACCGGCCGAACCAGGCCGGGACGGAAGGGGCGACCCAACTCGTCCGCAACCAACTGCGCGAGTTCTTCGCAGGCCTCGGGGGTCGAGGCAGCTCCCGACACCGGGACCCAGAAACAATAGATCGCCTCTCCTTTGATCTGTTCGGGGACGCCGACGGCGGCCACCTCGGCTACGGCGGGGTGGGCCGTCAGCACGGACTCGATCTCCGCTGGTCCGACCCGCTTGCCCGCCACGTTCATGACCTCGTCTGATTCCCTAGAGACCACTGCCCGTCGTCGTCGACTAGCTGTAGTTCCCACACAGGTTGTTCACACAGTGAAAGCCTCCCTGCCTGTAAGCGGCTAAGCAACGGGCAAGGAGGCTCTCGTGGAGCATCGTAGTCATCGGCGTGCGCGGTTGACGGTGGCGGGACGAAGGCTGCTGGTGGATCGAGTGTTGGATCAGGGGTGGCCTGTGGCGCGGGCTGCGGAAGCACAGGGTGTGTCTCGAGGGACCGCGCACAAGTGGCTGGCCAGGTTCAGCGCGGAAGGTGAGGCGGGGCTAGCGGATCGCTCCAGCCGGCCGCATCGCTCGCCTGGTCGGCCCCGCGTTTTCCGGACAGTAGCTAACAGGGGTTTCTATGCTGCGACC
>WHSQ01000178.1 GCA_009380005.1 Actinomycetota bacterium | reverse complement strand
CGTTGGCGGCGCTGGCCCACGCCTCGGCCTGTTCGCGGGTGGGTAGTTGCGCCCCGCGCTCGAGCCGGGACACCTTGGACTGACTCAACCCGCCATCGCCGGGTACGCGGGCGCCGAACTCAGTCTGCGTGAGCCCGGTAGCCTCGCGCAGCTTGACGAGCAGTTCCGCCAATCGACGGCGCTGCTCAGTCGGCTCGACCAGCGGGTCCTCGTACGGTTCGCTCAAGCGGACAACTGCTCCCGATGGTCGGCGACCCACTCACTTAACGACGAGGCGTTCGCGAGTACGAGATCGCGGCGGGCGATGAATTTGTCGACCGGCCCTTGCGGCGCTGCGGGACCAACTGGCCGGTGCTCGGCGTCGAACCGCATGATCGCGACGAACTCCTCATCGATCATCCAGAAATCGTCGACCAGACTGGCGAGCGCCGGGTCCACGTCCCGGTCGACGACATAAACCTTCTCGCCAACAGCGACGTGGGCCTCGTAAGCGGCGAGTGCGTACCGGAGGTACTCGTCGAGCGGCCAATCGACCACGATCACGCGGATCCAGCGGACCCCTGCGGCGATCTTGGCCGCAGTCTTAGCGAGCCACTCGTCAGTATCCGCGGTCCGCGTCGGCAGCGACCGGCCCGCCTTCCATGCCTCCCAGCCGGGGTCGGGAACGCCGGCATAGCTCTGCTGAACCTCGAGACGGAACACCTCGCTGTGCGCCCCTTCGAAGGCGTCGAGCAGTTCAGCGTAAGTCATGCCGCGGTCTCCCTGCTGGTCAGCGCCTCGACACCAATGCCGTACAGGGTCTCGCTAATTTGGACCGCGACCTGCCCAGGTCCTACGCCCTCATGGCTGCCGGCAGCAAGCGCCAGGTAGGCAGCGTCAGTGATCTCGAGGGCGGCTTCTCCGGCGTCGACGGTGAGTTCCAACAGCGCCTCGGGATTGGTGATCCGCGGCCCGATGATCACGACCATGCCAGCGGACGTGCGGCCTGCCCACAGCGTCGCTAGGACCTCGTGATCGGTGATCACCGTCCCGACAATCGCGACCTTGCCGGGAGCGCCACGACAAACCTTTGGGCAGTCAGGCCCCGGGGGGCATTCGGAGGCGAGCAACTGGTAGGCAGACATCGACGGGACCTCCTCGAGCTAGGCATCTCCACGCAGCGAACTTCCCTAGTATCTACCGACTTTGCCCGACTAGGCAAGGGCACTGGAGCCTTGGCCGCCCGGCTCGACACCTGGGTGACGGACCACCGAGAGTGGCGAGGTCTGGGAGGAGGAGAGGTGACGGCGACCCCGCCCTCGCTGGTGCCCTTTCCGCTAGTCACAGCCTGGTCAGCAGTTCCAAACCGTCGACGTTGGAGAAGATCGTGTCGTGAGCGACAAGCGGCACGCCAAGCCGGATCGCTGTCACGGCGACCCATCGATCCGCCTCGTGTTCCTTGTGGCCGAGGCCGTGCCCCGTTGCGGACGCACCAGGTGCGCAATGCCGCGTAGGTGTCGGTGAGGGCAGGGCCGGGCCAGACGATTTCGGCGCGGCCATCCTATCTCAGCCACCGATACCCATATAGTGCGCTCACTGTGGGCTCCGCAACCAATCGTACCTCGACTACCTTAGGGCCGACCTAATTGTCGCTAACAACTGGGACTTACGGGAATCGGAGATCTCAGGGCTTGGTCGTGGCCAGAACTCACCCATGCGATCTTCCGCCCAGCGGGGAACCAGGTGAAAGTGAAGATGGAAGACACTCTGTCCTGCCGCATCTCCACTAGATTGGACAAGGCTCAGACCCTCCGGTCGAAGTGACGACTTAATGGCATGAGCAAGAAGAAGCAATGCTTTCATAACGGCACAAGCCCCGCCCTCATCGATATGCCAGATATCCACGCTGTGCCGCTTCGGGACTACAAGAACATGCCCTTCCACCACCGGTTCATCCGGGAAGAACGCCATCGCTTCTGCATCCTCATACACAACCCACGCATCACTCTCAGACCCCTCAACGATACGGCAGAAATCACACAGCGCTTCAGGATGATCGGAAATACCCACTCAGTGTGCCCCTCCTGTTTGGCCCAGCAGGACAGCCGCAAGCACCAGGCCAAGCACAACGATTGTTCCGTGCAAACCTACCTGTGTGGGAGTAAAAGCGGGGCTCCTGAAGTAGTTGTGGCTGCCGGCGGTGCTGCCGGGGAGCGAAGCCGC
>WHSQ01000177.1 GCA_009380005.1 Actinomycetota bacterium | reverse complement strand
GTCACGATAGATATCGTGGTTTCGCTCAGGAGCGACCTGCGAAAACGGCATCTAGTGCCTCGGCAATTAACCTTCGCGCGCTTTTGAAGGCTCATCTCAGGCAGCCTTTCTGAGCATTCGCTCGGCCCGAATCCTGCGCTGCTCAGCCCTGACGACGAGAAGCAACTTCGGATCGCGGCGGTTGCCGTTGCGCCATCTAAGATAGGCGTGCAGGCGCGCCGCCAAGGCTCGGTGACTCGGATAGTTGCAGTTCTTGAGCACGAAGTGACGAATCCCACCGAGATGACACTCGATGGGGTTGGCCCACGATGCGTAGGTTGGCGTGAACAACAGCTCGACGTTGTTCTCGTCCGCCCACCGCCGGATGTCCTTCCCCGTGTGGTGGTTGAGGTTGTCGAGGATCACGTAGATCGTTTTTCGCCTGGGGACGCGTTCTCGGATGCTCTGGAGCGCCCGCAAGGTCGGGCGGCGGCCCTTCTTTCTCTCCGTGCGACCCCAGAGCTGGTCCTGCCCGACGTGATAGCAGGCGAAGAATTGCCTGACGCCTGAGAACTTGTGGTAGTTGGCCGGAAGGCGCTGCGGTCTTCTCTGGTCGGCCCAGCAAACGCCCGGGGTCGGGACGAGGTTCAAGGGCCCGAGCTCGTCGAAGGCGAATACCCGGTCCGGGCAGGTTTCCATCGCCTCATCGATGCGGGCGAGTTTGTCCTCCTTTTCGGGGTCGGGGGACTCCTTCCACGACTTGGTCTTTTGAAACGTGATGTCCTCCTCGGCGAGGATCTGGCGCAGGCGCTCCTTGGAGATCGTCTTCACGACGCGGCGCTCGACAAGGTAGTCGCGCAGCTTGTCGAGGCTCCAGGTCGTGAATGGCAACCCGAACTTGGCCGGGCGGGCGCGGGCGATGCGGCAGATGCGCGCCCTGACCTTGGGTGTGAAGGTCGCCGGACGGCCTTCGCTCCACTTCGGAAACAGCGAGTCCATCCCCGCCTCGTTGAAGTTGTGGATCATCTCCCGCACGCGGTCCTCGGATGTCTGCACGAGCTTGGCGATCACCGAGACCTTCTGGCCCTGGGCAGATGCCAGCACGACCGTGGCTCGTCGCCAGGTGACGATGTTCTCGGCCCCACGACGCACGATCCGCTGGAGGCGCTTGGCCTCGCTCTCGCTGAGCTCCCGAACCCGCACCATGCCTTCCCCCTCTCGACGGCCTGAGAAGAGGGTCGCGCGCCGGTCGCGCGCAGGCGCGGCAATCAGGGCCCCGGGAACTTAAGTGGACGAGGCACTAGCACAGCGCTCATCCGGTTCTAGACAACTGCTTCAGAGATTACGCACAGCAAACGCAAGGGAACTAGCGAAGCTGTTGCGGGATTAGGCATCTTCCACGCCTGGCTGAACTAAGCCCGTTTCATAGGCCAAGACCACCCCTTGCACGCGATCTCTGAGCGACAACTTGGAAAGGATGTGGCCGACGTGAGTGCGAGCGGTGTGCTCACTCACGACCAGCTCCGCAGCGATCTCTTGATTCGACAAACCGCGAGCGACGAGTCGAAGTACTTCGATTTCGCGTGTTGTGAGTTGGTCCAGCCCGGGAGGTCGGCTCGGGAGAGACCTCTTCCTCGAGAATTCCGCGATCAACCGGCGGGTGACCGAGGGGGCGAAGAGAGATCCGCCATCTGCGACGACCCGCACCGCTGCGACGAGCTGATCCTCCGGCGCGTCTTTCAGAAGGAACCCGCTAGCGCCTGCGCGCAATGCCTCGTACACGTACTCGTCGAGGTCGAAGGTCGTGACGATGAGGATACGCGGTCGTGACTCAGAGCCGCTGACGATCCGCCGAGTTGCTTCTAATCCGTCGAGCTTTGGCATGCGGATGTCCATCAGGAGGACGTCCGGATTCAAGTTGCGGGCCGCGTCGACCGCTTCCGCGCCGTTGGCAGCTTCCCCGATGACGTCGATACTTTCGCTCCTAAGGATCTGACGAAAGCCCGCGCGTACTAACCTCTCGTCGTCGGCGATTACGACTCGTGGAGTCACAGTTCTTCCAGTGGTAGACGCGCGCGCACCGCAAAGCCGCGACCCTCCTGTGGATCGACTTCAAACTGACCCCCATACAGAGCGAGCCGCTCTCTCATGCCTGCGACGCCGTGTCCTGTTCCGTCCACTGGGCTCGTTCCGGTTCCGGTATCCACAACTTCGAGTTCGAGTACGTCGGGGTGATAGCGGACGGTGACACGAGCCGCTGCCGGACCCGCAT
>WHSQ01000176.1 GCA_009380005.1 Actinomycetota bacterium | reverse complement strand
CGAGCGCTGGCGAGCGCCCGTGCAGTGCTCGAGGCAGACCTTGGGCTCCAGTTGCACCCGGACAAGACCCGTATCGTCCACATCACCCAAGCGTTCGAGTTCCTGGGCTACAAGATTCGACGCGGCAAGGGCCTGCGCTACAAGCCGGTAGGCGAAGGCGTGTACGCATTTCCTACTGACCGGTCGATCCGACGGTTCAAGGACAAGGTGCGAACGGCCACCAACCGCCGCAACCCGAAGGACCTGCGGGGGATGCTGGACGAGCTCAACCCGATCATCCGTGGCTGGGGCAACTACTACCGGCGTGCGCATGTGCGCCGGTTGTTCCACCGCCTCAACCGGTGGATCGTGCGGCGGGTCTGGAGCTTCGTTCACAAACGGTGGCGCAACGCCGGTTGGCGGACGTTGCCGGAACGCACCCTCTACGGGGAGCTGGGCCTGGTCAACCTTCTGCAACTGATTCCATCCATGCAGGACTACTACCGCCAGAAGGGCTATGTCCGGTGAGAGCGGCTTGCGGGAAAACTGCACGAGCCGTTCGGAAGGGCGGGCGGAGGAAGCGGACCCAGCGGTTCGCGACCTCCCCCGACCCGACACTCCGAGCCGGGGAGAGCCCGGCACATGGGGAAGGACGGCAGCGGTTACGAGAAGGGATGGATGCTGCAATGCCGAAAGACGCGCTGGTGAACGCTGGCGCCGTGCCGGAGCAGCCCATGGGGCCGCACCGGCGGGTATCGGGGATGCAGACCAAGCTTCACCGTTGGGCGGCGACCGATCCTGGCCGCCGGTTCGACGACCTGTTCAACTTCGTGCACGACCCGGCGACGCTACTTGTGGCGTTCGAGCGGGTCGCGGGTAATCGTGGGGTGAACACACCGGGCATCGACGGCCTTACGGTCGCCGACGTCGAGGAGTTCGTCGGCGTGCCCGGGTTCCTGGACGATCTTCGTTCCGCGGTGAAGGCGGGGACGTTCCGTCCCTTGCCGGTGCGGGAACGCAAGATCCCCAAGCCCGGTGGGTCGGGGAAGGTCCGCACGTTGGGTATTCCCGTGATCGCTGACCGGGTGGTCCAGGCTGCGCTGAAGCTGGTGCTGGAACCGATCTTCGAGGCCGACTTCGTGCCGGTCTCTTACGGGTTCCGGCCGAAGCGGCGGGCTCACGACGCGATCGCCGAGATTCACCTGTTCGGCACCCAAGGTTACCGGTGGGTGCTGGATGCGGACATCGAGGCGTGCTTCGATTCGATCGACCACACGGTCCTGATGGACCGGGTGCGTCGGCGGGTCAAAGACAGTCGCGTGTTGGCTCTGGTTAAAGCATTCCTGAAGGCCGGCGTCCTCACCGAGGGCGGCGACCGGGAGGAAAGCCACACCGGAACGCCGCAGGGAGGCATTCTGTCTCCGCTGCTGGCCAACATTGCTCTGACGGTGCTCGATGAGCACCTGCACGAGCCGTGGCGGCCGGGCGGGTCGATGTCCACCGCCTATTCGCGCAGTCGGTGTCGCGTCAAGGGCCTCCCGAGGTGGCGACTCGTCCGCTATGCGGACGACTTTGTCATCCTCGTTCACGGCACCGAGGCGCACACCGAAGCCTTGCGCGACGCCGTCGCTCACGTGCTCGCCCCGCTGGGTCTGCGGCTGGCAGCCGCGAAAACCCAGGTGGTGCACATGAGCGACGGGTTCGACTTCCTCGGCTTCCGCATCCAGTGGAAACGCAAGCGGGGGACGGACCGATGGCACGTCTATACCTTCATCGCTGATCGACCGATCCGGTCGCTGAAAGCGAAGGTTCGTGCCCTCACGAACAGGACGTCACAGCAGGATCCAAGAACCGTGCTGATCCGGCTCGGCCAGATCATGCGCGGCTGGGCCAACTACTTCAAGCATGCCGCCTGCAAACGCACACTGAGTCGCCTGTCCCACTTCGTGTGGTGGCGGGTGATCCGGTGGCTGCGGACGTTGCATCGCTGGAAGTGGAAGGATGTCCGCCGCCGGTTCACCACCCCCGACGGGCGGTGGAAGCCGATCGCGGTAGACGGGATCGAGTTGTTCAAACTGGAAACGGTGCGGGTCACCCGTTACCGCTACCGGGGCGACACGATCCCCAACCCCTGGACCCTGCCAACCAACGCCTGACGGCAGCGACCGTAGAGAGCCCGGTGCGGTGAGAGTCGCACGCCGGGTTCGGCGAGCGGCCCGGGGAAACTGGCCGGTGGCAACACCGGTACCGCGCCCCGGGCCGACTCAACCGGACAAGGCCGTGGTCCTCGCCGTCGATGAAAAGTCCCAGATCCAGGCGTTAG
>WHSQ01000175.1 GCA_009380005.1 Actinomycetota bacterium | reverse complement strand
CCTATGCAACCACCCCCCGGCGCCCAAGCAGTCACACGAAACATCGAGGTTAGGCCTCGTTCGGGATGGACCGCTGCCACTCCGCCCGGCCAAGGGCTACCCGAGTTTCGTTGGGCGACCAACCGCGGTGGATACGTTGATCCGGACTTTGCCAGATACAACCGCACGCTCTTCTCATGGAGCTCAGTTCTGCTTCCACTGCTCCCTGAGGAAGGTTATAGGGCACGCGTGCTCGTCGTCGGCCGAACGCAGCCATACTGGATCAACCTCGGGGACGAGCGACCCAGATGGGCACCAACTGCTCCTCGAGACTTGGCCAACCGTGAGCTAGCTCAGCCGTCTGCTCACCGGCCGATCGATGTCGGCGGCGGGCAAGAGCGTCGACCCGCGACCGAGCCCGACTCGTACAACCCGCAGAACGTCGGCAACGAGCCCGGGATGCGGCAGAACTGCTTGAGTGTCCTCCTTCCAGATGGCAACGTGTTCGTCCTGGGCGGCTCAACGACCGATCCTCGCTGGAATGCGGGCCTGAACTCTGATGCAGTTCGAGTCGCGGAGATGTTCAACCCATTCCGGAACAGTTGGACCAACCAGGCGACAGCTGAGGTTGCGCGTGTCTATCACGCTGTGGCATTGCTTTTATTGGATGGCCGCGTTTGGACCGCTGGCTCCAACATCGATTCGCGTCTGGGCGAAGATAACCGTGAGTTGCGGATGGAGGTCTTCGAGCCGTGGTACTGGGATCAGCCACGGCCGCGGATTACGGCAGCGACCTCGCTGCTCTTGCCGGGGCAGTCATTCAATGTTGTTGCGCCCGACGCGAGGTCGATTAGGCGGGTTGCCTTGGTACGCGCCGGCTCCGTTACCCACGGTTTCAACAATGACCAGCGATACGTAGGACTCGAGTTCATCACGCGGGGAAGCGAGCAACTGAGCGTCATCGCGCCTCCTAATGGAAAGGTCGCGCCGCCCGGTCACTACATGCTGTTCCTAATCAATGATCGTGACGTCCCGTCTGTGGGTCGTTTCATTAGGATCGTCGGCGAGAGCGCCTCCATTGCAGCGATCAGTACGGTACCCGGGGAAACTAGCCTCTTTGTTCTGGGACTCGACGGTCGAGTGTGGTCTAACGGGTTCACCCCGGGACCGGGAATCACCGACTGGGGCGGCTGGCGGCCTATCGGCGACAACACCTTCCCCGATCACGCATCGATTAGCGCGATCAGCACGACCCCTCGCGGATCCAGCATCTTCGTGATCGGTGGCGACGGCTTCGTTTGGTCCAATGCGTATGAACCCCAAAGCGAAGGATGGGGCGGATGGCGAAGGATTGGCGACAAGACCTTCCACCAAGCGGCAGCCGTGACCGCACTAAGCACAGTCCCTGGCGGAACGAGCCTCTTCGTGGTTGGACCGGAAGGCCGGATCTGGGCCAACGCCTACGATCCCCGCCTCGCCAACCCCAAGTGGGGCGGCTGGGCACAGATCGGTGAAAACACATTCTCCCAGAGCGCACCGATCACGGCTTTGTCCGTCATCACTGGCGGTACAGGTCTCTACCTCATGGGCCTCGATGGTCGAGTGTGGTCTAACGGGTTCACCCCGGGACCGGGAAACACGGACTGGGGCGGCTGGCGGCCTATCGGTGACAACCGGTTCCCACACTTTCCATTCCTGGATTGACCGCTGGCGGATTGGTCTGCTGGATCTGAGGAATACGGTGGTGAAGATCGTCAGTCCGCGAGCGGCGGGTGCACAGGTGCACCACTCCACTGATTACGTCGACGACTCGGCGGCCACCACGCTGACTTCGCAGTCCTGATTGCGGCGTCGCCGTCGCTGCATGGGTTCGTCGCCGTCCCGGTAAATCACGTGGCGGCCGCTACCAGGGCTGGGGAGGTGACGACCGGGTGGACAGCCGGCCTCGCCGATTCGCTCCGTGACGCGGTCGAGAAACCTGGCTCTACGCCACCAAGCGTGGACGGCGGCTTCTGATTCGTGGCGTGACAGGAGTCTGCCAGTCGTCGCCGCAGTAGAGAAGCAGGCGGAGCCGGTCGTTTTCGGGCTCGTCGTATCTGAGCGTGTCCGGGATCCTCATCCACGCTCAGAGACGAAGAGCCAGAAACCTCGGCAGGGTGTCCTGTTGCCACTCCTCCATCGGAGCAGCGGTGGCGGCGTACGCCGTTTCCCAACGAAGGCACCGCCACGGTCGCCAGCTCGTGAACGATGTGAGGGTGCTCCTGCCAGCAGTGCGGGATGAGACGGTCCGTCCGCCACGCAGGGTTGCGGACATGCATCCGGGTCTGCAGAAGC
>WHSQ01000174.1 GCA_009380005.1 Actinomycetota bacterium | reverse complement strand
GCACTCCTGGCCGAGCGCTACACCACGGCCAGACCACTGCTCGGCTTTCTCACCACCAATCTGGGGTTGCCGTTCTGAGAAAACTTCCTCTCGTGAAGCGTTATGCTTGCATAATGAAGCGCACCACCGTGGTGCTGCCTGACGATACGATGACCCGACTCAGACATGAGTCGCGACGACGGGGCACGTCGATCGCCGACATCGTGCGAGTCGCGGTGGAGCGTCATCTGGCCGATCCCCCGGAGGGGAGGGGTCTCTCGTTCGTGGCGGTGGGTGAAGGGGGCCCGGAGGACGCCTCGGAACAGGTCGACCGATACGTTGGTGACGCCATTGCCCTGCTCCCCGCGTAACCGGATCGCCATCCCCTGTGATTGTCGATCCGTCAACAGGTGGAATGGATGAGCGCACCGACGGCGACGGTCCCTGACGCCAACTCGTTGTAGCGGGTGACAGCCGCCGTCGTCTCAAATGCCTCGATCCGCACCCCCGCCTCCTCGGCCGCCAGCCTCGCTTCCTCTGTCACCCCGAGTCTGACATCTCTCCCCCGACCGATGACCACCACCTCGGCGCCGTGGTCGAAGAGCTCTCCGACATCGGCGGGTTGGACACCGGGCGAGTGGTGGGTTCCGCTTTCCGTCCAGTCCCAACCCCGGCCCCCACCCGGCCACAGCTTGACGTCGCGAAAGGTGCCGATCGACGTGCGCACACTCCCCCATGACGTCGCCTCGATGGTGGGCGAATTCATTTGCATGGTCATTCAACGATAGGGGGCAAGCCCCTCACTCGACGACGTGGTAGTCGACACCGAGTGAGCGATAGGTCCGTTCGGCACGTCGATCACGGGTCAGCAGCATACGATCGTGGGCGATGGCAGCTTGGCCGACGAGGGCGTCGTAAATCGATCCACCCACTCAGCGACGAGGGACAGTTCCTGGTCAAGAATCTGGTCCTGCTGTCGGCCGGGCTCGCCATCGGATCGCGGTTGGCGCCGGCCCTTCCCTGGAACGGAACGCCCGCCGCGGCGTGACCACCCGCCGTCGTGGTAGATGGGGTCGCCCCGAGAGGGACGACCCCATCGCCACATGGCGATATCGTCTCTGAGATATCAAGACCCCTGCCAACAACCACGGTTTTCGTGTTACACTGATCCCGTGTCCAATGTCACCCTTTCGATCGACGATGAGGTCCTGAAGCGGGCCAGAATCCGGGCCCTCCAGCAGGGGACCTCGGTGAACGCCGTCGTCCGCTCCTTCCTCGAGTCCTACGCCGGATGCGCCAACGAACGCCGCTCCCTTCGGCTATTCCTGGAGGCATCTGATCGATACGGCACCGGTGCTGATGACTCGGTGCGGACCTGGAAGCGGGAGGAACTCTACGAAGATCGGGCCCGGTGGCCTCGTTCGTAGACACCAACGTGGTTGTCTACTGCCACGATCACGGTTCGGAGGAGAAGCGTCGTGTGGCCGTCGCACTGCTGTCGGATCCACCGGATCGGCTGGTCATCTCCACGCAGGTCTTGTCGGAGTTCTACTGGACCGTGACCCGCAAGCTGAGACCACCGTTGCCGGACAGTGCCGCCGCCGAGGCCACCCGCCACCTTGCCGCACTGCCCCTGGTGACGATCGACGGCGAGATCATCCTCTCCGCCATCGACACGGCCCAACACCACCAGCTCGCCCTATGGGACGCCATGATCGTCGAGGCCGCCGTCCGAAGCGGATGCGACCGGCTACTCACCGAGGATCTTACCGATGGGCAGGAGATTCGGGGGATCCTCATCGCGAACCCGTTCGCAGCCTAGAAGGCCCGAGCTCGGTTCGCACCATCACCCCCTCACCTCGGGTCGGGCTGTGGCCGGGTCCTTGGGCCAGGAGTGTTTCGGGTAGCGACCTGCCATCTCCTTGCGAACCTCCTCGTAGCTGTCCGCCCAGAACCCGGCCAGGTCGGAGGTGATCTGCACCGTCCGATTGGCCGGCGACACCAGATTCAGTACCAGCGGACGCCCCCCGACGACGGGGGTCTCGGTACTGCCATACATGTCCTGGACCCTGACGGTCAGCGTCGGAGTCTCCCCCGAGTAGCCCACCGGTCTGCTCCGACCACTGGGGACGGTGATATGGGTGGGGGCGAGCCGGTCGATGTCGACACTCTGCGGATAGGGCACCTGACTGCGGAGGATGGTGACCAGATCGATTCCCCGGACATCGTCCAACCCCCGGGGCTCCCGCAGGTACGGGGCCAGCCAGGTGTCCAGGGTGCCGCGTAAGGTCTCGTCGGACCAGTCGGGCCATTGATCGCCCAGACCCTCCCTCAGGTACGCCACCCTGGTGCGGAGCTGGCGCGCCTTGGCGGTCCAGGGGAGGACGCCCAACCCACGATCGCGGATCCTCTC
>WHSQ01000173.1 GCA_009380005.1 Actinomycetota bacterium | reverse complement strand
GTGGATCGTTCCGTTCACTGTTCCTGGCGGAAAACCGGTCACCGCTGGATTCGGGTGCGTCCCAAGGTCCCCGTTGACCACGGTGGGACCGGTATTGGTGACGCCCTGGCCAGCCAAGACGGCAAAGCTGTCGGCCGTTCCAAGGTCTACCGTGGCTTGCTGCGCATTCGTGATGAGCGGATTCAATGGGAGCACACCGATCGCGAGGACGAGCGCGATGCCCGCAAGCCATCTGGACGAACGTGCGGGTGCAACTGTACGCTTGGTTACTCTGGCTACCCGTTGTTCGCGCATGTGCTTCCTCTTCTAGGAAGGGGACAGTATCTCGGATTCTCGTCTGCGCGGCCATCCTCCATCGCAGCCTTCAACGTGTCAACGACCCTTGCTCCGCCGGCGGCGCTGCTAACCCCCGACGAGCTGTCGCAGGCCACCTACTACGAGAACGATCTCGACCACCGCGTCGTCGCCCGCGGCGTGGAGGGCGGGGCCAGCACATCGTGGGAGTCGTTTCGGCTGTGGGAGGTCGAAGAGGAGCGCGATCGGCGCTTGCTCGAGCTCGGATCGGACGCCATCGCGCTCTACGCGGCGCGCGAGTTCTACGACCAAGAAGGCGTGTGCCTCTGCTACGAACGCCAGTGGATTACCGACCACTACGCCTTCGGGCACGCGCGCGACTTCCGCGTCGCCAAGGGGCGGGGGGTGTCCACCGAGTGGTAGGGGGTGGGGCGGCCTGAGGGGGAGGCGCCCGGCTCCGGCGCGGCCAGAGACACCCCGGGGGCAGGTGTCACCACCTCGTCCTAACCTCGATCAATCGCTGCGGCCTTTGGCCAAGGCGCTGATCGAGTTGGCGATCCAAGTGATCCACGAGAGGGACGAGGACGACGAGGAGACGACGACATGAACGCCCTCATCTACCTGCGGGTGTCGACCAAGGAACAGGCCGAGAAGGGAGAGGCCACGGAGGGCTACTCGATCCCGGCCGAGCGCGAGGCATGTCTTCGCCTGTGCGCCGAGCGCGGCTTCAACTTGCTCGACGAGTTCGTCGACGCAGGCGAGTCGGCGCGATCGTCCGACCGACCGGGCCTCAAGGCAATGCTGGCGCGCGTGGGAGAGGGCGACATCGGGGCCATCGTGGTCCACAAGATCGATCGTCTGGCGCGCAACATCGAGGACCATGTCGCGATCCGCGCCGCCCTGCGCCGTCATGGGTGTCAGCTGGTATCGGTCACCGAGAACATCGAGGAGACCGCGTCGGGCAAGCTCGTCGAGGGCATTCACGCGCTCATGGCGGAGTTCTACTCGGCGAACCTCGCGTCGGAGGTCAAGAAGGGCATGACCCAGAAGGCCAAGCAGGGCGGGTGGCCGGGAAAGGCTCCCATCGGGTACCTCCGTACGCGCGAGAGGGTAGGCGGGAACGAGGTATCCAAAGTCGTGCTTGACCCAGAGCGCGCCATGCTCGTGCGCGAGGCGTTTCGCATGTACGCGACCGGCGACTACTCGCTCGCTGAGCTCCAGTCGTGGCTCGCGTCCAAAGGCCTGACCTCGCCGTACGCGAAAAAGCCGGGCGCGCCTCCTCCGGTGAGTGCGATCCATGTCATGCTCACCAATCCCTTCTACGTCGGCGTCGTCGAGTGGCACGGCGTGCAGTACGAGGGGGAGCACAAGGCGCTGATCTCCCGTCCCTTATTCGAGCGAGTCCAAGAAGTCCTGCGCACCCACGATCGCGTCGGGGTCAGGGGTCGCCGTCACGATCACTACCTCAAGGGCCTCTTGCACTGCGGGGAGTGCGGCAACCGCCTGTCGCTGACGTGGGCCAAGGGCAAGTACCTGTACTTCTACTGTCTCGGCCAAAGAGGCACCCTGCGAAAGAAGACCGGCTGTCGCCAGCCCTACGTGCTCGCGGCGGACTGCGAGCACATGGTCGAGGAGCTCTATCGGAAGGTGCAGCTTCCCGAGGAGTGGGTCACACGCCTCACGCAAGAACTGGAGGAGGAGATCGTCGAGCGCCAAGCGACTGCAGCCGACATGCGCGTGGCCCTGACTCGCAGGATCGCGGAGCTCGCCGACGAGCGGCGGAAGCTGCTGCGCGCCTACTACGCCAACGCGCTCCCACTCGAGTTGCTCAAGGAGGAGCAGGATCGCATCTCGTCTCAGGAGGATTCGGCCCGGGCGGAGCTGTCCGCGGCGGAGGCGGATCTCGACAAGTGGCAGGAGGCTCTGACCCTCGCCATTCGGCTCGCTGGGAGTTGCCACGCCGCCTATCTCAAGGGCCGCCCGAAGGTCCGTACTCGCTTCAACCAGGCGGTGGTGCAGGCCGTGTACATCGAGGACCGGCAAATGTAGCGGGCCGAGTTCACGGGGGTATTCGAGGCGCCTTTCTCGCGCCCGAGTTC
>WHSQ01000172.1 GCA_009380005.1 Actinomycetota bacterium | reverse complement strand
GTCGCCAACCATTGGCGGCAGCGCGCCACAGCCACAGCCGAGCTGCTGCGCGCCGTGAGCGCCGATGCCCGCTCGGACCAGCAGAACACGGCTGTTTTCTCACGCTGGCAGCGTCTACCGAGGGCTGTCGGAGTGGCAGCCCCCCAGCATGATTGATAGGCGATGTTCAATATCCGCTGATTGCGGAGATCGCGCACGGCCACGGATCTTGCGTAGCCGGGATACCACCGAACCGGGGAGAGGAACCTCTCTAGTCCAACCCTAGCCCCCGGGCTAGCCCCTCAACAAGCGTGTCGGCTGTTCTGGATCGGCTGGAAATAGCCGGAAAGGCCCTATCTTGCGGGAGTTAGCTCTCTGAGGACTACTCCGGCAAGAGGGGCCTTTCCGGTGAAGAAGATATCGCATGACGAGAGCCGGCGGAACAGCGCGCGACGGCGACGCAAGGTGGCGGCTCGTCACGCCCGTGCCGGCCATTGGACGGCGCAGCCCAAGCCGATGCTGGGGTCGGGCAAGGTGAGCTACGAGATCGGCGCGAACGTTGACGCCACCTGCTTGGGGGGGATCGCCGCCGTGCATCGGCTGGTGGCCAAGTTGGGGTTGGTCGACCAGATCAACGAGGGTCTGCAGTTGTTGAAGGTCCACCTGCCGTACCACGAATCCGATCATGTGTTGAACCTGGCCTACAACGTGATGTGTGGCGGCACGCGGTTGGAGGACATCGAACGGTTGCGTCACGACACCGCGTACATGAACGCGCTGGGCGCTGACCTGATCCCGGACCCGACCACCGCGGGGGACTTCTGCCGACGGTTCGGCGAGGACGACGTGGTGGAGTTGATGGAGCGGATCAATGCGGTCCGCCCGCAGCTGTGGAAAGGCCGGGGACGCGACCTGCTCGGCCCGATCGCCTATATCGACGTGGACGGCACGCTGGCGCCGACTTCGGGGCAGCACAAGGCGGGCATGGACATCTCCTACAAAGGGATCTGGGGCTACACGCCGCTGATCGTGTCGTTGGCCAACACCAAAGAAGTGCTGTACGTGGTCAACCGTCCCGGCAACGTCCCCAGCCATACCGGCGCTGCGGAGTGGATCGACCGTGCCATCGACCTGGTGGCCCCGCACGCCGAGCGGGTGTGTCTGCGCGGCGACACCGACTTCTCGTTGACCGCGCACTTGGACCGTTGGGCCGACAAGGTCGACTTCGTGTTCGGGATGGACGCCAGCCCGGCGCTGAAAGCCCGCGCCGAGACGCTGGACGACGTCTGCTGGGCGCGGCTTGAGCGACCTGCGGCGTATGACCCGCTGACCGACCAGACCCGCGAGCGCGAGCCCAACCACAAGCAGCGCATCGTGGCCGAACGCGGCTACGTCAACCTTGCGCTTAACTACGAGGACGTCGCCGAGTTCGACTACCAGCCCGGCAAATGCCGCCGCCCCTACCGAGTGGTCGCCCTGCGCAAGAACATCAGCAAAACCCGGGGCGAGCGCGTGTTGTTCGACGAGGTGCGCTACTTCTTTTACATCACCACCCGCACCGACCTGTCCGCCGCTCAACTCGTGGCCTGCGCCAACGACCGCTGCGACCAGGAAAACGTCATCGAACAGCTCAAAAACGGCGTCGCCGCGCTGCGGGTACCGCTCTACGACCTGGTCAGCAACTGGGCGTACATGGTCATCGCCGCCCTCGCCTGGAACATCAAGTCCTGGTTCGCGATGATGCTGCACCGCAAACAAGACCGCCGTGACTACATCCGCATGGAGTTCCGCCGCTTCGTCAACAGCATCATCCTCATCCCCGCCATGGTCATCCGCCGGGCGCGCAGCATCACCATCCGGCTCATCGGCTACCAACCCACCCTGGATCGATTCTTCAGCACCTGGCGCACCATCGAACGGACCGGCTTCGGCTGACATGCTCACTTCCACTCCAACCGAGATCCGACTTCGTGTCAGGGCAGGCCGCGACACCGATCTGCCATGCCGACACAACGAGACGAGTTCCCCAGACCGTGCGCGACCGCCTCTCGACATCGTCTTCAAGCCGTCCCGCAGCATCGAAACGTCGGCGCCGACCCCGCCTCACGGCCGGCAACCCACCGACATCGCCATCCCGCTACAGCCGCCACCCACTCCAGCCCAACTCGCTTATTTGAGGGCTAGTGGTCATGGCCCCTGGCGGGCCACCTCGGTCGGCTGAAATGGCCGCGCACCACCGTGACCCTAGCCCCGATGTTTCGTGAGACGGCCGGGTAGGGGTGTCGCGGGCCGCTGTCGGCGGTTTGGGGTCGGGGTGGAGGTGGGTCGGTGGGCGGACCGGTCTGATGCGTCGTTTCAGCTTGCGATTAACCTCGATGTTTCGTGTGACTGCTTGGGCGCCGGGGGGTGGTTGCATAGGAAG
>WHSQ01000171.1 GCA_009380005.1 Actinomycetota bacterium | reverse complement strand
ACGTGGGCGCGGGCGGCGGTCAGGTCATGGGTCGAGCCAGGCTCGACCGGCGAGACCCAGACCGGCAACCCGTCGGGCCGGGTCAGGGCCTGGATGTTGGCGCCGAAGTCGCGGGTCTTGCCCGAGTACCAGGAATCGATCGTGGCGCCCTTGGTGCTGGTGGTCTTGACCCGCAACCGGTCGGTGTCGATGACCTTGCCGTCGAGCACGACGTGTGACCAGCCTTCGTCGTGGCCGCGGGCCAGCGCGGCGGGCAGGTCGGGGGCGCGGGCGGCGAGCACGTCAACGGCCTCGTGCAGGTAGCGATACGACGTGGCCTGCGAGATCCCCAGCCCCTCGCCGATCAGCGCCACGTTGCGGCGCTCCCGGAACCACACCAGCGCGAAGACGGCCTGCTTGCCGCAGCTCAACGCCCTGGTCCCGGCCCGGGTGCCGCGGGCACGGCGTTCGGCGGCCAGCAACTCGGCCACAAACGCGACCAATTCCCTGGAGACGTCGAGGATGGCAGGGTAGGTCACCACGTGGAGCCCTCCACAATGAAGATGATCTGTGACGAGACCTCTTCTAGCGGGGGCTCCACGCCATGGCCTGGCACCTGACGATCCTCGGCGTGTCGGGGCCTGTCGGCGTCGCTGACCTCACACCTGCGTCCTACGCCATCGCCGGACGACTCGATCTTGCTGAGAAAACCTCAGTGAACCTGCAGGATGCGTCATGACGGAACTCCTCTGGTACGGGTCTGGTGTCGTGCCCGTTCCGTTCCCGCGGGATCGTGCGAGGTCTCGACCCCGGTGCGGTGTTCCCGCACCGCACCGGGGTCTCCTATGCAGTCAATCGGTCGGCATTTCCTCCTCTGTCAACAGCTGCGTGAAGTCGGCCGCGACGTGGCCGGTTTCGTGGAAGTCGCGCCATTCGGCCACGCCGGGGAACGTGCCGCTAGCGAACTCGTCCAGCAGCGAACGGACCCAAGCCGCTTCGGCCTCACGCATTGCCAGCGCGTACTCCGCCTCGATGAGGAACAGTCGCGTCAGGCCTTCGTGCTGCTCCAGCGTGGTCCGCTGGAGGGTGATGTCCTCGTCCAGCGCGCGTGAGCGCTCCTCCAGCAACGCGGTCGCCTCGTCCGGCGACAGGGCACCAAGCGTGGACAGCGCCGCCATGAACTTCGGGTACTCCGGCTCGGGGACGGCCACCAACTCGCGCAGCCAGTCCCTGAGTTCGGCACGGCCCGCGTCGGTGATGCCGTACACGGTCCGCTCCGGTCGACGCCCCTCCCGATGACTGCCCGTGGCCTCGATGAAGCCGTGCTTCTCGAGGTTCTGCACAACCGTGTAGAGCGAGCCCATCTTGATCTTCATGTCGCGCTCCTTGCCGGTGCGGCGGAGCACGTTGACCATCTGGTACGGGTGCATCGGATGCCCCGCGGTGAGCAGGGCCAGCAGGGCCAGCGCGAGGATGTTGCTGACCTTGCGCCGTTTCGCCATCGGATCACCTCGCCACCGTATACTCGTCAAGGAGTATACGGTGGCGAGTTAGCCCGCCGCAACAAGAGCCCGCCGGGTGTCGCGAAACATCGCTGTAACGCGGCGTGCCTAGGGTGCACGTCATGGACCGTCAGCAGGAATTCGTGCTGCGCACCCTGGAAGAGCGCGACATCCGGTTCGTCCGGCTCTGGTTCACCGACGTGCTCGGCTACCTCAAATCGGTCGCCGTGGCGCCGGCCGAGCTCGAGGGCGCCTTCGCCGAGGGGATCGGCTTCGACGGCTCGGCCATCGAGGGCTTCTCCCGCGCTTACGAGTCGGACATGGTGGCCAAGCCCGACCCGTCGACGTTTCAGGTGCTGCCCTGGGAGACGCCCGATGGTGACCACTACTCGGCGCGAATGTTCTGCGACATCGCGATGCCGGACGGCTCGCCTTCCTGGGCCGACCCGCGGCACGTGCTGCGCCGGGGGCTGTCGAAGGCGGGGGAGGCGGGGTTCACCTGCTACGTGCATCCCGAGATCGAGTTCTACCTGCTGCGCGACCTGCCCGACGACGGCTCCGAGCCCGAGCCGGCCGACAACGGAGGCTACTTCGACCAGGCCAGTCACGACGCGGCACCGCACTTCCGGCGCAATGCCATCGAGACGCTGGAGCAGATGGGCATCTCGGTGGAGTTCAGTCACCACGAGGACGCGCCCGGACAGCAGGAGATCGACCTGCGCTATGCCGACGCCCTGACCATGGCCGACAACATCATGACCTTCCGGTACGTGGTGAAGGAGGTCGCGCTCACCCAGGGGGTGCGGGCGTCGTTCATGCCCAAGCCCTTCACCGCGCAGCCCGGCTCGGCGATGCACACCCACATGAGCCTGTTCGAGGGCGACGGCAACGCCTTCCACGACGAGGCCGACCCCTTCGAGCTGTCCGAGACCGGCAAGGCGTTCGTCGCGGGGGTGCTCGCGCACGCCCGTGAG
>WHSQ01000170.1 GCA_009380005.1 Actinomycetota bacterium | reverse complement strand
AGTGCTTGGCCGCCCAGCCGCGGCGCTTGTAGGACCAGAAGTGGCGCAGGCTCTCCTTGATTGCCCACGCTCGGGCGGTGCGCAGGTCACCGGCCCGCAGGGCGGCGAAACGGTCCCGGTGACGCTCGGGCAGGTTCTCCGCCGAGTACAGCCACAGGTACTTCGAGCCGGCCAGGCTCTTGTCTCCAGCCGCGGCCAACGCCTTGTTCTCGGTCTTGCGCACGGTGTCCACCGCCGTGGTCAGATAGCCCATCAGGTGGTACCGGTCGAACACGATCTTGCTGTCCGGGTCGGTCAGGTGCTCGCGGGTCGAGGTGGCGAACGGCTCCCACATGTCCATCGCCACCGCCTTGATCTGCTTGCGCTGTTCGGGCGTGAACTTCTCGAAGTAGCCGTCCAGGCTGGCCTGTCGGCGTTCGTCGGCGACGTACTCCACCGTGCCGGCATCCAGGTCAGAGATCACGGTGATGTAGTCCTGTCCCTTCCCGGCCGCCTTCTCATCGACGCCGACATGGGCCGGGGTGGCCAGCGGTTTCGCGGCCAGGCCGCGGGCCACGGCGCGGTCCATCAGGTGCCACGCCTCGTCCCAGCTGACGCGCAGCAGCCCGGCCGCGGCCGCGACGTCGCACGCGGTGAGCACGTCGATCGCCAGCCGCTCGAACAACGTCGTGAACCGCGCGTGCGGCTCAGCCCACGGCAGCCGCACCCCGTGCTCCGGGCAGTCCACCCGCGGCGGGCAGGCGTGCAGGTAGGTGAGGAACGCGCACGAGTCCAGATGCCGCCAGGCCCGCTCATCGGCATGGTCATAGACCGACAGCTCACGCTCGCAGTCCGGGCAGGCGAACCGGGTCCGCTTGGGATGCCCGACCCACACGTCCACCCGGCCGTCCGGCACCGACAGCTCGACCCTGCTCACCGTCCACGGCGCCACGAGTCCCAACAGGTGGCGGTACAGCTCGACATCGCGCATACCCGGATCGTGCGGTCACCGAGGCTCCAGACCGGGGAGGCGCGCCCACGGAAAATCCGGAAGCGCCCTTCAATGGCCCCGTGAAAGCGGCGACACGGCGCCGTACGCGGCTGCCCGCGAGGTCGATGACATCGACGCGCTCATCACCGAAGCCGGTGGTGCGGCGTACGTCTACCGCATGTCCTCCGGCGCCGCCCTCGCGCTCGAGGCGGCTACGAGCGGCCTCGCCATCCTGAAGCTGGCGCTGTACGAGTCACCGTTCACCGCCGAGGGCGGAGATCCACAACTGACGAATGACTACACCAAACGACTCGAGGCACTGCTCTCGACCGGCCGCCGAGGCGATGCGGTCGAGCTGTTCATGACGGCTGTCGGCATGCCGCCGAGGAGATCGCCGGGATACGGAACACACCGATGTGGCCGATGTTCGAGGCCATCGCGCCGACCCTGGCGTACGACAACACCGTCCTGGGCGACGGGACAGTGCCGCGCGAGCGGGCGGCTTCCGTCAACATGCCGAAGCTCGTTGTCGATGGCGGGTCGAGCCCGGCCGATCTGCGCCGCGCGGCGAAGGCGGCCGCCGACGCGCTCCCGGACGCGCGGTACCACACCCTGGAGAGCCAGACCCACGAGGTCGCACCCGAGGTTTGGCCGTTGACGGGGCGGCGGTGTGCACGCCGCGGCCTCGGCCAGCAGCCGGGGACCCAGGCGGGCGCACGCGTTCACGAGTCCAGGGGCCCAGGGGCCCACCGGCGCGTCGCTGCAAGGCATCCAGCGCCGCCGCACGCCATCGAGGCTCGGCCCAGCCCTGTGGCGATTCTCAGCTGTCCGCGTCGTTGTTGAGGGTTTGGGCGTGCCTGTCCAGGGCGTCGCGGGCGACGAGCTCGTCAGCGGCGTCCTCGAGCCCGAGCCTCTGACTGGCCGTGGCCGGCAAGACCAGCCCCGCCGCGGCGACCGCATGCTCGTCGTCGAAGGTCACTGCGATCCGGTCGAGAACCTGCGAAGATGCGCGCATCCTGAAGGTGCCTCCTGCTCCGGTGAGATGCTTGGTCTGCTAACCAGCATCATCGCCGGTCAGGAGGCATTTTCAGGTCAACCCCAACCGTTCGCCCCACACTCCTCGCGGTGGATCCAGGCTTAGGATTGCGCAGAGCGCCGAGATGAGGGCTCAAGAGCTCAGCCGCTACCAGAACGTTTCGGCCACGCTCCAGAAGGCACCACCTCCGGTGCGGCACCGCAGAAGGCGGCGGCCCATGCCGTTCTACGTCGGGCCGTGCTTTACCGCGATCGATCGCGCGCGCGAAGGGGCCGCTATTAACGCCACTGGCGTTGGCACGTACACCACTTGTGGTACAGCGATGTCACCTCCGGGCGGACGCGGTGACACGCGCACCGTTGGTAGCGTCGGCGCAGTTCCAGCGTTGGCGAGGAGCCATCCCTACTAGCCTCGATGTTTCGTGTGACTGCTTGGGCGCCGGGGGGTGGTTGCATAGGAAGGCC
>WHSQ01000016.1:37849-51576 GCA_009380005.1 Actinomycetota bacterium | reverse complement strand
GCAAGACCGACGGGATCGAGGGTTATGAGGTCCCCGACCATTGTGCGAGCGGCTAGGCGGCCGGCGCGAGCCGTGCCGGTTCCTGGATCGTCGGTCGCTCTGCCGTGATGCGGTGATTACGTAGCGCGAGACTTACGCCCCCTTGCGTATAGAGAGATGCGCTCGATGCCTCGACACTTGACGGATGGGAGTGAGGGGCGATCCCAGCGATCTCCGGCGCGGCATCCTCAAAGGGTTGCTCGCCCTGTTCGGCGCGTCGCTGATCGCCGTGGTCGTTCACCTCTTCATCCGTGCACCACGGGGGCTGGCCGCCCCGATCGAGCCCCCTCCTCGTCCCGAACCTCGGGGAACCGAGCCCCCGGCCCCTCGGTCGCCTCGGGTCGTGCGGCGCCGTCTGAGCTCCGCGTTGCGGATCGGCGCATTCATGGCCATCTGCGGAGCATTGGCGGGAGTGCCGTTCGCACTCAACGCCTACGCCGACCCCCGAACCGTGCCCTCGGTCGAGGTCCCATCCGAGGTATTCGAACCACTGCCGCCGTCGTACGAGCGTGCGGGCCTGGCGGAGCGTGCCCCCATCGACAGCACGGAGATCGTGTGGGACGCGAGCTCGTTCAGGTCCTCCAACCGCGAGCTGCGCGCCAAGCAGCACGCTGCTCGAGCCGGTAAGTACGTGCTGCCCGTGGATCCATCGTTGGTGACCGTCGCAGATCTCGTCTCCCCGCACCACGACTATCCCGCCGCCGACCTCGGCGTCCCGATAGGCAGCGACGTCTATGCCGCCCACGCGGGGACGGTCGAGACCGTGACGCAGCGAGGCAGGTGTGGTCGCGGCGTCGTCATCGCCGGGAAGGACGGCTACAGCTACGTCTATTGCCACGGTTCCGAGGTCGTGGTCGACGTCGATCAGGAGGTCAAGGCCGGCGAGCTCATCATGTTCAGCGGCAACACCGGTCACTCCACCGGCCCGCATCTGCACTTCGGCATCGAAAGCGGTAGCGGGGCGAGGATCTGCCCGCAGACCCTGTTGGCCTCCTGGTACGACGGGGGAGAGGCCTCGCCGGACGGAGCGGAGTCCACGGGGTGCTTCTACGAATCTCAGAAGAAGAAGAAGCGCAACAAGCGCGGCGACCGCCAGACCCATCGCGGCGCCGAATCGGTGTACTCCCGCTCCGACGATGGCTCGGACGGCGGCGGTGGAGGCGGGGGCGGATCCAAGCCGACCCCGAGTCCCAAGCCCTCCTCGCCTTCGCCCACCCCCACCCCTGCCCCCTCACCCACGCCTACGCCCGAACCCCCGCCTTCCCCCGAACCGGAGGTGTCCGCCACTGCGGACGCAGAGGTCTGATCGTGCGGCGGGCGACCAAGCGGGAATAACCGGACGTTAGGACCCGAGTCCTCGACGGGGAAGCGTTACGCGGGCATCCTGACTGCGTGCTGACCCCGAGATCGACGCGGCTCCTGCTGTACGGCGTGGTCATGATCGCCGGCATCGCCCTCGCCGCGTGCGAGAACCAGGGCGGCGAGGGCGCGGGTGAAGCCCACGTTCCGATGCTCGATAACTTCTTCGCTCGCCACGTGACGCGGATCCCCGTCGGCGGGGAGGTCGTCTTCGTGAACGACGGGGACAACCCTCACAACGCGGTTGCCCTCGACGGCAGCTGGGAGACCCAAGCGGAGCTCGTCGACGGCGAGTCCGAGACCCTGACCATCGACGAACCGGGCGTTTACCGGTACTACTGCACGTTCCACGGCACCGCAGCGGGCGACGGTATGGCCGCCGTTCTCGTCGTCGGCGACGTCGAGTACGACGCCGAAGGTGGATCCGACGAGGAGGCCGTGGCCGAAGCCTCCGGCAGGATCCTCCTGGTGCAGGGAGATGCCCCCGCGCCGGACCTCGAACCAAGCGGATCCGACCCCGATCCTTTCGGCACGATCCAGGACGCCGTCGACGAGGCCGAGCCGGGCGACATGGTGCTTATCGACGAAGGCGTCTATGAAGAAGAGGTCGTCGTGGACACGCCGTCACTGACCATCCGAGGCGTCGACCGCAACGAGGTCGTCCTCGACGGCAACTTCGAGATGTCCAACGGGATCCAGGTCGTGGCCGACGGCGTCGCGATCGAGAACATGACCGCGCGCCACTACATCCTCAACGGGTTCTTCTGGACTGGGGTCGAGGGTTATCGCGCCTCTTACGTCACCGCGTACAACAATGCCGACTACGGCGTATATGCGTTCGATTCGGTGGATGGGGTGATCGAGCATTCGTACGCGTCCGGTGGTCCCGACTCCGCGTTCTATATCGGCCAGTGCTATCCCTGCGATGCCGTGATCAATGACGTGATCGCCGAACACAGTGCGCTCGGATACTCGGGCACGAACGCCGGCGGAAACCTTTACATCGTCGACTCGCTGTGGGTGAACAACCGTGCGGGGATCGTGCCCAATACCCTGGACACGGAACTACTCCCCCCGCAGCGAGAGGTCTCCATCGTCGGGAACCTCGTCATCGGCAACGACAACCCCGAGCCGGTGATCAAGGGAGGTTCTTACGCGGCGTTCGGGAACGGGATCCTCCTTGCCGGTGGCCGGGACAACCTGGTTGAGCGCAACGTCGTGCTCGACCACGCCAACCACGGCATCCTCGCGTCCCCAAACATCGACAAGAACTTCTGGTTCGCATCCGGTAACAAGATCCGCGACAACTTGATCGGCGGGTCCGGTCGTGCCGACCTGGCGCTGGCGGGTCCCGGCTCTATCGGTAACTGTTTCGGCGGCAACGACCACGAGTCGTCCGCCCCGTTCGCGCTGGAGCTCTTGCACGGTTGCGGCGGGCTGCGTCTCCCGCTGGGATTCGATCTCCTTACCGCGTCGCGAACCCTTGGCTACTACGCGGCGGCGCCCGATGGTTTCGAGCTCCGCACCGTGGGCGATCAGCCGGTGCCGCCGGATCAGGAGCAGATGCCGGGCGGCGAGGATGCGGCGGTGCAGCCCGCCGCCGACGTATTCGAGAACTACGACCTAGACATCGACGCCATCGCGCCCCCCGACCCTTCGGTCGCGCTCGAGGCGCCGCTCGCTCAGGAGGTGACGCTGGTGACGGAAGTGGGTTCCCCGGGGGTCTTCCAGATCTTGTTCGGTCTCTATGGCTACCTGATGCCGTTCGTCTTGCTGGCGGCTTGGGTATCGCTGTCGCTGTGGGACATCGCCCGGCGCGACGAGCTCGCACGTGCGACGGGGATCGGCTGGGTCGGAGCGATCCTCCTGGTCCCGTTCGTGGGCGTGATCGCGTACCTGGCCGTCGGAGGCTCCCGCCTCCCGGGGTGGATGCGTCTGGTACTGGTGGCGGGCGGCCTCGCCGCCTACCTGGTGATCCTCGGCCTCGGAGCCCTCGTCGGCGGGATCGTCTAGCCGGCTAGGAGCTCTTCGGGTCCTGGTGCTTGTGGCGGCGCCGCGCCTTGTGCACGGCGGCCACGATCGAGTCCTCGGAGCGCTGCGCCTCGGCCCGGAAGTCGGGATGGTCGAGGGCGAGGTGCTGCTCCAACTCGGAGGCACTGACGAACCTGAGCGGGCATTCGGGGCACTGAAGCACATCCATCTCCTCAGCATCGACCGCGGGGGTCGAAAGTTCAAGCCGGGGGAACAAAGCGGGGGACGGGCGCATCTAAGGGGGGTCAACCTGAAGCCCCAAGGAGGCGTCATGCGAACGGTTCGAGCCCTCGTCGCCGGCATCATCGTCACCCTTCTCGCCGCCCAGCCCGCCCTTGCCTGCGGGGGGCTGGTCGCTCCCGACGGAGCCGTGAACCTGGGTCGCACCACGACGCTGGCGGCCTACCACGAGGGCGTCGAGCACTACGTGACGTCGTTCGAGTTCTCCGGCGGCGGTTCGGAGTTCGGCTCTATCGTGCCGTTGCCCGGCGTGCCGACTGACGTCGTCAAAGGTGGCGACTGGACCCTCCAGCGACTGATCCTCGAGACGCAACCCGTCGAACGCACGTCGTTGTTCAACGCGGTCGCCGAGGACGCGCCCGCCGGGCAAAGCGCGACCGTCCTCCAGGAGCACAAGGTGAAGGCGCTGGACATCACGATCCTCGAGGGTGGGGGAGACGCGGTCGGTCGCTGGGCCGGCGAGCACGGCTTCCAACTTTCGCCGGACGCGCCCGAGGTACTCGACTTCTACGCCAGCCGCAGCCCGATCTTCATGGCCGTCCGTTTCAACCTGGACCGTGCCCGCAAGCTGGGCGTCGACCTCGGCGACGGCACGCCGATCCATCTCTCGATCCCCACTCCCAACCCGTGGGTGCCGCTGCGGATCCTCGGTCTCGGCGCGGGACCGCGTGAGCGCATCGAGGCCGACGTCTTCCTCTTGACCGACGAGCGTCCCAACCTGTTGCCACTGCCGGGTTTCGCGAAGGCGCTCAAGCTCGACTACAGCGAAGCGGCATCCGATCTTCTGCTTGCAGACCTGCGATCCGACAAGGGGATGAAGTGGATGCCGAAGTCGGATATGTGGCTGAGCAAGATCGTCGTGGACGGGACGGCGAGCGAGCTGAGCCACGACCTCGCGATCGACCCCACCGGAAGGGTGACGCCCTCAGCCGTGGCCGCCGGCCTGTTGGACGTGATCCCCGAGCTCCCACCGGTCGGCGATGAGACGCAGCAATGGTGGGCCTGGACGATCGTCTTGATGCTCGGCGCCGTGGTGTGGCGGCTCGCGAACCGCTTCATCGGCTCGGCTTCGTGAGAGGCCGCCTGTTCCTCGCCCTCGGTCTGCTCGCCCTCTTCGGGGCCGGGTGCCGCCAGGCCGAGGCCGGCGCCCCCGTGATCGCCATCGAGATCGAGCACTCTCGCTTCGACCCCGCGGCGATCAGGGTCGAAGCCGGCTCCACGGTTACGTTCGTGGTCCATAACGGTGACCCGATAGCCCACGAGTTCCTGATCGGCGACGCGGCCGCCCAGCGGCGGCACGAGACGGGGACCGAGCCCGAGCACGGTGCGCGTCCCGGTGAGCTCTCGATCCCACCCGGAGAGACGCGGATCACGAGCTACACCTTCCCGAGCGACGGGCGGTTGCTCGTCGGCTGCCACCTGCCCCGGCACTACGACTACGGGATGAGGGGGACCATCACCATCCGCTGACGCGGCCATATGCTCGGAGTCGTGTAGTGCGCCGAGGCCGAGGGAGGCCGTGGAACCACCGTCGCTGGATACCGTCGACATCGTCATCCGGATCGTCCTCGCCGGTCTGTTCGGAGGTCTCGTGGGTCTCGAGCGGGAGTTCTCCGATCAGCCTGCGGGATTCCGCACCCATATCCTGGTCTCGATGGGGGCTGCGCTGTTCACCATGGTGGGCGCTTACGGCGCGACGGAGTTCTTCGCCGGCGACGGTCCGACGGTGCGCTTCGACCCCACGCGGGTAGCCGCGCAGGTCGTCACGGGCATCGGCTTCCTGGGGGCGGGCGCCATCATGCGTCAGGGGTTGAACGTCCGAGGGCTGACGACGGCTGCCGCCCTCTGGGTGACGGCGGCCATCGGTACGGCGGTAGGTCTCGGCTACTGGATCGGTGCGCTCGCCACCGCGGCGACGACGGTCCTCACGCTCTACGGTTTGAAGGTTCTGAGCCGGTCGCTCTTCAGACGCATGCGCAAGGGCCGCCAGCGATACGTCGTCGCGATCGGCCCCGAGCTAAGGTTGGCCGATCTGGCGAGCCTGGTAGAGGGCCGCCTGGCCCGGCTGGATTCGATGACGATCATCGAGGACGACGCAGACGGGAAGCTCCTGGTGCTCCTCGTCTCCCTGCTCCCCTCCGCCTCGGTCGAGGACGTGGCCAACGCGCTCAGGGACATAGACGGCGTGCGTAGCGTCGAGTGGAGCAGTTGAGCCGGAACATCGGGCGCTTCCGAGCGTTGAGGCGTATGAAGGACCCGACCGGAACGGAGGAGCTGTGGCTACCAGCGAGCGGATAAGGCTGACCGCCTACTCGCACGGCGGGGGTTGCGCCTGCAAGCTCGGGACCCTCGAGCTGACCGAGTTGCTGGGTCACGTCCGCAGCACCACCACCGATCCTGCCGTCCTCGTGGGCCTCGAGACCCCCGACGATGCCTCGGTCTACAGGCTGACGACCGAGCTCGCCATGGTGCAGACCGTGGACTTCTTCACCCCGATCGTCGACGACCCCTACGTCTGGGGACGGATCGCGGCGACGAATGCTCTCTCGGACGTGTACGCGATGGGGGCCCGCCCGGTGACCGCCCTCAACCTCGTGGGTTGGCCGCGTTCTCTGGACATGGCGCTGCTGGGTCGCGTGCTCGAGGGGGGGAACGATGCCTGTGAGGCCGCGGGTGTCTCTATCGTTGGCGGCCATTCGATCGACGATCCCGAACCCAAGTTCGGGATGGCGGTCACCGGCCTGGTGCATCCCGATCGAGTCGTGACGAAGAACGGTGTGGGGCCGGACCGCGATCTCGTTCTCACCAAGCCGCTCGGCATGGGGATCATCTCGAGCGGGATCAAGGCCGGCCGAACGTCGGAGGCAACGGCGCGCGCCGCGGAGGCCGTCATGATGACCTTGAACAAGGACGCGGCCGAGGCCATGGTGGACGTCGGTGTGGTTGCGGCGACCGACGTGACCGGTTTCGGACTCATCGGTCACCTGGCAGGGATGCTCGCGCCCGGCACGGACGCGTTATTGGACTTCGACGAGATCCCCGTGCTCGAGGAGGCATTCCAACTCGCGCGCGAAGGAGTGTTCTCGGGAGGCAGCCGCCGGAACGTCGAGGCGATGGAGCGGTACGTCGACACGGGTGACCTACCGGAGGAACGACGGCTCGCGCTCTTCGACGCCCAGACGTCGGGCGGGCTGCTGATCGCGGTCGAGCCGGATCGAACGGAGCCACTGCTCGATGGCCTTCGGAGAGCGGGTAACGGATGGGCATCGATGATCGGGCATACCGTCCAGGGCTCGGCCCGCATCGTCGTCCGCTAGCCCATCAGGTCGTATCGTGCCGCCCATGACCGAGCTCCCCGATCGCGTTCGACTACCTCGCTCCCTGTGGGAGCGGCTCGTCACCCACTGTGCTGCGGAGCGACCGAACGAAGCCTGTGGGGTGCTCGGCATGCAGGGACCCGACGTGGTCGAGATCTTCGAGATGACCAACGTCGAGAGCAGCCCGGTCCGTTACCGACTGGATCCCAAGGAGCAACTGGCCGTCTACAACCGGCTACACGAACGCGGGTGGGACTTCGCCTCTTTCCACTCCCACACGCGCACCGAGGCCTACCCTTCGCCGACGGACGTCAAGGAAGCGCGCGAGGACGTGCCCTACGTGATCGTCTCACTCGCGGGCGATGCGCCGGCCGTGCGTGCCTTCAGGATCGTCAAAGAGGACTGGCTAGACCTCACCGGCGAGGTGCAGGAAGTCCCCGTCGAAGTGGCCGGTTGACTACGATGAGGGACATGCCCAGGAGGTCGACCAGTGGCCGTTGAAGTACGCATACCGACCGTGTTCCGGAGGTTCACGGATGGCGCACCGACCGAGTCGGTGGAACCGGGGACGCTACGGGACGTGATCGGCGAGCTCGGCTCCAGGTACCCGAACTTCGAGGAGCAGGTGCTCACCGACGAAGGCGAACTCCACCGCTTCGTGAACGTTTACATCAACGACGAAGATGTCCGTTACCTCGAGAAGTTGGAGACGAAGGTCGGCGACGGCGACGTGGTCTCACTGTTGCCGTCGGTCGCCGGCGGGTTGGGATGAAGTACAAGTCGATCCTCGACACGATCGGCAACACGCCTCTCGTCGAGGTCCCCCGGATGACCCCGGTGGACAACGTCCGGATCTGGGCCAAGCTCGAAGGGGAGAACCCGACGGGCTCGGTCAAGGACCGCATCGCCCTGGCGCTCGTCGAAGCCGGTGAAGCTTCGGGCGACCTCACGAAGGACAAGATGATCCTCGAGCCCACCTCGGGCAACACCGGGATCGCCCTGGCGATGGTGGCCGCGACGCGCGGCTACCGGTTCACCGCGGTGATCCCGGACAACGCCAGCTCCGAACGCTTGTCCTTGCTGCGGGCGTTCGGCGCCGAGGTCGTCTTCTCCGAGGGGGCGAAGGGAACCAACGGCTCGGTCGCTCTCGCCCAGGAGCTTGCGAAGGATCCCAAGTACTACATGCCCTTCCAGTACGGCAACCAGGCGAACGTCCAGGCCCACTACGACGGGACGGGACGCGAGATCCTCGAGGACCTACCCGAGGTGCGAGCGTTCGTCGCCGGCCTGGGTACGGGAGGGACGCTCACCGGAACCGGACGCAGGCTCAAGGAGCACGATCCCACGATCAAGGTCTTCGCCGCCGAGCCGGAGTTCGGCGAGCTCGTCTACGGGCTGCGCTCATTGGAGGAGGGCTACATCCCGCCGATCTTCGATCCAGATGTGCTCGACGGGAAGGTCAAGGTCCGGGCGCGCGAATCGATCTTGTGGACGCGCAAGCTTCTCGAGGACGAGGGGATCTTCGCCGGGATCTCCGCCGGCGCGGTCATCTGGGTCGCGCAGCGGGTAGCCGAGCGTCTATCCGGAGAGGGTGGCGGTGACGTCGTGTGCCTCCTTCCCGACGGCGGTTGGAAGTACCTGTCGACGGAAGCGTGGACGCAGGACATCGATACTGCCGAGGAGCAGGTCGAGGACACCCTGTGGTGGTAGACGCCTCACGGCCCATCGGGATGTTCGACTCCGGCATCGGCGGGCTCACCGTCGCGCGGGCGACCATCGATCTCTTGCCGCACGAGAACCTCATCTATTTCGGAGATACGGCTCGATGCCCGTACGGCCCTCGCCCCCCGGAGGAGGTGCGCAAGTTCGCGCTGGAGATCATGGACGGGCTCGCGCACGAGGACGTGAAGATGCTCGTGATCGCCTGTAACTCGGCGTCCTCGTGGGCTTTGGAGGACGCCGGCGCTCGCTACGACCTGCCGATCGTCAGCGTCATCCATCCGGGCGTGAGAGCCGCCGCTGCAGCGACGCGCAACGGTCGCGTCGGGCTGATAGGCACCCTCGCTACCGTCACGTCCCGGTCCTACGACCGAGCCCTCGCCGAGATCCGGACCGACGTCGAGATGTTCTCGCAGGCCTGTCCCCGGTTCGTCGAGTTCGTCGAGCGAGGCGAGACGTCTTCGGACGAGCTCGTTGCCGTGGCCGAGGAATACCTGGCGCCGTTGAAGGCCGAAGGGGTCGACACGCTGATCCTCGGCTGTACGCATTACCCTCTGCTCAGCGGGGTGATCCAGTACGTGATGGGGGAGCATGTGGTCCTGGTTTCCAGCGCCAAGGTGACGGCGAACGAGGTCTACGCGCGGCTGCGTGCGGAGGGCGCGCTCAACCCGTCCCGGGAGCCGGGCGAGCACCGCTTCATCGCGTCCAGCGAAGAAGGCATCTCGAGCGAGCTGGGGCGACGTTTCCTGGGTCCGGAGTTCGGCAAGGTCGAGCACCGTCCCTGGGACAGGTTCTAAGCATGCCGTTCTCCGTCACCATCCTCGGTAGCTCCGCGATGTTCCAAACGCTGGACCGTGCTGCCTCGGGCTACTTGCTCGAATACGAAGCTGCACGCATTTGGATCGACGCCGGAGGCGGCACCTGGCGCAACCTGATCGACCACATGGACCATCGCGAGCTGGACGGGATCCTGCTGTCACACCGGCACCCCGATCACACCATCGATGTGTTTCAGGCTTTCCACGCGCGGCACTACGGCTCGGCCGAGCCGATGGACCCGATCCCTTTGTGGGCCCCGCAAGAGACGCTCGATGGGCTGGCGTCGTACGCCCCCGAGCTCGACTCGTCGTTCGACCTCCAGGCGATCGGCTCCGGCGACGGGTTCGGCTTCGAGGGGGCCCGGTTCTCCTTCTTCGAGATGGCACACCCCGTGGATACGGTAGGCGTTCGCTTCGAGCATGGGGACGGCAGCTTCGCCTATTCGGCCGATACCGGACCGGACGGGGATCTCGCGGGATTGGCGGCCGGGGTGGATGTGTTCATCTGCGAAGCCACGTTCCAGGATTCCGATCCGGAGTGGCACGGGCACCTGCGGGCATCCCAAGCGGGCACGGTCGCCGCGCAGGCCAACGTCGGGCACCTGTTGCTCACTCATCTGCCCTCGCGACGCGACCTGGGCCTGTCGGTCGCCGAGGCGCATCGGAACTGCGAAGGGATACCCGTGGAGCTCGCCTCCGACGGCCGACGGATCGAGGTGGGCGCATGACGCGGAACGACGGGCGTTCCAGCGATCAGCTGCGCCCCGTCGGGATGACGCCGGGCTTCATGCCGTACGCGGAAGGCTCATGCCTCATCGAGATGGGCAACACGAAGGTGATCTGTACGGTCACGGTGGACGAGGGCGTTCCGAAGTGGCTGTACGGCAAGGGTCTCGGGTGGGTGACGGCGGAATACTCGATGCTTCCGCGCTCTAGCCCGGAGCGCGTTCAACGGGAGGTCAACAAGGGGCGGCCGTCCGGACGCACGCAGGAGATCCAACGGCTGGTCGGCCGTGCGCTGCGTGCGGTCGTCGACATGGGCAAGCTCGGGGAAAAGACCCTGTGGATCGACTGTGATGTCCTACAGGCGGACGGCGGGACGCGCACCGCTTCGATCACCGGGGCCTACGTCGCGCTCGCTCAAGCGGTCGACAAGCTCGACGTGGGCCGAGCCGCATTGCTGGACACGGTGGCGGCCATCAGCGTCGGCATCGTCGACGGCCAACCGATGTTGGACCTGCCCTACGAAGAGGACCGCGACGCGCAGGTCGACATGAACGTAGTGATGACCGGTGCCGGCAAGCTCGTCGAGGTCCAGGGGACGGCGGAGGAGGGGGCTTTCGAGCGCGCCGAGCTCGACACGTTGTTGGACCTGGCGACGAAGGGCATCAACGAGCTGTCGCAGCTCCAGCGCGACTGTCTCGGATCTTGAACGGCCTCCGCGCCGTGTTCGCCTCGCGCAATCGCCACAAGACGGAGCAGGTGGCGCTGCTCCTGCCACATGTCGACCTGGTCTCTCTCGATGATGTCGCGCCGGAGCTCGAACTGGACGAGCCCTTCCATACCTTTCGGGACAATGCGCTGGCCAAAGCACGCGCCGTCGTCACCGCGACCGGCTTGCCGGCGGTCGCGGACGACTCCGGCCTGGAGGTCGACGCCCTGGGCGGAGCGCCGGGGGTGTTGTCGGCTCGCTACGCCGGCGAAGGGGCCTCCGACGAGGACAACAACCGCAAGCTGATCGCGGCGCTCGCCGACGTGCCGGAGGAGGAACGCACGGCCCGGTACCGGTGCGTCGCGGTCCTGGTCCTCCCGGACGGGCGCGAGCTGGTAGCGGAAGGGGCCTGCGGGGGCCGGGTGGTGCTCGAAGGTCGCGGGACGCTCGGCTTCGGTTACGACCCGCACGTCATCCCCGACGGCGAGACGCGCACTATGGGCGAGATACCGCTCGAGGAGAAGCTGCGGTTCAGCCACCGCGGTCGCGCCTTCCGCTCCCTGGCGGAGAAGCTAGACGCTCTCTAGCCCGTGACGCGGTGGTGACGCTAGCTCAGCCGGAGGTGCCGGTGGAGAAAACTTGGCAGGGTTCTGCCAAATAGTTGGCAGATACATGCAGCGAGGAGTCTGACATGGTGCTGGCATTGGTGAACATCCATCGTCACACATAGCCGGCCGCGGTCGGGATCGGAGGCTCTCTCTGGTGACCATTCGTCCGCGGTTGGCTCTCGTTCCTGTCGTCGCCCTCGTCATGGCGCTCCTCACCGTGATTCCTTCGCCGAGAGGCCTTGCCCAGGACGAGACCGAGGAGGACGCAGTCACCAGGCTCTCGCGTCCCCCCCAGCCGCAGCCGATCCCAGCTATGAGTTCCGGTTGGACCTGGCCGGCCTCAGGGCCCGGACCGCGGCCGATGGACAGATCGAGCTGAGGGACGAGGGTGGCTCGACGGTGTTCGTGATCCCTCAGGGATTCATGTATGACTCGACCGCGGCCGCCGACGGAGGACCCCTGATTGGGGAGGTCGCGATCAGCCTCGAGGAGCGAGGGTCCAAACAGTGGGTGGTCGTCAAGCCCGACTCCAGCTGGCTTCATGCGCCGGCGACCGTATATCCGGTGGTCATTGACCCGACGTTGGTAAGGAATAAGGATTCGGCCGACACCTTCGTGGGCAGCGACATCACCGGCGCCATGAACGCCGCTTTGTGGCTGCACGTGGGGAGTCCGGACGGATCGGCGCGACGGCGCACCTATCTCAAGTTCAACAATGTCAAACAGCTGGCCGGCCTCACCATCAAAGACGTCGAGCTGTCGCTGTGGCAGAACCACTCCAACGTCTGCTACGGGCGGCAGACGAAGGTGCATCGTCCACAAGCAGACGCAGACGGCCAATGGACCGCCTCCGGGATCCGCTGGACCAATCAGCCGGCCATGAACTGGGACGTGCTGGCGGCCAACAACACCAACCGCGGTGGTAGCGGCTGCACCAACGGTGACGGGCGCGTCAGCCTCGGGGACGATAACTGGCAGATCAACAATCCCAACAACACGCTGACCACGACGGTTACGAAGTGGGCCAACGGCCGGCTCGGTAACAACGGACTGATGGTGAGGGCCCCAGCTGGGTCAGAACGTGACGCCAGTTACTACAAGCGCTTTGCCTCCGATAACACCTCCCGCATCCCGTGGCTGGATGTTAGGTACAACGCTGCTCCCACCTTCAGCGGTCTCGCGCCCAGCGACGGGCACGCGACCAACCTTGATGAGCCCGTGTTGTCTGGGACGTACGAGTCGGATCCGCCTGAGGAAGGCGACTGGGGCCAGCTGCGATACCAGATCTGGAACTCGTCCAAGTCGCAGCTCCTCGCCGTCGGGCAAGGTCAGCAAGGTCCCGACGAGACAGTTAGCAGGTGGATCGTTCGAGACGACGGTCCTGACGTGCCCGCGGGTCCTGGCAACAGTGGAACGACGACTTGGAACTTGGGAACCGGGCCAATCCCCCAGGGAACCTATTACTGGCGGGCACTCGCCGACGACGAGGTCAACAAGTCCGGCTGGTCGGGCTGGCGGAGGCTGACGATCGACAGGACGGCGCCGGCCGTGACTCTTGACTACCCCTACGAAGGTGCGACGCTCGCCGGGACCCAAACGCTGACGGCGACCGCGAGCGATAGCCATGTCGTGACCGGGGTTGAATTCCTGGTGGACGGAAACGTGGTTGGCAGCGACGCGACGGTGCCGTATGCCTTCGCGTGGGATTCGACGTCGGTGAGCGACGGTAGTCATGAGGTCAAGGCCCGGGCCACCGACGCGTCCGGCAACTCCCTCGACAGCGAGAGCATCGCCTTGAGGATTGCGAATACCGGCCCGCTCGTATCGATCTCTTCGCCACCGTCGGGGGCCAAGGTCGCCGGCAGCGTCAGAGTATCCGCCGCCGCGTTCGACGACCGACGCGTCGACAAGGTCGAATTCTTCAAGGACGGGGCCTCGATCGGAACCGATCCCACTGCCCCATTCGAGGCGACGTGGAGCACCACGATGGCAGACAACGGAGCCCACACGCTGACCGCGATCGCAACCGACGATGCGGCGAATCAGACGACCTCGTCGGAAGTAGGAATCACGGTCGAGAATTCCAATCCGCCCACCACCTCGATCACCGCTCCTGTCGCCAACGCCACGATCTCGGGCGTCACCACGGTCACCGCCGACGCCT
>WHSQ01000016.1:0-37752 GCA_009380005.1 Actinomycetota bacterium | reverse complement strand
TGGCGTGGACAAGGCTCAGTACAGGCTGCGCTTCGATCTCTTCGACAAGCCTTCGGCCAGCTGGTTCGCGGCCCAGGGGAACCCGCCCCTGGACAATCCCGTGATCGTGAACAAGGCGATCACGGCGACCGCGCTCGGGCTGGAGCGCTACTACGGCTACGAAGGTGAGCCGGTAGGGGCGGGCATGGTCCACCTCACCAACGTGGCAAGCGGCAACTCATTGCTGCAGTGGGTGCCATTCTCCTCCCCGGGACGAGGCCTCTCCACCGTGGTCAGCCTCGGCTACAACTCCCTCGAAGACCACTCGGAGTCCCCGGTGGGAAACAACTTCTCGCTTTCCGTTTCGAGCCTGACGCGTTTCGGGCTCCCGCTGGACATCCATCCCAACAAGGCGGATGAACTGGCGTCACCCTCGCGGGCGTCCAAATGGATCGAGTTCACAGATGGCGACGGCACCACTCATCGCTTCACCGCCAACGACAACGGCGGGTGGGACGAACCCCCGGGGGTCCATCTCTATCTGCGTTCAACGCCCGACGCGTCGAAGAAGTGGGCGTTGACCCGACCTGACCGGGTCACGTTCTTCTACGACGACCAAGGCTTTCCAACGGGGGTCCAGGACAAGAACGGCAATCGCCTGGACTTCAAGCTCGAAGACGTCCCTCCCGCAGAGGATCCCGGTGGGGTGAAAAAGCGCATCACGACGATCACCGACGCCGCCGGCCTCGGCTCGAATCCCGCCCCCAACCGCAAGTTCACGATCGACTATTACTCCAAGAATGAGGTCGCCAAGCCCCAGGTCCGTGGCAAGATCGAAAAGATCGTCGACCACAACGGGTCGGAACTGAGCTTCGACTATTACGAGGACGGCAATCTCCTTCGCATCACGCAGAAGGGCGGCACCAAGGCCGACGGGAGTGTCCTGGCGAGTCGCAATTTCGTGTTCACCTACACGACCTCGGACGGTTCGGGACCGGCGATCCCGAACGTCAACGATCGCGTCGATCCGAACCCCAGGACTTCCCCCCAATCGTCGCGATTGTTCAGCATCCGTGACCCGCGGGGCAACGAGACGACCTTTTCCTATTTCGGTCCCGGGTCGTCCCAGAGGCGCTGGAAGCTCAAGGCGCGGACCAACCGAAACGAAGACACCACCACCTTCGCCTATGACCTCGCGGCTCAGACGACCACGGTCACGCCTCCGGCTCCGGGAGGGACATCGAGAGAGACGAAGCATCATTACGACACCGACGGCAAGGTCGACGAGATCACCAACGCCAAGAACGAGATCAGAACGCTGGTCTGGAACGCGGACCGGCACGTGACGAAGATCTACGACCTGCGTGCTGCCGGGAGTCCTCCTGGCGACTTCGTCGAATACGCCTACAACGACAACGGCTACGTCACGGATGTCCACGACCAACTGCGCAACCACACGGCTCTGACATATGAGAACAAGGCAGTCGATATCAACGACGTTGCCGTCAAATGGAAGAGCGGACGCATCATCCCGCATATCAGTCAACTCAGGACGAAGACGTCTCCCCGGGGGACCGAGACCGCTGACCCCGACGATTTCCAATGGACGTTCGACCACGACGTCGAGGGCAACCTCGTCACGGTGACCGAGCCGGAAGGCGATCCCCGCTACACGACCCGATACGACTACAACCCGGACGGCACGCTCGCAACCATCACGGATGCGAACGCCAAGATGACCAGGTTCGACGGCTATGACGCCAACGGGCTCGTGACCAAGGTCACCGATGCCGCCGGCGAGGTGACGCAATTCGGTTTCGACGACGATGGGCTCATGGAGTGGATCCAGGATCCGCTGCATGCCGACGACACGGGCGGAAATCCCCGCAGCTACCGCACCTATTTCGACTACGACAGCTTCCATCGGCTGGGGCGACAGAGCACCCCGAAGCTGACCTCGGAAAACAAGCCGTTGGTCTGGAGCGCGGCGAACTACGACGCCAACGACAACGTGACGGTGCAGCTCGCACCCGAATACGGTTTCGACTTCGTCGAGGGACCCAAGACCGAGATGACATATGACCCGATGGACCGTGTCGAGACCAGCAAGAATCCACAGGACGAGGAGACGAGGCTGGCGTACGACGCCGCCGGTCGCGTGACCACCATCACTTCGCCCGAAGGAGTCGCGAGTCCCGGGGATCAAGATCACGCCCTCTTCTTCGACTATGACTCCCTAGACCGCGTCATTCGTCGGACTCGTTACGACACCGACGAGAGTCCCGCCGTGGCCGTCATCACCCACCTCTGCTACGACGTCGCGGGGAACCTGATCTCGTCCACCGCCCCCAAGGCCGCGGTTGCGTCGGTCGTCTGTGCCGCGCCACCTCGATTCACCACTCGGTTCGAATACGACGACGCTCATCGGCGCATCAAGGTGTTCGATCCTCAGGGGCATCCTCCCAGCGTGGTGAAGTACGACGCGAACGGCAACGTCGAGACCTCGACGGACCCGGCCGGCAACATGACGACATTCAGCTATGACCAGCGCGATCTGCTGACCACCACGGAGGAGCCGTTCAACGAGCTCCGCGATGTCACCACGCGCTACGAGTACGATGCCCTGGGACGGCTCGCCAAGCAGATATCGCCGCGTGCCGTCGACGCCGCCAGCGAGTCCCTGGCCACGAGGTACTTCTACGACCCGCTCGGGCGGCTCAAAACCGTCGAGCTTCCTTCGGAGGGGACGGGAGAAAAGTTCTACCTCCGTCGTGCTTACGACGCCAACGGCAATCTGAAGACGACAACGTTGCCGGACCCGGCGATGACCCTCGAGGGGGTCCCGGAGTCCAGCCGAACCGATCTGACGTACTTCGACACCGGTTGGATCCGGTCGCAGGACGATAACGTGAACCCGGAATCTGCCTACGACTACAACGCGCGCGGCCAACAGCTGTCGCGTACCTTCGCGGAGGGAGCCCTCCAGCGCACCGAGAGCTGGGCCTATGCCTCGGATGGCCCGCTGATCGAGCACGGTGACAAGCGTGACGACAAGACGGTCTACGACTACAACGCCAACAACCAGCTGACGGTTGCGCGTGACTTCTCCGGCATCACCCAGGCGGGTGAGAAGCCGGTCCGGACCGACGTCGCCTACGACACCTTGGATCGGGTGGAAAAGGTCCGCCACCGTAAGCAGACCGACGACGCCGAGACGACCGAGTACACCTTCACCCGCTTCACATACGACCTCAACTCCAACGTGGAGACGCGCGAGGAGGATGGCACCGAGACACGCGAAGGCTCGCAGGAAACGGACGGCAAGACCCGCACCTTCGGCTACGACGCCGGCGACTGGCTCACTTCCCAGGTCAGCGAGCTCGACTCCGGCTGTGAGAAGGTCGTCAATACCTACACCCCGCTCGGACTCGAGCAGACCCGCCAGATCTCCCGGGCGCCGCAGGGGTGTAACGAAGATCCCAACTTCGCGCCCAAGCAATCGACCCGCTGGGACTATTTCAGGAACGCGAAGCTGAAGAAGATGGCGACGCATTCGGGAACCCTCGACAGCGCGCCGATCGTCGAATCACACCGCGTCGACTACACCGCCGCGGGCGTCTACATGAACGGCCACCGGGTCTCGGATACCTTCTTCAAACAAGCCCCCGAGACCGGCGCCCCGTGCCGGACCCAGGAGACGCAGTGCACCGCCACCTACAGCTACGACGGCCTCGACCGCCTCACCCGTGAGTTCAAGGGGCACGGCCCGGCCACCGAGGCCACCGACTACACCCTCGACCCGGCCGGCAACGTGATCGAGGAGGTCACCGGCTCGTCGACGAAGTTCTTCACCTACGCCGGCCAGCGCCTCGAGACCATCGCCACCGGCTCCGAGGACGACGACGTCGTGGCCCGGCACTTCTACGACGACGGCGGCAACCTCGACTGTGTGACGACCGGCGACTTTCCCGGCGCCAGCTGTCCGGAGGCGGCTTCCGGCGAGCTCGTCAAGGACTACCACTACGACGACCTCTTCCGGCTCGAGCGCTTCGTGGCCTACGCGGGGACGACGCCGACGGACGACACCAGCTACGACTACGACGCCCTAGACCGGGTCATCAAGGAGGTCGAAGGGCACTCGCTCAATGGGACGCCGAAGAACCGCACCACGGATCTGAACTATCTCGGCCTCACCAACCTGGTGACGTCGGAGACCTTCGCCGGCGACCGCAACTCGGAGTCCAAGTCCTACACCTACGACGCCTCGGGCAACCGGATGTCGCTGACCGACGCCCCGGTGGAGGGCGATACCAAGACCTACACCTATGCCTACGACGTGCACGGTTCGGTCTCGCTGCTGCTCGAGAACGCCGCCGGAGACTCGACCGACAACTCGACGGTGAAGGCGTCCTACGGCTACGACGCCTACGGCGAGGAGGACCAGGCGTTGACCTCCGACCCGGAGGAGGTGACCGGGCCGGGCGGGACCGACGATCCGCTCAACGCCTACCGCTATACCGCCAAGCGTTTCGACTCCGGATCCGACACCCTCGACATGGGCGCCCGGCGCTTCGGTCCCGATACCACCCGCTTCCTCCAGCCCGACCTCTTCAAGGGAGCGCTGGACAACCTCGCTCTCTCATCCGACCCGATCACCGGCAACCGCTATGAGCCCTGTGGGGGTCAATCTGTAGTCGGCCCGGTCCGGCGTTGGCTAGCCTTCCACCCAACCAGGAGTCGTGGCCTTCGCCAGGCGTACGAGCTCGTCGTGCAGGCCCGCGTTCGTCGACAGTACCGAGCCTCCATCCGTAAGCTCGCTGCCGTCGATGCGGGTCATGCGACCGCCTGCTTCGGTCACTATCGGTTCCAGGGCGCAGTAGTCCCACAGCCGCAGGGCGGGCTCGATCATGGCATGCACCGCCCCACGAGCGACCAACGCATGGCCCCAACAGTCGCCGAATCCCCGCGTGCGCCACGCCCGAATCACCACTTCATCCAGGAACCCGGCCAGGCCCCCCTCGTGGAACCATCCGCTCCCTCCGTGCGAGATCGTCGCCTCGGCGATGTCCGTGGCCGGGTCCACGCCGATCGTGTCGCCGTTCATCCGGGCGCCCATCCCGGTAGCCGCGTCGTAGCACTCGTCCAGTGCCGGGAGGTTGCAGACGCCGACCACGCTCCGCTCCTCGATGCGCAGGCCGACGAGCGTTCCCCATATCGGGATGCGGGACATGAAGTTGTTCGTCCCGTCGATAGGGTCCAGGACCCAGGTCGGGGCGCCCGGCGTGGGGTCGCCGCCTCCGGCCCCCGTGAGACCTTCTTCCTCGCCGAGCACGTTGTGGTCGGGGAAGGTGCGCGCGATGCGGAGACGTAACTGGGCCTCGACCTTCCAGTCTGCCTCGGTGACCCACGAGCCGTCCTCCTTCCGATGGCGATGAAGCCGGCGACGCTGATGATCGAGCGCGATCCGACCGCCGATCAGGGCGATCTCTCGTGCGAAGCCGAGCTCCGTCGTCAGGTTCATGGATCCACAGTAGTGGAGTGAGTCAGCCCGGGGCCCTAAGCGTGGTGGGCCCGGAGCTGAACCGCAGTTGCAGCCGGCCCGGGAGTACCTCCACGGAGTCGTAGGTGATGCCGTCCATCGGCCGCGGGAGCGGCAACTCGGTGTTCCCGATGTCTCGGACGAGGAGGACCAGGCGGCCTCCCTCGACCCGGGCATCGATCGGTACTCCTTGCCCCAGGGCCGGCGAGGTCGCCAGCATGCGCCCCTGATCGAATCGGATCTCGAAGGGAGCACCGGCGCGTTGCAGCGCTGCCTCGAGATCACCCTCGTCGAGCTCGGCTGCTCCCGAGGTCGAGCCCACGCGCAGGCTGCGTGCGTTCTGGTCGAGGAGGTCCTCGAGCGAGAACCGGACCCGGTCCAGGGTCACGTCCAGCGAGGTAAGGGTCACGCCGCGCCGGGACAGATCATCCAGCGAGAGGCCGACGCTCTCCAGCTCACCCGCCGCCACCTGCGTGGCGAAGGGGAACCCCCTGAGGCTCACGTCGGGCTCTTCCTCCAACGCCAGGTTGGCCCTCACCTGCTCGGCCATCCGTTCGGAGGCGAAGTTCTTGGCGAAGAGATCGCCCGCGACGAGAAGACCTGCCACGACGAGCAAGGAGATCAGTACGCCCCGCATAGTGCGAGAGGGGGGATTCGAACCCCCACGCCCAAAGGGCACCAGCTCCTAAGGCTGGCGCGTCTGCCGGATTCCGCCACTCTCGCAAGCACCTGCATGGTAGCGATGCCGAGCCCGGGCCGGGGTCGCTCCCTCGGCTACCGGAGTCCTTGCCCCTCGGTTGGGTGCGTGCGAGCATCGGTTCCACCACGTGCCTAGTCGGGAGCGGGTCTTGGCATCACGGAGGCGAGCGGACCACAGCGTCGCCGAAGCATGAGCGAGGAACGTCTCGACCGGCTCTCGGACCGGATCGCCCGGCTGGAACAGCCCCATCCAGAACGCTCGTTCGAGATCGAGGATCTGGCCGAGTCCCCCTTCGAGCAGTTCGCCACCTGGTTGGAAGAGGCCCTGGCGGCGGGTCTGCACGTTCCCAATTCGATGACGCTGGCGACGGCCGACCGATCCGGCGCTGCATCGGCGCGCACCGTGTTGCTGAAGGGCGTCGACGACGAGGCGTTCGTCTTCTTCACCAACTACCAGAGTAGGAAGGGCCGTGAGCTGGCGGAGAACCCGCGTGCGGCGCTCGTCTTCCATTGGGCGGCCCTGCAGCGGCAGGTGTGTGTCCAGGGGCGAGTGCAACCCCTGGAGAGCCGGGAGTCGGACGCCTACTTCGCTACCCGCTCTCTCGGCAGCCGGTTGGCGGCGTGGGCCTCGGCGCAGAGCGAGGTCCTCGAGGACCGTGCCGAGCTCGACCGAGAGGTCGCCGACGCCCGGCGGAGATTCGGCAATGACGTGCCTCGGCCCCCGCACTGGGGTGGCTTCCGCGTGATCCCGATGCGCATCGAGTTCTGGCAGGCAAGACCGAATCGCTTGCACGACCGCCTCCAGTATCTCCGGGATGCCGAGGATGGTCCGTGGAGGATCGTGCGCCTCGCTCCGTGACGTCGGCCCGTCCCTAATCGACCACGACCCACACGATCCACAAGCCGATCATCGCCACACCGGCCCCGAACTGGACGAGCGCGCCGATGCCGAAGCCGACCATGGATCTCTTCGTCGCCGCCCAGGCCCGGTCCCAGGAACCGAGTCTCCTTCGCTCCGCGAGCATGATCCCTACCCCTACGCCCACGGGGAGTCCGACGATCGGGATGACGAAGAAGCCGACTAGGCCCAGGAGGATGCCCGCGAGGATCGTCGACGCCGGCGCACCTTGGGCCGCGACGCGCCGGTGCGGAAGGACCGTTCCCAGGACGAGTCCCGCGATCCCCACGAGGGTGATGAGAGAGAACAGGACCCAGCCGACGGGCCCGAAGCCGGCCGCCACTCCATAGACGAGGGCCGAGGCCCAGACGATTGGCAGCCCCGGGAGGAAGGGCAACAGCGTTCCCAACAGACCGACGGCCATCGCCATCGCGAGCAGGAAGATCGCGAACCCATCCACGCCTTCATCTTCCTCTTGGCGAGAGGCAGCCCGATAGCGTTCGAGAAGCGGACGCTGGTGAAGCCACCGCGAAGCGAGCCCGAGCGGCGTCGGACGGCGACGCTAGAGGTCGTAGCCGGTTCCGGTGTGCCCGTCGATCAGCTCGCGCATGATGTCCGCATGGCCGCAGTGACGAGCCGTTTCGACGATCATGTTCACGAGCACCCACCTGACGTTGTAATCCTGGCGGCGTTCGGGGCGCTCGATGGGATCGTCCAACGAGGCCGCCTCGATGATCCTGCGGGACAGCTCGCACGATTCCTCGTACATGTCGAGGATCTGCTGGGTCGTCTCGTGCGGCTCGATCCGGAAGTCGGCGTTCGGATCCTTGGGATCCCACTCGTAGTGGGCCGAAGGGTCGTTGGCCACGTGCTCTTGGAACCACCATCGCTCGACGAGGGCCAGATGCTTGACCAGGCCCAGCAATGAGTTGCCCGAAGGGACCACTACCCGTCGCAGGTCGTCATCGCCGAGCCCGCTGCATATCTCCACGATCGTTCGCCGGTAATGGTCCATGTAACCGGCGAGGACTTCCTTCTCGGCCCCCGCAACGGGGGCCCCGTAACGTTCCTGCATCGTCTCGATGCTAGCCGGGCGCCGAGTTAGGGATCCCGGATCTTGCGAGGCGAACAGAGCAACCGCCACGTTGTTAGCCGACGAAACGGTCGGGTAACCCTCACGGAAGGGGCCGAACGACCCTTAGCCGTCCGGGAGGGGCGGCACCAGCGATCCGATCGAGAGGGGCGGGTGGATATGAGTCACCACAAGCACGGAACCAAACGTAACGGTCGCAAGATCGCGCTGACCGGGGGCGCGGTCGCGGCCATCGCTTACTTCTTCGATCCCCATCTCGGGCGAACCCGTCGGGCCAAGATGCAGGACCAGCTCGCCGGCATGTTCCGGCGCGGGTTGCGAGAGATCGAACGTAAGACCGAGTACGTGCGGGGCCAGGCTGAAGGGATGCGATACCTGGGACGTTCCGACTCCCCGCCCGAGAACGATGCCACGCTCACGGCGAAGGTAGAGAGCGAAGTGCTGTCTCGCTGGAACTACCCGAAAGGTCAGATAAGCGTGAACTCCGCCGACGGCATCGTTGAGCTTCGGGGGACCTGCGATTCACAGGATCAGATCAACGATCTCGAATACGAGGTTCGGAAGGTGACCGGAGTGATGGACGTCCACAACTACCTGCATCTTCCGAACACACCCGCGCCCAACAAGGAAGACGTCCTGAACCGGACCTGACGAGCTCGCAAACCAGCGACGAACAGGAGGCGGTCATGGCCAAGGATCACGGACCTTCGGTCAAAGAAGACGCGCAGTACGAGGCGCTCCGTCGGGAGGGCATGAGCAAGGAGAAGGCCGCTCGTATCGCGAACGAGTCGGCCGGTTCCTCTCGTTCCGAGGTCGGTACGCGCGGCGCGACGGCTGAGAACTACGAGGAGCGCACCGTTGACGAGCTCCAGGAACGTGCCAAGGAGATCGGCATCGAGGGTTACTCGGACATGAACAAGTCGGAGCTCATCGGTGCTCTGCGTAATCACTGACGACTCGAAGGAGTAGATGGCCGATGGCTCGGTGCGACCACTGTGGCAACGACTACGACAAGTCGTTCCAGATCACCACCTCTGACGGTCAGACCCGTCAGTTCGACAGCTTCGAATGCGCGATACACGTCGTGGCTCCGGAGTGCACTCACTGTGGATGCAAGATCATCGGGCACGGGCTGGAGTCCGATGGTGCTATGTATTGTTGCGCTCACTGCGCCCGCCAGTCCGGGGAGAAGGACCTTCAGGACAGGACCTGATCGGTGAGTCCCGTCAAGTCCCTCACCCGGCAAGAGGTGCAGGCGTTCGTCTCGAGTGGGAACGCGCAACTCGTCGAGGTATTGCCTCGCGAGGACTACGAGCAGGAACATCTCAGCGGTGCCGTCAACATCCCGCTGAAAGAGCTCACGGTGGAGGGCGTGGCCGGGCTCGATCGAGGGGCTCCGGTCATCGTCTACTGCAACGATTTCCTCTGAGACATGAGTCCGCGAGCCGCGTGCCGGCTCGAGATGATGGGCTTCGAGGAGGTCTACGACTACGCCGCCGGCAAGAGCGACTGGACCGCGACCGGGCTCCCCACCGAGGGTGACTACGCGTCGGTTCCACGCCCGGGCCGGGTGGCCGATCCGAACCTCCCGACGTGTTCGCCTCAAGACCTCGTGAGCGAGGTTGCCGGACGGCCCGACGTGGCCGCCTTCGGGTCGTGCGTGGTCGTCTCCGACGACCGGATCGTGGTCGGCAGGCTGAAGGAGAGTGATCTCTCGGCGGGTACGGGTGCTCGGGCCGACGAGGTCATGGAGCCGGGTCCCACGTCCGTTCGCTACGACGAACCGTTACCCGACCTCGTGGCCAGGATGCAGGCTCGAGACGTGGCGGAGATCCTGGTCACTACGCCCGGAGGGGAGCTCATCGGCATCATGCGGCGCTCCGATGCCGAACGGCTGCTCCACGAGCTGCACGCGGCTCACGAGCACTGATCCCCAGCGAGAGCCGGGCCCCCTATCCTGGAGCCGACTTCTCCGTCGGTAGGTAGTGGACCCGCCAGTTGAAGGGAGTTCCGATGGCGAGCTGCACACACCTGGACCAGATCAACGACGTGACGCCCACAGGGGACGGGTGCGTCGACTGCCTCGCCGTCGGAGACCGGTGGGTGCATCTGCGTGTGTGCATGAGCTGCGGCTATGTCGGCTGCTGCGACTCCTCTCCGAACAAACACGCATCGAAGCACGCCGCGAGCGACGCTCATCCCATCGTGCAGTCCTTCGAGCCCGGCGAGGACTGGTGGTGGTGTTACGTGGACGAGGTGGGATTCGAGGTCGAGAACGGACCGTCCTTCAGCTATCGCTAGGGCTGCCAACGGCGTCCCTGCGCCGGCGCAATGGATACTGGGGCGGTGGATCTTCTAGGCGCCTTCGCACTGATGGCGCTCGTGCTGACACTTTCGGCGCTCGCCGCCGGGATCGTGGAACGGGCGCCTCTTTCCTTCCCCATGATCTTCCTCGGCCTTGGGCTGTTGCTCGGGCCGCGCGGACTCGAGATCCTGCATCTGGAACTTCATTCGCCCGCTCTCGAGGCCGTGGCAACGGTGACCCTGGCTCTGGTGCTGTTCCTCGACGCCGTGAATCTGGAGTTCGCACGCGAGCGGAAGGAGTGGCTGGTGCCGGCGCTATCGCTGGGTCCCGGAACACTGTTGATAGTGCTCCTGGTGGCGGGGGCCGGCACACTGCTACTCGATCTTCCTCCCGTCATCGCCCTCCTGCTGGGCGCGGTGCTGGCCTCTACCGACCCGGTCGTACTGCGAGACGTGGTCCGCGATCGGCGGCTCCCATCTTCGGTGCGCCAAGCTCTCAAGGTCGAAGCGGGAACCAACGACATAGTGGTGCTGCCGCTCGTCCTGGTCCTGACGGCCGTCGGACACGGCGAGGTGGGGGGAACCGGTGACTGGATCCTCTTCGCGCTCGAGTTGCTCGTCTTCGGTCCCGTCGCCGGATTCATCGTCGGAGCCCTTGGATCGGAACTGATGGCGCGCGCCGACCGGCGTTTCGGCATCCGCCGGGAGTATCAGGCGCTCTATGGGATCGGGCTCGTCCTGGGCGCATACGCCGCGGGCGTCGGCGTCGGCGGAGATGGTTTCCTCGCAGCCTTCGCGGCAGGGTTCGCCGTCACGGTGCTCGACAGGGAATTGTGCGACTGCTTCCTCGAGTTCGGTGAGGCCGCTGCAGAGATGGCGATGCTCCTCGCGTTCGTCATGTTCGGCGTCGTGTTGTCGGATTCGTTACGGATCCTGCCCCTCATCCCAAGCTTGGCGCTCGCCGCGATAACCATCTTCATCGCGCGTCCTCTGGCCGTGGGAGGCATATTGAGCCTGCGTGGAGTGGCGGTCAGTGCTCATGCCCGAGCCTTCATCGCGTGGTTCGGCCCCCGGGGGCTCAATTCGCTTCTCTTTGCCCTGCTGGTCGTGTTGACGGATCTCCCGGACAGCGACGTACTGTTCGCCGCCACTGGGGCGGTCGTGTTGATGTCGGTCCTCGCGCACGGGGCCACGGCGACTCCCATCACGGGCTGGTACGCGGGCAAGGTGTCCGGGGAGACGCTCGTGGAGGAGCGCGAGAACTCTGCGAGTGGATTATTCGTGGCGCACCCCGACGACGTCGAGAGGGTTAGCGTGGACGAGCTGCACGCCATGTTGCAGGGATCGGAGCCACCCGTCGTGCTGGATGTGCGGACCCGTTCCCAGTACGAACGGGATGCCGCGGCGATACCCGGGAGCCTTCGGGTGATGCCCGATGATGTCGCTGGTTGGGCGGAGTCCCAAGATGAGAAGAAGCTAGTCGTCCTCTACTGCACCTGACCCTCGGAGGCCACGAGCGCCCGTGCGGCGCTGACGCTGAGGGTCAGGGGTTGGGATGCGAGAGCGCTCGCCGGAGGCTACGACGCGTGGCGGGACAGATACCCAGTAGAGGAGAAGGCGACCGGTACCTGACCTCGCCCGTCGCGCATGCGCCGATCTTGCCTCGATGGTCGGCGTGGCCGGCCGTTCGGATCACCTCGTAGCGGACGGCGGGATCCGCCGAAGGATGTCCGGAAAAGAAAGAGGGCGGTGCGAGGCACCGCCCTCTCGTCGCTAGCGATGGGTAGCGATCACGGACCCGTGTACTCGAAGATGTAGAGGCCGAAGTCGCGATCGCTCGCGGCAACGTACTCCTTGGCGCCCCTCTGGAACACCTGAGCCCCCCAGAAGTTGTTGCCGCCCTCGTCGATGAAGCCGCCCTTCTCCACCAGCTCGTCGTTCTCGATCCGGGCGACCCGGAACCCGCCGGAGTAGTAGGCGAAGTACGCGAGCGAGTTGTCGCGCTCGGACATCGCCACCTCATGCACCGAAAGGTCGCCGAACCCCTTTGCGAACTCGGGGTCGTGCGCCTCGGGGATCGCGTACTGATCGAGTTCGGTCAATTTGCCCTCGTTGTTCGAGAACAGACGCACGTAACCCCAGCCGTCGAAGTAGGACCGGAAGCGCAGCGTGTCGCCCGTCTGACCGATCTCGAGCGGCGCGGTACCCGTCCCCGCGCGGCATGCCTCGTCGTCGTACGGCAGGTCGAACATCGCGTAGGCGGTATCGCGACCCACGAAGAACGAGGGCGTGTTGCCTTCGGCGAGCATGGTCAGCAGATCGCTGCAACCGTCCGGCCTCTCGGAGTTGAACACCACGATCGCGTCGTAGCCGCCGGCTGCTTCGACCGTGGCGATCTTCTCGCTGAAGAAGCACACCCCGCGTTCAACGACCGCGATCTGGGTGCCGTCGCCGGCCGGAACATTGTCTCCGGGGCAGGCCAGACCCACGTAGCGCGCCTGACCTTCGATCGTTTCACCTTCCTTGAGCGGAGGGGTCCCGGTGCCGCTCGTCGACTGGAACTTCGTGTTGTCGGTCACGTTGAGGATCTCGGTCGGGAACGGCGTGAAGTCCTCGTCCGCCGCGACGATGTGCGTGTTGTTGAGCGAGAACTCCGACTGGTGAGCGTTGCCCTCCGGCGGGACGTTCAAGCCACGCTCGAGCCCGAGCGAGTCGGGGTTGGGGAAGTCGCTGTCGGCCTTGTACTTGGGCTTGGTCGGATCGGTGACGTCGAGTACGACGTAACCGCCGTCCCAGTACGACAGCAGCATGATCCACTTCTTGCCGATCTTCTTGACGATCATGTCGTGGAGGAACGACTCCGCCGTGCCCAGGTCGGACTGAACGATCTGCGGGAACTTCGTGTTGAGGTCGTGCTCCGCGATCAGCTCGGGGCTGCGCGGGTCCGTGATGTCGACGATGTCGACGTCGGCGCCCTCCTCGTTGTCGACCATGACCGCGTAAGCCTTGTCACCCGCGTCCCAGATGAACGTGCTGTGGATCTCGTGGGCGACGCCGGGGCCGTTGATCCCGGTCGGGGTGAAGTCGCCGAATCCCTGCGTCAGGTAGCGAGGACGAGTGGGGTCCGTGACGTCCACGAGCGTTAGCCCGCCGACGGTAGCGCCATTCGCCCTGTCTACGCATACTTCGTTGTTGAACGCGAGAACGTCGCCGGTGAAGGAAGGCGTATCGACGTGGATGATGTGCACGCCCTCGCCGACGTAGCTACCGTTCCCGGTGTTGATGAAACCAACTTCCTTGGGGGCCGCCGGGTTCGAGATATCGAAGACGTAGACGCCGCCCCTCCTGCAGTCGGGCTCCCAGAAAGCCCCCAGATAGGCGTAGTTGCCGAACACTCCCACGTCGGCGATGCGACCGGGCTTGACGCCACTCGCCTTCGCCTTACCGATCAGGTCCACGTTGTTGCTGACCGGAGGAAGATGCCCGTCCTCCCCCCCATGCTGGTGGGCCGCGTGGGTCTCTTTCCCGGAGTTCATCGCTCCGTCGTCCTCGAGCCGGTTATCCCCCGGGTCGTGAGCCAGAGCCGCTCCGGCCAGCAGTAACACCGCTGTTCCACAGGCGACCGAGGCTTGCAGCCATCGCTTCAACTGACGCCCTCCTTTGTGACTAGTCCCCCTCTGACGGCACGCACTGTAGCAACGCTGTGTGCTCACGGGGCTACGGATCAGATATCAGGTGGGGAAGCCTCCGGCCCGTCACCCAAGAGAGGGGCTTGCAATCGCAACGAGAACAATGTAAACACAGAGAAACACAGAAACCTCAACATGCTCTTGGGGGGCTCACATGTACGCCGAGGAGCGCCAGCAGCGGATCCTCCAGCAGGCGCGGGAGCGGGGCAGGGTCGAGGTGACCGCCCTCACCAAGGTGCTCGGGGTCACCTCGGAGACGGTGCGGCGGGACCTGACGGCCCTGGAGAGACACGGCCTGCTGCGCCGGGTCCACGGCGGGGCCATCCCCCTGGATCGACTGGGTTTCGAGCCGGGGATCGCGGCGCGGGACGCGGCGCTGACGGCCGAGAAGGAGAGGATCGCCAAGGCGGCCCTCGACGAGCTGCCCGGGGAGGGATCGATCCTGCTCGATGCCGGCACGACCACGGCACGGTTGGCCGACGTGCTGCCGAGCGATCGCGAGCTGACGGTCGTCACGAACAGCCTCCCGATCGCCATGAAGCTGAGCGCCCGGCCCAACCTGACCATGCTCTTTCTCGGCGGCAGGGTCCGCGGTCGAACGCTTGCGGCGGTCGACGTTTGGGCCACCCGAGCGTTAGAGGACACCTTCGTCGATGTCGCGTTCATCGGGACGAACGGGTTCTCCATCGAGCGGGGATTGACCACCCCGGACTCGACCGAAGCTGCGGTCAAGGGGGCGATGATCGGGTCGGCGAGGCGCGCCGTCCTGCTCGCCGATCACACCAAGTTCGGCAACGACAACCTCATCCGCTTCGGGTCGTTGGAAGACCTGGAGCTGCTGATAACGGACACCGGGCTCGACGCCTCGCTCGTCCCGGCCCTCGAAGCCACCGGTGTGCAGGTGGTGCGCGCGTGATCGTGACGCTCACGCCGAATCCCAGCATCGATCGTACGGTCGAAGTCGAGGCGATCTCGCGGGGGGCCGTCTCGAGGGCCACCGGAGGACGGGTCGATTCCGGAGGGAAGGGCGTGAATATCGCCGCCGCCCTGGCTGCGCACGGGCTCCCGGTGACCGCGGTGTTCCCTTGTGGGGGCTCGGAAGGCGCGCAGCTAGGGAAGCTGTTGCAGGACGAAGGTATCCCGTCGCTTCAGGTGCCCATCGCCGGACCCACCCGAGCCAACATCAGCATCGTCGAGCCGGATGGCACCGTTACGAAGCTCAATGAGCTCGGCCCCCGCCTCCAGCCGGCCGAGATCGACGCTCTGATAGCGGCCACCAGCGAGGCGGCCAGAGGGGCCGAGTGGGTCGTGGCATGCGGGAGCCTTCCTCCAGGGGTGGCGGACGACTTCTATGCCCTCCTCGTCGATCGTCTCTCGGGGAGCGATACGCGCGTCGCGGTGGATACGAGTGGTCCCGCACTCCTGAAGGCCCTAACGACCAGTCCCGACGTGGTCAAGCCGAATCTCGACGAGCTGAGCGAGGCCACCGGTATCGAGATCGCGACCCTGGGCGATGCGGTCGAGGCCGCGCAGGCGCTACGCGATCTCGGCGCGGGGACCGTTATCGCGAGCCTCGGTGGCGACGGCGCGTTGTATGTAAGCGGGTCCGAGAGGGCTCATGCAGAGGCTCCCGTGGAGAGCCCTCGCAGCTCCGTCGGGGCGGGAGACGCGCTCCTCGCCGGGTTCCTGGCAAGCGGTGGTGGGAGCGTCGAGGCGTTCGTGACCGGGGTTGCGTGGGCCGCGGCGGCGGTGGGTCTGCCCGGCACCCGGATGCCGGGTCCCGATGAGGTGGACGCTTCGTCCGTGACCTTGCACGAGCACGTCGTCGCGGATCGTGTCCTGGGGCAAGCGATGAGGTTGGAAGCGACAGCGAAGTCGGAGGTTCGAGGTGACGGGAAGGGGAGTGGGCTATGAGTAGCGTTGCTGCAACGAGCGCGTCGCCGGGCGGAGGTGTGCGCGCCGCGATCCAGAGGTTCGGGGGGAACCTCGCCGCGATGATCATGCCGAACATCGGAGCGTTCATCGCATGGGGTCTGATCACGGCCCTATTCATCCCCACGGGATGGATCCCCAACGAGAACCTTGCCGAGCTGGTCGGTCCCATGATCCTGACGTTGTTGCCCCTGCTCATCGGGTACACGGGGGGCAGGCTGGTGCACGGCCAGCGGGGTGCCGTGGCCGGTGCCGTAGCCACGATGGGCATCATCGTCGCCACCGAGATACCCATGTTCCTGGGGGCGATGCTCATCGGTCCGCCGACCGCGTTGCTGGTGAGATGGTTCGACCGTCTCGTCGAAGGCCGCGTCAGATCGGGCTTCGAGATGCTCGTCGGCAACTTCTCTCTGGGCATCCTGTCCGGTGCCATGGCGATCGTCGGATACCTGGCGATAGGCCCGATCGTCGAGGCCATCACCAACGCCCTGGGCGATGGGGTGGAGATCCTGGTCGATAACCGGCTGCTTCCGATCGCATCGATCGTGATCGAGCCGGCGAAGGTGCTGTTCATGAACAACGCGATCAACCACGGAGTCCTTGGGCCGATCGGAGTGGCCGAGGCCAAGGAGGCCGGTCAATCCATCCTGTTCATGCTCGAAACCAACCCCGGGCCCGGCCTCGGTATCTTGCTCGCCTTCTGGGTGGCGGGTCCCCGCGCCGTGCGTCCCACGGTTCCGGGCGCGGCCATCATCCACTTCCTGGGCGGGATCCACGAGATCTACTTCCCCTACGTGCTGATGAAGCCGCAGATGATCCTCGCGGCGATCGCCGGAGGCGCGGCCGGGGTCATGACCTTCCTTGTCACCGGTGCGGGCCTGGTCGCGACGCCGTCGCCGGGGAGCATCTTCGCCTACCTCGCCGTCACTCCGAGGGGAGGCCACTTCGGCGTCCTCCTGGGGATCTTGATCGCTGCGGGCGTATCGTTCGTGACCGGAGTTGGGATCCTCCGGATGAGCAAAGAGGCGCCGGTCGAGGCCGAGGAGACCGCTCCGGCATCCGGGCCGATGACGACCGCGCCGCAGGGGGCATGAGGACGGGGTATGGCGAGCATCCAGGGCTCGGACATCAAGTCGGTGATCGTCGCATGCGAGGCCGGCATGGGTAGCAGCGTGCTGTTGACCACCCAGCTGCGCCAGCGGCTCGCCCCTTACGGTGTGGAGGTCGAACACCTCGCGGTGAACCGGATCGAGGGTCGACCCGACGTCATCGTCTGCCACGTCGGCCTGGAAGCTCGCGCTCGCCAGCAGGCGCCGGACAGCGTCGTCCTACCGTTCAACATGTTCATGGGTGATCCGGCTTTCGACAGGCTCGAGCAGGCGATCCGGGACGGCGAGGCGCTGACGAGCTGATGGGTGGAACGTTGCTGACGATGGAGGCCGTGCGCGTAGGCCTGCGCGCGGCCTCCCGCAGCGAGGCCGTCCAGCAAGCCGGGGAGCTGCTCGTTCAGATCGGGGCCGTCGAAGCCGAGTACGTCGACGCGATGCACGAGCGGGAGGCGTCGTTATCGTCGTTCGTCGGCGAAGGATTCGCGCTTCCGCACGGAACCGACGTGAGTCGCAAGTTCATCAAGCGCCCGGCGGTCGCGTTCCTCCAGTACCCGGAAGGGATCGACTGGGAGGGCGAGCACGTACGCGCCTGCATCGCGATCGCGGCGCGCTCCGACGAGCACACCGAGGTGATGGCGCGTCTGGCACAGATCCTGCTTGATGGGGAGAAGGCGGAACTGCTGCGGAGCACCGCGGATCCCCAGGATGTCGTCGATCTGCTCGAACCGGAGAAGAGCGGGGCGGAGAATTGAAGGTCGCAAGGTTCTACGCGCCGGGAGATCTTCGCCTCGAGGAGGCGCCACGGCCCGAGGCCGGTCCGGGTGAATTGCTCATGCGCGTTCGTGCCTGCGGGACGTGCGGTACCGATGCGAAGATACTCAGCTTCGGGCATCACCACCTCGTGCCGCCGCGCGTGTTGGGACACGAGGTCACGGGTGAGATCGAAGAGCTCGGCCCTGGTACGGAGGGTTTCTCGCCCGGTGACCGCGTGCAGATGATCGCAGCCATCCCGGACGGCGAATGCTTCGAATGTACGCATCGCTCCATGAGCATCTGCGCCAATCAAGAATCGATCGGCTACCACTACGACGGAGGCTTCGCCGAGTGGTTGGTGGTACCCGCCAAGGTCCTGAAGGTGAAGGGACTGAATGTGATCCCCGAGGCGACCAGTTTCGAGGAGGCTGCGGTCACCGAGCCTCTCGCGTGCGTCCTCAACGGGCAGCAGCTTGCCGGCGTGACCGAAGGGGACGTCGTGGTGGTGATCGGGGCCGGCCCCATCGGTTGTCTGCACGTGCGTTTGGCGCGCGCTCGTGGAGCGAGCCGGGTCGTTCTCGTCGAACGAAGCACGTCCCGGCTCGAGATGTCTGCGGAACGGGTCCTGCCCGATGCAGCTATCGATACGACCAAGGACGACGCGATCGACGCGGTCCTGAAGTTGACGCAAGGTCGAGGGGCGGACGTCGTCATCACGGCGGCGGCATCGGGTGCGGCGCAGGAGGAGGCCGTGCAGATGGCTGCCCGAGGGGGGCGGATCAGTTTCTTCGGTGGTCTGCCCAAGGACGATCCCTCCATCAGGCTCGATTCCAATCTCGTTCATTACCGAGAGCTGAGGATCGTTGGGGCCAACGGGTCGACGCCGGCGCAGAACACCGAAGCCCTGGCGCTCATAGCGGATGGTTCTGTCCCCGTGAGTGACCTGATCACCGACCGGTACCCATTGGACCGGGTACACGATGCGATCGAAGCTGTTCGAAGTGGTCACAGCATCAAGGTCGTGATCACGCCGTAACGAAGTATGTGAAGGGATGCAGCGATGTCGGAGATGAGTCGCACGGTTGTAGTTGGGTCGCGCGTCGGATTGCACTCCCGACCGGCCAAGCTCGTCGCTGAGGAAGCTGGGAAGTTGTCAGTGATCGTGAAGATCGCCAAGAACGGCGGAGACCCCGTCGATGCCCGAAGTCTCCTATCGATCCTTGCGCTGGGGGCGAAGAAGGGCGATGAGGTGATCGTCACCGCCGAAGGCGAGGGCGCCGATGCGGCGGTCGACGCGCTCGCTCTCTTGATCGAGAGAGATCTCGACGAAGACGATGCCTGAAGAGCTGGCCGGGGTTCCCGGAGCCCCGGGCGCGGTCGCCGGTCCGGTCCGGCATATGACCGACGCCGTGAACGACCTGGGCCCGGCGGAACCACCTGAGGATCCCGAAGTCGAGCTCCAAGCGGCCCGCGACGCACTGACCGAGGTCGAGATGCTCCTCGAGAAGAGATCGGCCGAGGCCACCAACAAGGATGTGGCCGAGATCCTCTCGGCCCAGGCGATGATGGCGACGGACCCCGCGCTGTGGGACAAGATCGCTGCGGCCGTCTCCGGGGGACTGCCGGCTACGCACGCGGTGACGCAGGCCTTCGAGTCGTTCAAGACGCTGCTGGAGGCGGCGGGCGGCTACATGGCGGAGCGGGCCGCGGATCTTGACGACATCCGCACCCGCGTCGTCGCCAGCCTCGTCGGATCGCCGATGCCGGGACTTCCCGAGTCGTCGGAGCCGTTCATCCTGGTCGCCAAGGACCTCGCTCCCGCGGACACGTCTCGGTTGGATCCATCGATGGTGCTCGGTCTCGTGACGCGTGAGGGGGGCCCGACGAGCCACACCGCCATCATCGCCCGCTCACTGGCGATCCCGGCCGTCGTGTCCTGCTCGGGGGCCGCCGGCATCTCGGAAGGCGAGCCCGTCGTGGTCGATGGCGATCGGGGAGTCGTCGTGCGCTCTCCCGATCCGGGCCTTCTCGAGGACGTCGCGCGGCGAGCCGAATGGATGGCGAACGCGTTGCGTTCCAGCACGGGTCCGGGACGGACCTCGGACGGTCACGCCGTTGGGCTGCTGGCGAACGTCGGGGGGATCAAGGACGCGGAGGTGTCGGCCGCGGACTCGGAGGGGGTCGGGCTCTTCCGCACCGAGTTCCTGTTCCTCGACCGAGCCGAGGAGCCCAGCGTCGACGAACAGGAGCAGGCCTATCGCGCCGTGTTCGATGCATTCGGAGAGCGCAAGGTCGTGGTCAGGACGCTGGATGCCGGCGCCGACAAGCCGCTTCGGTGGCTCGATCTCGGTGAGGAGATGAACCCCGCGCTCGGCGTGCGAGGTGTGCGCACCCAGCGTGTGCGCGCCGACGTGCTGGAGCGTCAGCTCGAAGCCGTGCAGCGAGCCGCGAAGGCTTCCGAGACGGACGTGTGGGTGATGGCGCCGATGATCACCACGGTCGGCGAAGCTGCAGAGTTCGTCGCCATGGCTCACGATCAGGGGCTATCGCGCGCGGGCGTCATGGTCGAAGTGCCTGCACTGGCGGTCTGCGCCGACGACGCCGCCGAGGTCGTCGACTTCTTCAGCATCGGGACCAACGACCTGAGCCAGTACGTGACGGCGGCGGATCGAACCATCGGGGCGCTCAGCGATCTGCTCGATCACTGGCAACCCGCGCTGGTCCGGCTGATCCGGACGATCACCGACGCCGCGCGGTCGGCCTCGATCCCCGCGAGCGTCTGTGGCGAGTCGGCAGGCGATCCCCTGTTCGCACTCGTGCTGGCGGGCTTGGGGATCACGAGCCTGTCGATGGCTCCGGCGAGCCTCCCCCTCGTACGCGCCTCGCTGGCGAGACACACGATCGACGATTGCAGGAGGCTCGCGGAGCTCGCGCTCACCTCCGACGACCATCAACTCGCACGGTCGTCGGTGGCGGAAGCGGCTCACCTGCCGATCCGGTGAGTCATCGAGAGCCGCGCTCCCTCAGGACGCTCAGGCGCTCCCGGTACTCCTCGACGCTGATGTCTCCGCGCGCGTAGGTCTCGGCCAGGATCTCCTCGGCGGAGTGACGGTGATGCCACCGTCCGGCCCGCCGGAAGCGGAACAACGTGAAGATCAGCACTCCCCAGAAGAGCACCCAGAACAACGGGAAGATCGGCCACCATCCTCCGTGCCCATGCTCCCACCCGTGGGCCAGCAGTTCCGCGGCGGTGATCAACATCGCCATCGACCTCCTTCATCGACTCGGCCGGGTGGTCCCGGCCTCTCCTTCCGACACATCCATCGTCGGAGATGCAGGTCGAAGAGTCGTCTGCCCAGGGGATGCTCTTCCGGTACCGCGCCGGGCGCAGCGTCCGGGCGGGCGGCTACCACCCGAGGGGTAGCGGTCAGTCGCGCCAGCCGGGCCGGGCCAGCCGGGACTCGTAGGCGAACACGACGAGCTGGGCCCGATCGCGCGCCCCGAGCTTGACCATCGCCCGGCTGACGTGGGTCTTGGCCGTGGCCGGGCTGACGACGAGACGCTCGGCGATCTCCTCGTTGGAGAGACCCTCGGCGACGAGCGCCATGACCTCTCGCTCCCGGTCGGTGAGCACATCGAGGGCCGGCGTCGCCCCGGGCTTCTTCGCCCGCTCGGCGAATTCCGCCACGAGGCGTCTCGTCACGCCGGGGGACAGGAGCGCGTCGCCGGCGTCGACGACCCGGATGGCCTGCAGGAGCTCGGCCGGCTCGGTGCTCTTGACGAGGAAGCCGCTGGCGCCGACGCGGAGGGCCTCGAACACGTACTCGTCGAGATCGAACGTCGTGAGGATGACGACGCGGACGTCGCGCAGCTCGTCGTCGGCGGCGATGGCACCCGTCGCCTCGAGCCCGTCCATCCCCGGCATGCGGATGTCCATCAGCACGACGTCCGGCTTCAACGCGCTCGTCTGCTCCACCGCCTCGGCCCCGTCGGCGGCTTCGCCCACGACCTCGATGTCGTCCTGCGCGTCGAGCAGCGCCCGGAAGCCCGCTCGGACCAGGGACTGATCGTCCACCAAGAGGACCCGGATCATGGGCGGCCGGCCCCCTCGGGCTTGACCGGGAAGCGCGCCCGGACGCGGAACCCGCCGCCGGGGCGGGGCCCGGCCTCCAGCTCGCCGCCGAGGGCCGCGGCGCGCTCGCGCATGCCCGATATCCCCCTGCCGCCTCCGGAGGGGGCTCCCACCGGAGCGCCGACGCCGTCGTCGTCGATCTGCACGGTCAGTTCGCGATCCTCGTAGGAGATCTCGACCGCGACCCGTGCGTCGCGCGCGTGCTTGGTCACGTTGGTCAGCGCCTCCTGCACGACGCGGAAGGCGGCGAGATCGACTCCCGGGGCCAGCGGCCGCGCGTCGCCCTCGATCCGCATCGTCACGTGGGCGCCCGCAGCCTCGGTCTTGGCGATGAGATCGTCGACGTGGGCGAGACGCGAGGTCGGCGAGCGCGGCACGGATTCCTGGCCTTCACGGAGGATGTCGAGCACTGATCGCAGCTCGGCGAGGGCCTCGTTGCTCGCTTGCCTGATCGCGGCGAGGGACGGGCGTGCCTGCTCGGGATGCTCGTCGAGCAGGTGCAGGGCCGTGCCGGCCTGGACGTTGATGAGCGAGATGTTGTGGGCGAGCACGTCGTGGAGCTCGCGCGCGATGCGGAGGCGCTCCTCGCCGGCCCGACGCTTGGCCTCTGCCTCCCGTGTGCGAGCGAGCTCGATCGCGCGCTCGCGCCTCGCCCGAGCGATCTCCGACACCGCGAAGAGCAGCAGCAGCCACGCACCGAGTCCCAAGGCCTCCCCCAGGCTCGGCGCGGGCTCGACGCCTAGGAGGTAACCGGCCCACAGGAAGCCGACGTAGCCCAGGGCCAGCGCGACCAGTGCCTCGACGCGGCGCCCTTTCATCACCGCGGTGACGAACGCGACGATCAAGGCCAGGAAGATCGGCCCCCGGGGGTAGTCCAGCAGCGTGTAGCCGAGCGTGGTGGCGAGCACGACGCCGAGCACGGTCGCCGGGTAACGGCGCCGGACCACGAGCGCCACCGGCCCCGCTCCGAGGAGGAGGACGCCGAGGACGTCGAGGTCCATCCGTTCGGGCTGGCGGTGGCCGGCGAAGTGGGTCCCGACGATCTGGATCACCCCGATGACCAGGGGCAGGAGGTACCTGGACCGGAACTGCCGGTGCCGAAGCGGCGCTCGCGCGTAGGTCCCATCGATGGTCACGGGCCAACGGTAAGCGGGGAGCGGCGACCTGTCGTCGCCCGTCGGGAGCCTCCTCCACTACTCCGGTCGGAGTACGCGGACCACCGATGGCCGACCCGGTCGATCCGGTCCGACGTGTGCTGCCGCCTACCGCGCTCGGAGTGCGCCGGTCGTCCGTCGCTGCTCAACCGAGCGCAGGACAAGAGCCCTCGCTCGTCCGACGACATCGCGCTCGCACGTCCCTAGCGTCTTCGGAGAAGCGACGGCGATGTTCGAGCTAGGAGGACGACCGCTATGGCCTACTCAGGGCAGGTGCTGGACAACCCGATCAGCGGCGAGCGGATCACGTTCCGCAAGACCGCGGCCGACACGGGAGGCGAGTGGCTGGCCATCGATCTCGAGCTGTCTCCGGAGGGTCACGTGCCCGGGGCGCACGTGCATCCCATCCAAGAGGAGCGCTTCGAGGTCGTGATGGGAACGATGAAGTTCCGCAAGGGCCTGCGAACGATCACCGCCCATGCCGGCGACACGGTTGTGGTTCCGGCGGGGACCGTTCATCGCTTCATGAACGCCGGCACCGGACCGGCGCTCGTGCGCGTCGAGGTGCAGCCCGCACTGAGGATGGAGGAACTGTTCGAGGCGACCGTCGCGCTCGCTCGCGAGGGCCGGACGATGTCGAGCGGGATGCCCTATCCGCTCGAGCTGGCCCTGTTCATGCGCGAGTTCGATGCCGAGGTCCGAGCTCCCTTCGTACCCGCCGCCGCGGTGCGCGCGGTGATGGCGCCGCTCGCGTGGCTGGCTCGGCGGCAAGGCCTCCACCTGCGCTATGCCCGGACGGCGCCGCGCTCTCCTCGGTCGAGGCGCGATCCGCGGCGGCCCCCCTCCCGAACACGATGAGGTCGGTGCCCCCGGCCCGTCGACCGGTCGGGGCCTCTGCCACTCCACCTGGACTAGGTTGTCGAGGGTGACCGATGAGTAGACAAGCGAGGAAGGCTGAGGCGTTCCGGGCGCTTCATGCCGGGGAAGCGTTCGTGATCCCCAACCCCTGGGACGCGGGGAGCGCGCGCGTGCTCGAGGCGCTCGGATCCAAGGCTCTCGCCACCACCAGCTCTGGATTCGCCTTCACCCTCGGACGCCTCGATGGCGCCGTAACGCTGGACGAGATGGCCGAGCACGCCGCGGCCCTCGATCGGATCACGGGGCTGCCCGTGTCCGTCGATCTCGAGAACGGTTACGGCTCCGACCCGGAGAGCGCCGCGCTTGCGATCAGGCGCGTCGCAGAGGCCGGGGCGGTCGGAGGATCGATCGAGGACTACGATCGAGCCGGATACATCTATGACCTCGGTCACTCCGTCGAGAGGATCGAAGCGGCGGTAGAAGCGGCGCGGGCCTTGGACTTCCCGTTCACCATCACCGCGCGAGCCGAGAACTACATCCGAGGCAAACCGGATCTGCAGGACACGATCACCCGCCTCCAAGCCTTCGATGCGGCTGGGGCCGATGTCCTCTACGCTCCGGGTCTCCCGAGCGCCGATGAGATCAGAACCGTATGCCGGTCGGTCTCGAAGCCGGTGAACGTGCTCGCGCGACCCGGGTTGTCTCTCGCAGACGTCATCGCTGCCGGGGCCCGGCGGGTGAGCGTCGGAGGAGGGTTGACTTGGGTCGCAGTGAAAGCGATGGCTGATGCCGCCTCGACCATCAGCGGCTCCGGGGATTTCTCGGTCTTGGCAGAGCGCGTCCCGCTGGGGGAATGGTTCGGTGACCGAGATTAGGTCGAAGTGGCGGGATCACGAGCGTCCGATGCGATCCCTTAGTTGATGAGCACCGCCGCGCCGGACAGCCGTCCTTCGGACAGGTCGGTCAGCGCCTCGATCGCACGGTCCAATGGATAGGACTTGGCGCTCACCTGGATGGGTATCCGCGCCGCGACCTGAAGGAACTCGCGCGCATCGGCACGCGTATTGGCGGTGACGCTCACGAGCTCTCGTTCCAGGAAGAGGTGCTTCTCGTGATCTAGAACAGGTATCTGCGTGAGATGGATGCCTGCGATCGCGAGACGTCCACCCCGGTCGAGGGCCTCGAGGGCCGTGGGAACGAGGTCGCCAACCGGCGCGAAGAGGATCGCTGCATCGAGCGGTTCGGGCGGAGGGTCGGTCGTGCCCTGGACGGACGAGGCGCCGAGGCTACGAGCCAGCCGACGCGCTTGGTCGCCCCGGGTCATCACATGAACCCTGGCGCCGTGATGCAGCGCGACCTGGGCCGTCAGGTGAGCCGAACCGCCGAAACCGTAGATCCCCAGACGCCCCCCCGCGGGGAGGTTCGTTCGCTTCAGGGCGCGGTAACCGATGATTCCGGCGCACAGGAGCGGAGCGGCGTGAAGGTCATCGAACCCCCCGGGAAGCTCGAGGGCGTAATCCTCGTGCACCGTGGCCAACTCGGCGTAACCGCCGTCCTCGTCGTAACCGGTGAAAGCGGGGCTCTCGCACAGATTCTCCCGACCGCGGGCGCAGTAACGGCACTTGCCACAGGTGTGTCTCAGCCACGGGATCCCTACCCGTGCTCCGGTGTCGTACCGGTTCGCGCGATCCCCTCGCTCCACGACGGTTCCGACGATCTCGTGGCCCGGGATCACTCGTGGCTTATGGGGCGGAAGGTCTCCCTCGACCACGTGGAGATCCGTTCGGCAGACTCCGCAAGCGTTCACCCGCACGAGCAATTCCCCGGGGCCGGGCACCGGGGGATCCCGTTTCACGAGTCGCAGGGGACGGGTGGCCAGGGGGCCCGGGCGAGCCGCGATCCAAGCCTTCATGGCGTCATGTTCGCGCGCTCAGCCATCCCGGACACCAACCCCATCCGGGCTCGACCTGCACCTAGGCCGCAGTGGTTAGAAGCTCACCACCGCGAGGTTGGAACAGTTGCCCGGGTTCCCCGTCTCGCAGATGAAGTAGTAGTAGGTACCCTTCCCCTTGCCGAGTGGTCCATCGGTGTGGCTGCCGTCGTTCGCCGTCGAGCCGACCGGCGCTCCGTCGCGCCACACGTCCACGGTCGAGGAGGCGAAGGCCCCCGTGTTCCAACTCAGATCGACGTACTTGGTGCCCTTCACCTTCCGGCCGGTTGCCGTGAAGTTGTAATCCGCCGTTCCGGAACCGGCCGTTACGACTCTTGACTTTATGTCGCTGAGGCCGCCGGGATCCGTGACGGTGAGGGTGACCGTGTAGGAGCCGTCGGCACCGTACGTGTGCGATGCGGTCGGGCCCGTCGCGCTTGCCCCGTCCCCGAAGTTCCACGCGTAAACGAGTGCATCGCCGTCGGGGTCGCTCGATGAGGTGCCATCGAAGTCGCAGGCGAGCGCGGAGCAGGAACCGGAGAAGCTTGCCGTGGGCGCGGCGTTGCCCGGCGCTGGGGGTTCCGTCCCGTTCGAGTCGCACGGCAGTGCCAGCATCAGGAATGGTTCCGCGGACCGGCCGCCGGAGAATCCACACGAGTCGCTCTGCGGCACCGACCATCCCGCCCCGCGAAGCCCGGCGCGTACGGTCGACCATCTGGAAGACGAGCGCGGGACCGCGTTCTCCGCCACGTATAGTGCCGCCGCGCCGGCCCCGTGTGGACTGGCCATCGACGTCCCGCTGAACGTGTCGTACTTACCTCCCGGCACGGTGGACCTGATGCACACGCCGGGCGCGGCGAGGTCGACGACGGATCCGAAGTTGCTGAAGTTCGCAAGGGTGTCGTCCTCATCGGCCCGGCACGTCGGCGCCGCTCCTCCACCTGCCCGGCCGTTGAAGTCGGCCATGGCAGATACGGCGATCACCTGACTGTGGTTCGCGGGCGCGAACGTGGATGCGTCCTTGCCGCTGTTCCCCGCTGCGACGACGAACACCACACCGGCATTGGTGGCGTTGGTCAAGGCCGTGCTCATAGCCGAGCTCGTGCACTCACAGCCGAGGCTCATGTTGGCGACCTCGATCGTGGGAGCCTGGCTCCTCACCCAATCGATGCCCGCCACGATCCAGGAGAGGTAGCCGCTGCCCCGCCTGTCGAGCACCTTGACCGCCCACAGCCTGGCCCCCGGGGCTACGCCCACCACACCGAAGCCGTTGTCCTTCGCCGCTGCCGTCCCTGCGACGTGTGTGCCGTGCTCGTTGTCGTCGGCGAAGTTCCCGGAGGTGCAGGAGGAAGTGAAGAGGCCACCGACGCAATTCACTCCGCCGACCACGTTGAGATCGGGATGATCGGGCTGGATCCCCGTGTCCAGCACGGCGATGTCCACGTTGGTCGACGTATAGGTCGAATCTCCGAGGCCCTGCTTCTTGTCCGCTTCGGAACGATCGACGCCGGTGGGCACCTCGCCGAACGCCCTGACGCGTTGATCGACCTCGACGAAGGCGACGCGAGGGTCACTCGCGATCCGAGCCGCTGAGGCCGGGCTCATGCGCGCCGAATAACCCTTGAGAGCGTGACTGTAGACGTGCTCGACGAGAAGCGAGTGCTCCCTGCGATGATCGCTCGCGATGGCTCGAGGTCGCGTCACAGAATCCTTCAGGACCACTATGTAGCGGCCGCTTCGGCTCGTGGACGGCGTACCGAACGCAGGCTGGAGCGGCAGGAGCGTCATGACGATCAGCAGAGCGGGGATCAAGCGTCTCATCGTTCTTCCTTCCAAGGACGATTCGGGTGCGATCTCGAAGATTCACCCGGCTGCCTCACCGGCGACGTTGACGCCGCGCGGATCGGGACCGGCTCTTCTCCTATCGGAAGGATGACCGGTTCTGCTTGAGCTTGGAAGATGGTTAGGAGGGATTTCGGGACCCTCGCAAGATCGGTTGCGTGGTTTACGTAGGCGACGCCCGGCCGGGGGCCCCGCCGGATCCACCGTCGATCCGGCATCCGAAGGCTTCGTCGTCGAACCGACGAGCGACGCAGTCGCCGAACCGCTCGAGCAGGCCCCGACGGTGGAGTCCTCGGCAGAGGGGGCATAATCCCGGTCTGCGTCCCCGGCGCTCAGCCGCCGGGGTCGCGCAGCTGGGCTTCGTAGGGGCCCCGACCGGTAAGGACGGCCGCGCCGCAGCGGGCTGCGAACCGCGCCGCATCGAGCGGGGGCAGGTCGCGAGCAAGCGCATATGTCAGGCCTGCAGCGAAGCTATCGCCGGCGCCGTAGCTGTCGACGATCGGCCCCGGCAGTGGAGGCGCCGAGAACGACCGGGTCGCCTCACCCCTCACGGCCACGGTTCCGCCGCCGGCCCCCGAAGTACGGACCACGACCTCCGGCGGCGGATCGAGCGCACCCTCCAGATATTCCTCGGCCGGGTCCCGCCGGCTGCCTACCAGAGCGTCCACATGAAGCTTGGCCTCAGCCAGGAGCGGAAGGATGCGAGCCGTCGCCACCAGTACGCGCGCTCGGCGGGCGTGACGCAATGCCCCGACGTCTCCATCCGTGAGATACACGGCATCCGTCCCTGCGAGCCCATCCCACGCAAGACCATCCCGCGCATGCGGGGCAAGGCGTTCGCCCACCACCGTGATCGTGCGCTCGCCCTGGGTATCGACGTGCGTGATGGCGCGTCTCGTGACGTCGTCGCGGAAGGCGGCTTCCACCCGAAGACCCCATGTGGTCAGGGCTGCGTGGGCCCGGTGCCCCAGCTCATCGTCGCCCAGAGCGGTGTAGAAGACGGCATCACCGCAAAGCTTCAGAAGCTGCACTGCCGCCGCCGCGCCACCTCCGGCCGGCTCCTGCCACGACTCCGTTGCCTCGACGATCTCTCCCGCGGTCGGCACGTGGTCGACGCGAAGGAACTCCACCCACTCCACGTGTCCCACGACGGCAGCGCGCACCCACAGACTCTCGCACGAACTCGATGGGTTGCCAGAACCTGGTTGCTCTCATCGGACGGCGGCTCTCACGCCCCCGCAGGCGGCTCGAGCCATCCATCTGTCTGCCGCTAAAGATCGATCGAAGCGATGGTCCTCCGGCCCGCGCGATCCTGCGCCCACTCCCTACGGGGTATCGATCTAGCCTTCCGCCTTCCAGTTCCTGAAAGCCGCCAGCAACGAAGCCTCGGCGAAGCTCGACACGAGTACCTCCTTGCACTCCCCGAGGATCGAATCATGACGTCTAGCGGAAACAACGGGTTTTGGAACCTTCGGCCCGCGGACTGGGTGGGATCGCCGAACGATCGCCGATCGCGGAAGTCCTCCGACTGTCAGGGGGACTCGAGCGGGGCGACTCCGAAGCCGACCGTGAACCGGCGGCACCAGATCACCGCGCTCTTGTAGCGCGACAGATCGAGATCTGCAGGAAGCTCGTAGTTCTGATCGCCTCGGTTCCCCTTGAGCGCGCCCAGATCGATGAAACGTTCTCCGTACGCGTGCCAGTCGTCCGAAGCCGGGATCTCCGACAGGTAGACACGTAGGTCAGGGCCGTTCGAAGTGTCGAGGTCATCGAATCGTAAGAAGCGACTGCCATCGGGTAGTTCCAATATCGATGCGCGGCCGCTCGTGGCGTGCTCGAGGCTTTGGAACCCGCCTCCTGCCAGGGTCTTTGGCTCGCCCTCTCCGCTGGTCTGATCCGCGGTGTCTGTACCGTCCGACTCTTGTGACCCCGACCCGGCAGTGGGGGTGGATTCGTCGACCGTATCTTCGAGGAAGAGCTTGTGCGGCTGGAACCAGACGAGGACGAATACTAAAGCGGCAAGAGCTATGCCGGACGCGATCCACGTGAGCCGGCGATGGGATCTGACATAGGCCCTTATCCGACCGCCACCGTTCTTGTGATCGATCGTTGAACTGCTCATCGTTCCGGTCCTCCCTCTCGAACCAAGTGGATTCCTTCTCTCCCGGTCAGCCTCATGCTTCGTGCACTGGGACCCACACCAGGAAACGTGAACCCGATCCGAGCTCGCTCCGCGCCTCGATCGTTCCGTTCATCGACTCAACGATCCGTTGCGCGAGCGCAAGACCCAGCCCCGTCCCTTCGCTACTGCGCGCTCTGTCGCCGCGCCAGAAGGGCTCGAATACACGATCCAGATCGTCCGCGGCGATCCCTTCTCCCGTGTCGGAAACGATGACGGATAACCCTCCCTCCCGCAGGGAAGCGTCTATCGTCACGCTGCCGTCGGCGGGCGTGTGGCGGATGGCGTTGGTGAGAAGATTCTGCAGGACGCGGACCATCCGAGGCGAGCAGGCAACATCTTCGACGCCGGTGAGTTGAGCCGAGACGCGAAGCGCTTTCGCATCGGCATGTGGACCGCACGCGGTCACTGCGGCGGCGACGATATCTTTTAGCCGCGCACGCTCGGTTTCACTTTCGATCGCCCTCGCATCCAACTTCACGAGCTCGAAGAGGTCGTCCACGAGTTCGACCAGTGATCCAACCGATCCCTTCATCTCGCTCGCATAACGTCGAAGACTGGGAGGATCCTGGACGATCCCATCGTCTATGGCTTCGATCATGGCGCGAAGACTGGCTAACGGCGTTCGCAAATCGTGCGAGACGGCCGCGATGAGATCGAGCCGGCGCGCCTCGAGCACGCGTTCGCGTTCGAGCGACTCCTGCAAGTCGTCGGCCATCTCGTCGAGCACTCGAGCGATCGCCGTCAATTCCGGATCTCCACGAACGACACCGATCCTGGCATCGAGGTCTCCAGATCCCAGCGCACGAGCGGTCTCCCTCACCTGTCGGAAGGCGCGCATCGTCGAAGTCGACAAGGAAAGCGCGACGCCGATCCCGGCCCCGGACGCGAACACGAGAAGAGCGATCACCACGAGTCCGTCGTGCGCGCTGACGAACATGAGCTTCGCGAGCACGCCCACATTCGCGGTTGCCACGGCAACTGCGAGGATCGACAGGGCGACGAGCCGGTGCCGCAGCGCCGCTTCTCGCATCCACCGAGCAAGTCCCACAGAGACGAGGGTTGTCACGGCCGCAGCCAGAGAGAGCAACAAAAGGAGATCCACGAGATCTTCCCGCGGCATGCCCGCGATCGAACCGACGACGAACGCCCCTGCGGCGCCACATCCCGCCGCAGTCGCCACGGTCAACGCGGAGCGGAGCGAGCTCATGGTTCGAACTTGTACCCCACGCCCCACACCGTCATGAGATGGCGGGGAGCTGAGGGATCGTTTTCGAGCTTCTGTCGCAGGCGGCGGATGTGCACGGTAACGGTTGAAGAGTCACCGATCCAGGCGAAGTCCCAGACTCGCTCCATCAGCTGCGTTCGGGAGAACACGACGCCCGGATGGGTTGCGAGATGCTCGAGGAGGTCGAACTCTTTCCGGGTGAGGCTCACGGGTCGCCCATCGATGAGCACGGTGCGGCGCGCGGCGTCGATGCGAAGGTTCCCGAATTCGAGTTCCTGTGAGCTCGGAAGTGCCGCCGCGCGGCGCAGGACGGCTCGCACTCGCGCCACAACCTCACGGGGGGAGAAGGGTTTGGTTATGTAGTCGTCGGCGCCGAGCTCCAAACCCAGTATGCGATCCGCTTCCTCTCCTTTTGCCGTCAGCATGATCACGGCCGGTGGGTCCTCTCGTTTCTGGAGCGTTCGAAATACCTCGATCCCATCACGTTCGGGGAGCATGAGATCTAGAAGAAGGAGATCAAAGCTTGTCGTTTGGAGCGCCTCCAGAGCCTGGTCCCCGTCCGATGCGACCTCGACGCGGTAGCCGTCCTGTTCCAGATAACGCGCGAGCACCTCCCGAACCATCGGTTCGTCGTCGACCACGAGGACCCGCTCCTTGCTCATGGTCTCGATTATGGGGCTGGATGCCACTGTAGACAGGAAGCTAAGCTCCGCAGGGCGACCTAGGGATGCCGTGGCACCCCCAGGTCGCCGTGCGTCAGTGGAGTGGGATGGCCGGACATACGAACATCGCGACGACGCCACCGTCGGTTGCGCCTGAAGGTCCGGCATCGCTAAAGGCCGAAAGGATCTCGGCATCCGAGTCGAACACGCCGTCGCCGTCGAGATCATGGGCTGCAAGCGTGGTCGCGTAACTCGTGTTGAACGAGATCGCGTGCACCATCCAACGACCGCCGTTGTAGTCGCGGTCACCGGGTGCCGACTCTGCGACGTCCGGTTGCGCTCCTCCGAGCGAGTAGATGATATCGAAGGAGTGTTCCGGTGCTCCCGTACCCGAGAGATCGGTTGGGGTCGCCACCGTACGATAGAGATCCCCATCGACGTAGAATGCCGGACCGGTAACACCACCGGCGCCTTGCGCGTTGGCCACCGGCGTGACGGCAAGAACTAACATGCATGCGCCTGCACAGATCACAGATGCCTTCCTCACGCTCACCTCCATGATGTCGGCTCGCTGTCGCGAGCATCTCTACGAACGCTGGAGACGATCGCGTGGCGGTATTGCGATGGTCTTGCGTGGCTATTACGGAAATCGAAAATCTGACCCGGTGGGACGGATGGCGGCGGATTGCCGTTTTGCTATAGCCGCCTAGGCCGGGATAACTACACAGAGCGGTTCCTTCTGACGTGGCGTTATGCTCCTTTCTCACTAGTTACTGGGTGCTTCCGGTAGCGGCCCGGGAGCAAGGGAAAAAGGGGGGAGTTGCTGTGGAGAGACGAAGACGTCTCATCTTGTTCGTTGTTCTTGGAATGGTTATCAGCATGCTCGGGGCGGCCGATGCGGTGGGCAGCAACCCCGAGAAGCAGAAGCACGATCGGTTCCAGGACGGGACGCGCGACACGGACGAGGAGATCTACGGCCACTACGAGGGTCACCAGCACGGCCCCGAATCGGGGCATCTGCCGCCCTTCGACAACGGTACGATCGACGTCGTCGGCACGGCGAAGCTGACCCAGATCGATGGCCGGATCTCCGACGTTGCCGTGCTGGGTGACTATGCGTACCTCGGGGTGTGGTCCGCGGGACTTCAGTCGCCCAGGTGTCGGGGCGGCGTATACGTCGTCGACATCTCGAATCCGTCGGATCCCGAGAAGGTGGGCTTCCTGCGAAGCCATCAAGACACCTATGCTACCGAAGGGATCCAGGCGATCCACGTCGAGACCGCTGACTTCACCGGCGATCTGTTGTTGGTGAGCAACGAGGACTGCGGCCGCCGTGGCATCGGTGGCATGACGCTGTGGGACGTCACCGACCCGCTCGATCCTGTGAAGCTGTCGGAGGACGGTGGTGACTACACCGACGGCCCGTTCGAGGATCCGGACAACGTGGATGCCGTTGCGCACACGTCGCACAGCATCATGGGATGGCAGGACGGGGACAACCTCTACGCGATCGCGATCGACAACGAGGAAGACCCGAATGATCTGGACTTCTTCGACATCACCGACCCGACCAACCCGGTGCTGATCGCGGAGACGGGTATCGGCGACTGGCCCTCTGTGGTCGTCAACGCGTTCGGAGACTTCCCGACGAGCCACGACTTCGACGTCCGGTTCATCGATGGTCACTGGATGGCGATGGTGTCGTACTGGGACGCCGGGTGGGTCTTGCTGAACGTGGACGACCCGGCGAACCCGACCCTGGTCGGCGACTTCGACTACGCGGCTTGCGAGGCGCACATGCCTACGGTCTGTCCGCCGGAGGGCGAAGCGCACCAGGGCGAATGGAATGAGGCCGGCGATCTGTTCATCGGAACCGACGAGGACATCGACGCTTTCCGCCTGATCTTCGAGGTCGTCGGCGGACCGGCGGCGGGCGAGTACGTCGCCGAGCAGTTCTCGTGGACCGTGCCGATCTCGGAGCTCGATGACCAGAGCGTCAACGGGCCGGTCATCTTCGGCGGCTACGGCTGTCCCGGCGACGCGGTCCCGCCGGCGAGCGACCTCGATCCCGTGACAGGCGCCGGAGAAGACCAGATCGTCATGTTCCAGCGCGGCCCGGTTGAGGATCCCAACAATCCCGGTGAAGCCTGCTTCTTCTCGGAAAAGGTGGAGGCGGGACAGAACGCGGGATACGACGCAGTCATCGTCGCCAACCACCACTCGGGGGCGGGCGAGGGCGCCCAGCCCGACGCCACGCTGTGCGGGAGTCAAGGGCACAACTTCACCGTGACGGCCTCGGGGCTGTGTGTCGGACACCGGTTGATGCACCTGTTGTTCGACAGAGCCGAGGATTACACGGTGCCTTATCCGGAGGACGATCCGGGGGATCTAGAACCGAACTCGGGGGACATTGGCAACGGGAAGATCGAAGCGAGTTCGTTCTTCAGCGGCTGGGGAGGCTCGCGCCTGCTCGACGCGAACACGCTCGCCGAGATCGACCAGTACTACATCCCGGAAGCATCTGATCCCAACTTCGCAACGGGATTCGGGACGGTCGACGTCCACGAGGTCGCGACCGGACGTGGACCCGATGCGGATCTCGCGTACTTCGCCCATTACTCCGGAGGCATCCGGGTGGCGCGGTTCAGCGAGGTGGGCATAGAGGAAGTCGGCGCCTTCATCGACGAGGGGGGCAACGACTTCTGGGGCGTTCAGCTGACGGATAAATTCGTCGACGGGCGCCGGGTAGTCGCCTACAGCGATCGGGACTACGGCCTGTATCTAGCGACGTACACAGGACCGTAGCTCTAGCCAAGCGCGAGGCTCGTGAAGAACCGGCCCCCGGGAGACCGGGGGCCGGTTCTCTTTCAGATTCACAGCGAGCCCTCGAGGAACCAGGAAGATTCCCCTATCTATCTATGGCCGCCTCCTCCCGGCAGGAGCTTCCCGAGAACCGTCAGCCGCGGGGCCCGGCGCAGGTCAACGCGGTTCCGCCGCGGATCCGGGGTACAGGTCTCGCGGTGGTGTAGGGCAGGCCGGGATGTGTGAGAACCCGGGATCTTGCAGAGATCGCGTCATTCGATCGCGAACCGGAGGGATTGGGCCTGCATCGAGCCGTTCTCGTACACCGCGACCACCGTGAGGAACCACTCGCCGCCGAACAGTCGTCCCTCGTGCACCCATGTCGCCCGCACCTGATCCTCGCCGGCGTTCTCGAGATCGGCCTCTCCGGACGCACTGAAAGCGGGCTCGTCCGGGACCGGAGCGACGACCATGGAGACCTGGGTCGACCCGGCCGGCACCAAGACGTCGAACGAAGTGTTCCGTTCCTTCAGCGAGTCGAGCGCCGGGGGTTGCTCGACGGTCCGGTCGCGCGGGATCTGGTACTCGAAGACCCCGCGGGTCACGAACAGCTCGACCTTGGCGTTTCCTTCTCGGTCGACGCGTACCGGGATGGCAGCCGACGCGTACGGCTCCTCATTGCCCTCGGGTGCGCGCGAGCCCATCAGCGTGACGACCCCCATCACGCCGTCGCCCGAGGAGGCGATGACCTGCCAGTGCCGGCCCAGGTCGTCGGCCGAGGCCCACGACCCCCACCCCTCCTGGATCTCGGAGAGAGCCGATTCGCGGAAGCGTTGGAAGTCGTGGTCGTAGGCCGCCTTCGAGAAGTCGGTCATCTCGCCCCACATGGCCTCGGGCTCGCCCTCGGCGGCCGCCTGGATGAAGTTCTCCACCGCCCGGTAGGGAGCCTCGTAGCTCACCTCCTGCTCGCCTGTTAGCTCATCGGATGGGGAGGGACTGGGCGTGGGAGAGGGCGACTCGGTGGAGGCCGGCGGGATGGGAAGGCCGCCACCGTCTCGTCCTTCCAGCATCGACCACGCGAACCCGCCGGCGGCGAGGACGACCATGGTCCCGAAAGCGACCGCGGCGAGATAGACGGTCCGGCCCCGCCGCGCCCGGGCGTGAGTCTCGGCCCAGTCGAGCGGGCGGCCGGACAGCCCCTCGGATGCTTGCGCGAAACGATCGCGGAGTGTGTCTTCGAGGTTCATATGGGCTCCCTGATGTCCTCGAGGAGCGGACGTAGCTTGGCGAGTCCTCGGTGGATGTCTGATTTCACGGTGCCTACGGGCCGGTCGAGCGTGCGGGCGATATCGGCTTCGCTCATGTCCTCGTAGAAGCGGAGGACTATCGCCGCCCGGCCGATCGGGGACAGACACTTCAGGGCGGAAGAGATGCGTAGGAACTCGTCGACGTGGCCCGATTGCGAAGCGACGGAAGGCTCAGATCCCGGCTGCGGCTCCCGGTGGCGGCGCTCCAGGAAGCGGCGCTCCACGAAACGTCGCCGGTGGGACGAACGCACGAGGTTCACGAGGATCCGGCGGGCGTAGGGACCCGGATCATCGCTCTTGACCCGGCCCCAGTGGCGGTAGAGGCGAGCGAGCGTCTCCTGAGCCATATCTGCTCCCGCCTCGGTGTCTCCGGTCAGGAATATGGCCAGGCGCCGTAGGCGCTCGGCCTCGAGGTTGAAGAAGGTCCTGAACTGCTCGTCACGCGTCCGCATGTCATCCCGACAGACGCACGACTGCGCTCTCGGGTTGCAGCACCGGGGAACCTGCCCGGGCGAAGACCCCCGATGGCTCTGATCTCGTGCCCCGGAGCGGCCCCTTTTCCGGCCAGACTCATCAGAATCGATGAGTCTTGCCTCACCGCGCAGTCTTAAGGCAAGAGCTTTGCTCCGGGCTGTAATCGAACACCGAGTTGGGACCGAGTAGAAGGGGCAGGAGATGAGAAAGCTGATCGTGAACACGTTCCTGACCCGGGACGGAGTCATGCAAGCCCCCGGAGGGCCCGAGGAGGTTCGACGCCGCCACAAGCTCGAAGACTAGAGCCTGACTGATGTGGGCACCGATGGATCTCCGTCCCGCGAGCAGTCTCTTGGACGATCACGAGCGACGCACGGACTCACGATCGAAGAGGGAGAGGATATGAGCGAAGCGAGACCTGGATCATTCGGGGAGGCAGCGCCCGCTTCACAGTGGATGGTCGGGAGATGGAAGCCGGTGCCGGAGACATCCTCGTGGTTCAGGCGGAGACGCCTCACAAGTTCAAGAACGTGGGTCCTGGCTCACTAGACATCGCCTGCATCCACCCGTCGCCCCGATTCATACAAGAGGACCTCGAATGAGATCACTCACGTTCGTGACCGCGACGAAGGTATCGAAGGATGCCGTCTCACCATGGCCAAGCTGATCTACTCGGCGATCTCATCGCTCGACGGCTACATAGAGGACGAGGCCGGCAGATTCGACTGGGGTGAGCCGGACGAGGAGGTGCACGACTTCATCAACGATGTCCAACGGCCGATCGGGACCTACCTCTACGGACGCCGGTTGTACGAGGTGATGGTCGCCTGGGAGACGCTGCCCCTCGCCGGCCAGCCGCCCCACATGCGGGACTTCGCGGAGATCTGGCGGGGAGCGGACAAGATCGTTTACTCCAAGACGCTCGGGACGGTATCCAGCGCCAGAACGCGGATCGAGCGAGACTTCGACCCCGACGCCGTCCGGCAGATGAAGGCGGCCGCGGACCGTGACCTCACCGTGGGCGGCCCCGACCTCTCCGCCCAGGCGTTCCAGGCCGGATTGGTCGACGAATGCCACCTGTTCTTGGCGCCCATCGTGGTGGGAGGCGGCAAACGGTTCCTCCCCGACAAGCTCCGCTTGCGGCTCGAGCTGGTGCACGAGCAACGTTTCGGGGGCGGCATGGTTCATC
>WHSQ01000169.1 GCA_009380005.1 Actinomycetota bacterium | reverse complement strand
AAATCACATACTGGGGTCTGGGGTTTCCATCTAACCGGACTAGCCACGTCCTGCTCGCCCGTGGGGGCGCGAGCCCGTACCGAGGCGAAACTTCTCGGATCAGGACGCGAGAGGGGCGCACCATGCCGGTGAACGCCTCCCGGCCTGCCTCCCCGAGCGCCAGGGCCAGAAGTCGCTCATGTGCTCAGGTCCGGTTAAATGGAAACCCCAGTAATCGCATTACTGAGACACGCTCCTAGTACCACCTACCCCGCGCGAACCCGCCGAAGAAGACGAGTCCTACCTCGATCGTTCAATAACGCCCGCGCCCCGACCGGAGCCGGGGCGCGTTTCGGCCTGTTTCCGCCGCCTGAGCAGGGAAAATCCGGTCTCACCAGCTTGGAAATCGACTGCCAGGAGGATCACCCAGATGGTGAATGACCGTGAAGGCCTGATCGACAACCTAAAGGTGAGGGCGGACGGCAGCGGTCAGGTCTCTCACGCGGGCAGCGCGCTGCTCATCGGAGTGGCCGATCGGATCGGGCTGACGAGGGCGCTTCGGGAGGCGATGGCACCGACCCGGCAGCGCCGCAGCGCCCACGATCCCGGTGTCGTGCTCCGCGATCTGGTGGTGACGTTGGCCGACGGCGGCGAGTGCCTATCCGATCTCGCCGCCCTGCGCGATCAGCCCGACCTGTTCGGGGCGGTGCCCTCCGATCCGACCGCCTTCCGGGTGGTGGACTCGATCGACGAGGCCGGCCTCGAGCGGCTGCGCGAGGCGGTCAAGGGGCCCCGCGCGCGGGTCCGCGAGCTCGCCGGCTCTGCCGGCGAGGGCGAGCGGTCGCTCCCCGCTCGCACGGTGATCGACACCGACGCCACCCTGACCGGCTCGCACTCCGACAAGGAGGGCGCCGCCGGCAACTTCAAGGGCGGCTTCGGCCACCACCCGCTGCTGGCCTACGAGGACGGGATCGGCGAGGCGCTCGCCGGCGAGCTCAGGCCGGGCAACGCCGGCTCGAACACCGCCGCCGATCACATCGAGGTCCTCGATCTGGCCTTGGAGCAGCTCGACCAGGAGCAGCTCGACGGCGAGATCCTCGTCCGCGCCGACGGCGCCGGCGCGAGCCACGAGCTCGCCACCTACTGCGACGAGGCGGGGATGCGGTTCAGCTTCGGCTTCGATCTGACCGAGGAGGTCCGCGAGGCGATCACCACCCTGCCCGAGGCCGCATGGGAGCGGGCGATCCGTGCCGATGGCTCAGAGCGCGAGCGCTCCCAGGTGGCGGAGATCACCGACCGCTACGAGCCGGTCGCCGGCTGGCCGGAGGGCTCGCGGCTCCTCGCCCGCCGCACGAAGCTGCGCGAAGGCGAGCAGAGCTCGTTCGACGATCACGAGGGCTATCGCCTCGCGGTCTTCATCGCCGCCCAGCGGGGCACGGTCCCCGAATGCGATCTCGACCACCGCGGCCACGCCCGGGTCGAGGGCCGGATCCGAGAGGGCAAGGACTGCGGGCTCGAGAACCTCCCCTTCCAGAGCTTTCAGCACAACCGCATCTGGCTATGGGCGGTGATGCTGGCCCAGGATCTGATCGCCTGGACCAAGGCCCTGTGCCTGGCGGAGCAGGAGCGGTTTCTGGAGCTCAAGCGGCTGCGCTACCGGATGCTGCATCAGTCGGGGCGGATCGCCCGCCACGCGCGGCAGCGGGTCCTGCGGCTCGCCTCAGGCTGGCCGTGGTCGGCCAACCTCGAGGCCGCCTTCGCCCGCCTTCGGGCGCTGCCGCCGCCGGCGCTCGCCTGAGCCGGGTCCCCGGCCCCCACCACCACGAATCGAGCAGGACCCCTCGGCGTCAGCCTGCGCGGATTCGGGCTGTCCGACCCGCGAGCCGGCCCTTGGTCCCTCTCGCGGCCTTACGGACCGCCCCTCGGGCTCCGATCGGCGCCCCCGAGAGGCGCGTGGGGGCGGACTTCACCTCCGATCATCGTTACTGAAAGTGTCGGCGATCCGGTGTCGTGGGCGTGCTCACTGTGACGCTGTTGAAAGATCGAGGCTGGCGGGTCCGCCTGTCCGCTGTCGGTCGGCACGATCCGGAACTTCGCGGCGCCCTTGCTCATCTGGGCGCTGACCGTCACCGAGAGCACGCCGGGGGTTACGACGAAGTTCGTCGTACCGAGGTTCAGCCCCGGCACCTCCCGCCACTTCTTGCGTGCGTCGTGTTTGCCGGTCCACGCCGCGGACTGCCGGGCGACTTCGTCGCCGACAGTGTTCGTCGGTCCACCGGCGAGCACGACGGCGAGCGGTATCGCCGCCACCGTGATAGCCGTTGCGACTCCGACTGCCTTCAGCCTCGTCACTGATCCCTCCTCGCGATTGCCCCTGAGTCTCGGCCGGAGACTACCGCGGCACCTCGGATCGCGCCGACCTAGCCAGACGCAGGGTCTGCACTACCCGGAGCGGCGCACCCATCCTCAGCGCCGCGCGGTTGTAGACCCGGGC
>WHSQ01000168.1 GCA_009380005.1 Actinomycetota bacterium | reverse complement strand
TAGAGCAGGTAATCACAGCTGCTGATCGACTGTCCGGAAACTGCGGGGCCGACCAAATTCGATATAGGCGATGCCGTGGAGCCCATACTCCAGCATCGCGTCCAGGCCCTGCCCCCGGGACACGACGTCCCCGACGCAGGTGACACCCGAGCGCAGAATCAACTGGGCTCCCGCCCGTGCCGACTTTCGCCGCTGGTCCGGAGACGTGCGACGGGACCAGGCCACCGCATCCCCGATCCAGTCAACGAACGGGCGTCCACCCTCTAGCGGTCCGAATGCCGTGTACTCCAAGTGACAATGCGCGTTCACCAAACCGGGCAGAATGAGCGCATCACCGAAGTCCACCCGCTCGGCTCGGCGCGCATCCAGCGACGGTTCCAGCTCAGCCCGGCATCCGACTGCGGCGATCCGACCCGAGCGGATCACCACCATCGCGTCCAGGATCGGCTCGCGGCCGTCGCACGGCAACGCGAGGCGCGCTGTCACCGCCAACTCGGGTTCCCGCCCACCGTCCATAGTAGGGCACCCTAGCCGCCGTGAATCCCTCCGACCCTCCTTACCGACTGTTGGCAGCGGTCGTGACCAACCCGCCGCCAGAACACCAACTCGACGTACGAGCCGATCTGGTGCGACTTTGCATCCGCGCCACCGTCAAGACGATCCTTGCCGGCCTGGTCGAAGACTGCATCCCCTACCTTGCACCCGCTTCTGGGTCTCAGAACAACGATTCCAGTGAAGACATCCGGGTCACCGTCGACCCGGAACTCGCCAGTCGGCTCGAAGAGACGGCTCATGCCCTGCGACAAGCTGTGCCGCCCCAGCAAGATCCCCTAGTCCTCGGCCGCTTCCGCCTGACGGTCAAGCGCACCCGCGCAGGCCAGGCGATAGCCAGTGCCCATCTCATCTGGCAAGCGCATGCCCCCGGCATCAGCCACGTCGTCCTCGCTGACGACAACCCGGGCAGCGCCAAGTTGCTGCTCCGCATCGTGCGCGCGGTCGCCCTCCGCCTGCTCCTCAGTCGTGGCTGGGCCCCACTGCACGCGGCCTGCTACGTCAAGGACTCGGGCGCAATCGGTCTCTTGGGAGGTTCGTCAAAGGGGAAGACCACCACGTTGCTTCGCGCGCTGACGGCCGCGGATGCCGGTCTTCTCGCCAACGACCAGGTACTCATCCGTGACGGAGCCAGCGGACCGGTCGCACGCGGCCTGCCGACCGCCGTGGCAGTCCGCTGGGACACCGCAAGTCGCTTCCCCCCGCTCCAACGGCTCGCGACCCGACCGCAGGCGCTGCACTGCGATAACCCGTCCAGCCCGCCGACCCTCGTCAGCAACCGGTCCGCACGCCTGCTGGTTCCGCCTCGCCTCCTGGCGGCAGCCTTCGCTGCCCAGCCGGTGGCCTGCGCGCCCCTGCGCGCCTTGATCGTGGTCGACTATCGCCGAACGCAGCGAGAGCCGATCTGGCGCGTGCCCGTCAGCGCAAAGCGTCCTGGGCTTCTGCGTTCCCATTACCTCGCCGATTGGTTTCCCGACAACGCCTACGAGCACGCCCGCCTCGGCCACGACCCGCGACTGCTACGACACACCCATGACAACGTGCTCGCCCGCGTGGCTGCTCGTCTACCGATGGCAGTGTTCCACCCCGGCCACAACGCCGCTGGCCTGACCTGCCTTGTGGGGGACCTGATCGACTGACCGCGTAAGCCCTGGGACTCAAGCTGAATGTTGGCGCAGGCGGTGATCCAGTTCCCACAGGGCGTTGCGGTTGGAATCCCAGCGCAATGCCCGCATCGCCTCGTCACGGGTGAACCAGCGCGACTCCGTGTGCTCATCGGACAGCGCCAACTCCGCCGAGCCGCAGCGCACCCCGAAGGCGTGCTCAGGGATCACCAAGACGTCAGGCCCCCACATGAAACTGCCCGTCACATTCACCACAGGGATCGTCGCGACCGAGTCCAACGTCACGAACTCGGCGTCGGCCGGCACCCCCGCTTCCTCGCCCGCCTCCCGGCGCGCGGCCTCCAGCGGCGACTCTCCCTCCTCCCCGCCACCGGCCACACCCTGCCAGTAGTCGGCGTCCGCCCGCCGAAGCAGCGCGTACACGAACCCGCCGTCCGCAGACACGCGGTACGGAAACACCAGCACCTGGAACGGCGCCCGACGGCGAACCTGCTGACTCATACACCGAATCCTAGTGTTCTGAGTTTGAAATACGCTGGCAATAAGAAGCTATGGATTCGAAGATCTGCTCGGCGCTCTTGACCCACTTGTAGGGCTTGGGGTTGGCGTTCCACGCCTTGACCCAGGCGGTGATGTCGTCGCTGAGTTCCTTTACCGTGCGGTGGCTGGAGCGGCGCAGCTTCTTGGTGGTCAGCTCCCCGAACCAGCGTTCCACGAGGTTGAGCCATGAGCTGCCGGTGGGCGTGAAGTGCAGATGGAAGCGGGGGTGGTTGGTCTTCCCGGACCGTCGCTTGCCGCCAGACTCGTTGTGCCCCGGGCACAG
>WHSQ01000167.1 GCA_009380005.1 Actinomycetota bacterium | reverse complement strand
GCCTACAACAGCGTCATCAACCGTTGGGGGCCGTTCCACCGCGGCGCCTACGTGCCGGTCAACCTCGCGTTCGCCGCGGTGGTCACGGTGGTCGCGGCGACGACGCTGGACCTGTCGCCGCGCGAGCTCGGCCTGTCGGCCGACGCCGGCTCCGCCGTCCTGCCGGTCTCGGCGGTGGCCCTCTTCGCGATCGGCGCGCTCGTGCTCGCCCGCTCGCGTCACGGACATCGCATCGCCGACCGGCGCGTCGCCGACCTGCACGGGGCGAGGCTCGCGTATCACCTGTGGGTCCGCATCCCGCTGGGGACCGCGGTCGCCGAGGAAGTCATCTTCCGCGGCGTGCTGTTCGCGGCGTGGGCCGCCCAGGGTCACCCGGACATGAGCGCCGCCGCCTACGCCTCGGTGGCGTTCGGGCTGTGGCACGTCTCTCCCGCGATCATCGGCGTCCGCATGAACGACCCCGGCGCGTCCACCCGGAGGCTCGCCATCGCGGCCCTCGGAGCCGTGGTGCTCACGACGTTCGTAGGACTGGTCTTGACGTGGCTCCGGGTCGAGACGGGGGGCCTGCTCTCCCCCATCCTGCTCCACGCCGGCATCAACTCGAGCGCCGCTCTCGCGGCCGTCATCGCCCACCGACGAGGACGGGTTGACCTCCGAGAGAGTTAGGTCGCCGTACCCGTGAGCCTGATGCAGAGCCGCTTCATTCAGCCATCGTCCTCCGTCCCTTCCTCCAGCTCCCTCCGGCCCTGCTCCTGCAGTTTCCGATCGCGAGCTCGCCACGCGGCGACCACCGCGGGCGGGAGCCCGGCCTCGTAACGAGCCAGCCACTCGTCGTGGTCGTCGCAGCTCGGAGCTCCACGGCGACGGGCGTCATCGTGCGAGGGTCGCGGGTGGTCCAAAGGACGCCGACGAGAGCTACCAGCGCCAAAACCTCGAGCCCCACCGTCCACGCGTGCTCCGCTGCCACGAGCACGAGCCAGCCGACCTGGAGCCAGAGCAGCACGTACACGAGATCACGACGCGACCGTGCGAACCCGACGAAGGCCGCGCCCGTGAGCGCGACGGCCCACACGGCAATAATCCATAGCGGCGAGTCGCCCACAAGGGCGCCCCTGAGAAGGCTCACGCCCGTCACGAGGGCCCATAAGGCCATCCATCTCGCTGGAGGCCTCAGGGCAGGAACTCCCAAACCCACCGGCCCGCCAGCCGGATCACCTCCCACGATCCCCGGAGCAACCCAACGCCTTGGGCCCGTGCGACGCGAACACTTGCGATGCACACAGAGAAGAGACCCGCCAGCCACAGGACACCGCCCACCACGATCACGGGTGCAGGAAGCTCCCAGAGATATGAGGGCACGAGGATGAGGCCGCCGCTGATTGTCAGCAAGAGGGCGGCGCGGCCCAGGCGCTGAGAGCGTGCTATCGCTGGCCGATCGGGGACCGAACCACTGTCCACGAGAACAGCCTAGCTAGCACGCAGCCTGCCGAGTTAAGAGGTCGGCTCGCAGGACCGAAGGAGTCGGCTTCCAGTAGCCTCGGAAGTCCTCAATTGGGAGGTCAGGGGTGATTCGGGTCGCGTTCCGCAGGATCGGTCCAGACAAGGTCAACCGGCCGAGCGATCAACAAACATGCGCCGTTACGGTGGGCCGATGCAAAACGACATCGCGGCGGTGGCACTCACCGGGACGATCGGAGCCGGCAAGACGACCCTGGCGGAGGCCATCTCCGAGGAGCTGCACGAGCGTAGTCAGAGGCATGCCTTGATCGACCTCGACTGGCTCGGGCAGGTCTATCCCGCCCCCGAGGGCCACGATCCCTTCGGTTACGAGCTGGCCTTACAGAACCTCGAAGCGATATGGCCCAGCTTCCTGGCCACGGGCATCCACCGGGCGGTCATCGCGGGAACTCTTCTCAACCAAGATCAGCGAGACAGATTGCACGCCGCCATCGGAGGCGTGGCGATGGCGGTTGCCCTCGTGAAGACCCCACAGGCGGCTCTCGAGGACCGCATCCGCAGACGCAACAGCGGGCCGTTGAGGGATGATTTTCTAGCGCGCACCGCCCATGTAGCCCGAGAGATCGACGCGGCCAACATCCACGACTTCACGGTCCCCAATCACGGACGTGCTCCACGGGAGGTCGCCCGGGAGGTACTTCGGACACTCAACTGGATCCCGCCGAAGTGAAACTCTCGGCAAAGTGATGAGCAGGCACTAAACAGTCCTTCCACGGACGTCCTTCGGATCGTCGCCCGGTCAGCAGCCAAGCGATAACGACGGACAGCCTGACCGCTTCTTCTGGCTAACGACGAGGACCGAGAGCGCTAGGAACCGCTTGTCGCTAGAGCTTGCTCGCCACCAGCTCCGTCACGTCGACCAGGCGGTTGCTGTAGCCCCACTCGTTGTCTAGCACGGTTGCGGACTTCGTGTCCTCACCCCGTACCGGCCGAGGACGGAAACATATGAGACGGGGGCGTTCTCTAAGTGGAGTCGTGTGCAATTCCGCCGACAATGGCAGGAACGATCAGCGAGAGGACCAGCCACCACCACGGGTCTGCGTTCAATGTACTCACATTAGCCGCCGTCTAGTGTCCTGAGTCAGAGATTCGTTGACAGTACGCAGCGAGGTTATCGAGGATC
>WHSQ01000166.1 GCA_009380005.1 Actinomycetota bacterium | reverse complement strand
TCGCTCACATCCAGGGCCGGCTCATCGTCCGCGTGCTCCCGCCGATAGACGTTGAGTCGGGTAGCCGGGGGGAATCGCACCCCCCGGCTCCCACAGATCCGTGCGTGACAGTCTCCCGTCACACGGCTCTTGTCACCTGATCCACGAGAACATGCTCGTAACGCGCCAGTGGGCGAACAGGTCGGGCTGTCGGTCGACGAGCCCGTACCACCACCGATAGACGCGTTTGAACGAGGCCACTCGTTTGTACTTGTTGCGAGCCCAGCGCACCAGGTAGGCGTTGATGCGTTTGAGGAGAGGGATCAGCAACGACCGGTAGAACCGGCCGTAGTAGTTGACCCAGCCTCGCACGATCGGGTTGATCCAAGCGGCGAGGTCGTCCAGCTCGAGACGGGTGCGCGTGTGCAGGCGCCATCGGCGGACCTCTCGGCTGATCGCTTTGAGAGCCTGCGGGCTGATCCCCGGAGCGAACCCGGTGAACAGCACCCCGCGCTTGGTGCGCACGGTCCGACGGCAGAACTTGAACCCAAGGAACGTAAACGCCGTGTGCTCATGAGAGCCGCGACGATTGTCGTCCTTGCAGTAGACGATCTTGGTCTTGTCGGGATGCAGAAGCAGCCCGACGTCTTCCAGCCTGTTGGTGAGTCTGGCAAGCACGTAACGGGCTTGCCGCTCGGTCACACAGTGCACCACCGGGAGAGTAGGCCGGGGGAATTGCACCCCCGGCCCCTCGCAGAACCCGCCGTGCACGTCTCCGCGCAACGGGCTCCCACTACCCAGTGGTCAGGGTCGGACGCCGAATCGCCAGTGCGCGAACAGGTCAGGCTCCCGGCTGGCGATGTTCCGCAGCCGTGCTGTCGCGCGCCGCTCGCGGCGTTTCAGTCGTCGATATTTCCTCGTCGCCCAGAAGGCGAGCTTGCGGTTGAGATGCTGGAGGAGTGGATACAACATCGACTTGTAGAAGACGCCATAATAGTTGATCCACCCTCGCACGATGGGGTTGAACATACGTGCAAGGTCCTGGAGTGATTTGTCACTGCGACGCGGCAGATGCCAAGAGCGCACCTCCCGCTGCATCCGAACGACGTTGTCACGACTGACCGCGGGGAGAAAGCTCACGAACGGCTTGCCCCAGCGGTTCTTCGCGCGACGCGGCCGGAACGTGTAGCCAAGGAACGTAAACGACGTGACGGCGTGGTCGCCGCGCCGATCATCGTCCTTGCAGTACACGATCCTCGTCTTGTCCGGGTGGAGCTGTAGCCCGAACTCGTCGAGTCGTCCAGCGATCAGCTCCCGGACCTGCCGGGCCTGCTGCTCGCTGGCGCAGTGCACGATCACATCATCGCAATAGCGTTCGAACGGGATGTGCGGATGTTCCCGTTGCATCCAGCAATCGAACGCGTAGTGCATGAACAGGTTGGCGAGCACGGGCGAGACCGGAGCTCCCTGCGGAGTTCCCTTCACCCGCTCGACCACCGACCCGTCCGGCCGCTGTGCCGGGGCGGCAAGCCACCGCTGCACGTACAACCGCACCCACGTCAGATCGGTGTGGTGCGCCACCGCAGATAGGATCTGTTCCCACGGGACGTTGTCGAAGAAGCCCTTGATGTCCAGGTCAATGACCCAGTCGGACTTCCAGCAACGCTGCCGGCATGCTGCCACCGCGTCCAACGCCGATCGCCCTTGGCGGAAGCCATAGGAGTCCTCGTGGAACACAGGGTCCACGAGCTCATCCAACAACATGGCCACCGCGGTCTGAGCGACCCGGTCGTAGACGGTGGGCACGCCCAGCGTCCGCTCCTGATCAGATCCTGGCTTGGGTATCTCCACCAGCCGCACGGCCGATGGCAAATACGAACCCGACGACATCCGATTCCACAGTTTATAGAGCTGGCCTTGTAGGTCAGCCTCGAACTGCTCAATCGTCTGGCCGTCGATCCCTGGCGCACCCTGCCGTTGCTTGACCTGTTTCCAAGCTTCCCAGATCAGCCGCTTGTCGATATCGAACGGCTTTCCCTGACCAGTTGACACGCTCACTTGGTTCCTCCCAGCCACGCTGGTTGACCTCGTTCGGCCTGCTCATCCCGAGGCTTGCCCGGTTGGCAGGCTGCGTCTCCAAGCGACCCATCCCCTTCGCCCTGTAGACGGCTCTCCCGTCCTCCGTGGCAGTTCGTCACTCCTGCGACTACTACGGAATGGCCCGACTTCCTTGCCCCGCGACCAGTACTCGACCCCTCGCAGTTCCGCTGCTTGGAGCACTCCCTCTCGACACGACCGTCACCCCAGCCATGCCTGTTTCGGGGCAAGGATCTCCCGCGTTCCGCACCGAAGCCTGAACCGGGCTCACGCCACCTCTTGGCCGGGGACCGCCTGGCCAGTACACAGGTTTCCGCCAGACTCGTCCCGGGGCAACGACTGGACCCCGGTTTTGATCCCGTTCCTACGCTTTCGACCTGTCCACGGTGGTTCTTGTGCATCGTCTTCCCGGTTCTTACCTGACGCCTCTTGGACGCCTTTTCTACGCCGCTCACCACCACGCCCTCCCGGGCGTAGCAGCGCGCAGTGGTTTGGACTCTCCGCCTGCACAGCGAGTCCGGAGGGCCTACCTCCATCTTCGGCGCAGCACCGCCTCCAGAAGTCTCCGCTTCTACATCGGAACCTCCTTCGGCGCTCGCGGCGCACCGTCATCTGCGTAGCGTTCGAACTGCACAGACGGGAACTCGCGTTCCATCCAGGC
>WHSQ01000165.1:1444-2763 GCA_009380005.1 Actinomycetota bacterium | reverse complement strand
GTTTTTTCTTGCATTATGCGGAGTTGTTTTGATAGGAGCAATCTTAGCGGCGGTGCGGGCCGCGCGCGGTCCCGCAATCAACGCCCTAACCTATCCCAAAGGAGGAGGCCCACCGTGGCGGAAAGAATTCTCGTTGTCGAAGATGAGTATTTAAGCCGCACTGCCATGAGTAAGTATCTTAGTGGTAAAGGATATGACGTCCGCCAAGCTGCGAATGGCGCAGAAGCGCTTGAGATACTTACCGGAGAGACTTTCAATCTTGTGATCACCGACTTTGTTATGCCGCACGTGGATGGACTTCGGCTCATTGAATTAATCCATGCTAAGTGGGCACGGCTGCCGGTGATTTTGATGACAGGTTATCTATCCGCACGCGCAGGAAACACAATTCTGGAAGGAATGGTGGCCGAGGTAATTACTAAGCCGATAGCACTTCCTGAATTGCTAAAAAACATCAAGCGGATTCTGAAATCCTTCTCCCGCTTTTAGAATCACTTTCCACTCTCGACGAGAAGAGACCGCGAAGGCGCTTTTCAAGTGCATCTAACAGCGCACGGCACACCTCTCGACTGCGCCGGTAAGCCGGTCGAGTTTAATCACAGTCCCGCCATCGTTGGAAATGTGCACCTTATAGCGAAATAATTGCACGACTAGGAGGAATAAGAACAATACCCCAAGCGCGATGAATATTTTCTTCATGATCGAGGTTTCAGGCAAGCGAAAACGCCCTCAAAAAAGTGGGGCGTTTTCAAAATGATTCTTATTCCTTCTCCGTTTTCATTATGAGGCAAGGGTCTAAATCAAATCCCACTTTTTTTCCAACTTGTTGAGTTCTTGGAACATATTGTCCCTCAGGTTTTCTTCACCACCAATAATGTTACGTTTGTTAACATTATCTGTTCTTTTTTGTGGCAAATAAATGCTGATGGCGTTGTACTCAGCGGCCCTACGGTAGTCTTCCCGATTAAAAGGCGTGCCATCAAGCAAAATCCTAGCTCGGTCGATTAGCTCGCGGCGGCGGTCCAGCTTCTTTCGCCGTCTTTCTATTCCCAATGAACCCACGGTGCGATTAGAGATCCGAGTATACCGCTAATCACCCCAAAGACGCTGAATATTCCAACAACTACAATCGGGGTTAGTTCCACGTTATTTAAAGCCGGTAGATCGATAGCCATAAAGATTAAATCCCCCTGATGAAGGATAGGCGCTTATCACACAGTATTGAATAGCGTCAGATCGCATAATGCAGGTTGTGCGGCGCTCGCGATCAGCTATTCATCGGCAAGAATGCTACGCACAGGAGCGCACCACAGAAGAGC
>WHSQ01000165.1:0-1435 GCA_009380005.1 Actinomycetota bacterium | reverse complement strand
CTTCATGATCGAGGTTTCAGGCAAGCGAAAACGCCCTCAAAAAAGTGGGGCGTTTTCAAAAACAGGTTGATTCTTATTCCTTTTTCATTATGAGGGAAGGGCGGGAGGTGTCAACCGCCTAGGCATCAATCCATTTTTTTGCAACGTACAGTCCTATTTGTTCAGCTTCTTGGGGCGACTCGTAGTCGAGATCCCACTCCAGTTGCTTAATGACTGTCCGGCAGCCTTTAGCTAAGATTATGCAGTTTGGTTTCCATTTAAATTTATGACCAGGGCCAGCCGCGCTGATTACGATAATATGATCTTTGTAATGGTGCTCCAATGGGAATCCTCCGTTTGGAGTACAGTAGGCCGCCATTGCAATTAGTTCTGTCTAATGAACAAGCTCGTAAAAGCAAGACGTCGGAAAATGCAGGTTGTGCGACCTTACTGAGCCCAAATTATGAGATATAAGTCTTGTCCTTTTCTCCTTCCTTAACCGCCTTGAGTACGCGGGTATAAATCGTTGCGACTCCTTCGGCGGTTTCTGATGACTGTTTCAGGTGAGAGATGCTGAAGCCTTCAACCTGGCTTAATAATGCGACCACGATGTCTTTTGCCGTTTCTTCAGTCTGTTGTGCCATCTTGATTCTCCTTTGACTTCGATAATATGCCTGAAACGAAAATCATGTCTAGCGAAAGCTTATCTCGGTGCGGGTTGTGCGACGCGGTTAAGGGTTATTGGTTTTCGGTAAAGGAAGTAGAGCCACGTAAAACTCTATGAATTCATCGGTGAGTTGCCGAATGCTTGCTGCAAAATCATTTAACATGCTTTCACTATAAACTTTATTATCAGAATTAAGACCGCGTTTAGAGTGCACCGTGATTTTAAGCCTTATTATCGTATCGGGTAATTCGCCGGCTCCCCAAAATGAATGCGTTATATTATTTCTCTCCTCTTCGATTTTAGCCGCTCTTGCCATAAAGTCCTTCAACTTCAAATAGTCCGAGTTCTCGCCATACCTTTCCTTGTGCAGGGCAAGTATACTCGTTCTCAGGCGGGCGAATGAGAGCTGGCTCGCAAGGATATGTCCGATTCGTGCAGATTCGTCCACCAAAAATATAAAAACTGCTTGCATATGCAGTTCCAGTGCTGCAAACGACACCGTCATGTCACCGATTGGAGTGAGAAGATTTTTAGGCACTGGATGCTCAAAACTCATAGGAAAGCATCTACTCTTTTTATCTGTACGACACAAGAACATTCATCCCCATCGACTTGCCGAACTGTACGGTACTATTTGCTATACTGAATTCATGAATAACATAAACGAGAAAATCGTTACTTTTTTAGATCCAGAGACGATTGAACCTGCGGCCAAACAACAGCTCCTCAACATCGCGGAGCTTCCGTTCGTTTTTAAGCACATCGCCGTTATGCCGGACTGTCATCTAG
>WHSQ01000164.1 GCA_009380005.1 Actinomycetota bacterium | reverse complement strand
GCCCTCTGGCCCACCCGGGCCGGGCGGGCCCTCCTCACCCCGATCACCCCGAGGCCCAGTGACGCTCTCCCCCGGCATCCCTGGGAAGCCACGCGGGCCCGTCGGCCCGACGATGCTCTCTCCCGGCTCGCCACGCTCACCGCGAGGTCCTGGGATCGTCTCCACCGGCTCCTGTTCCACCGCGGCGGCCTCCTCGCACAGCCGCCCCAACTCGCGTGCTGTTTCACCCTGACGGTCGCATGCTGCGGTGACCTGCGACGCGATCGATGATGCGTTATCCGCGGAGATGCGCGCGTCCTGACGGGCGGATGAAGAGGAGAAGGCGAGCCAGGCGACCATCGCCGTGATGACCACCAGCAGGATGGTGGGGACCAGGCCCCCGAGGCCGCGCTCAATCATCGCCTACCCCGGCTCGCCGCCGCCAGTGCGCCGCCGCGTCCTCGGCCGCCCAGCGGGCATGGCGCTCGGCGTCGTTCTGCTCGCGCAACTCCCGGACCTCTGCCCGCAACCCTGCGATCTCAGCTCCCAGCTCGGCGCGCAGCACGGCGATCTCCTTCGAGTGCGACTCACGCTGGGACAGAATGTGGGAGCGGTAGTCGTTTCGGTCGGCACCGGCCTGTCGCTGAGTGTGGACGACGAGGACGAGCAACAGCCCCAGGACGCTCGCCGAGGGTATGAGCGTGGGCAGGTCCAGCGCATCCACATCGGCTCAGGATTCCAGCTCGACGGGCGCGGGCAGCGCGACCCCGAGGACGGCAGCGAGATCTTCCCGGGTGACACCGGCGACCCTTGCCAGCCCGTCGAGGACCCGATCACGTCGACCGGCACGCTCCAGCACGGGCCTGAGGTTGTCGTCGATGAGAGAGCTGTCGGCGGGCCGGTGAGCTCGGCCGACGCCGTGATTGAGAAAGCTGTCCCACGCCTCCGCGGCATCAGACCCGATCGCGATGTGCTCGCAGTCGCCGCACTTGATCTCGTGTTCCACGTTTCTAACTCCCAGGCCAGGGGTCACCCTCGATGTCACCTTTGTACAACCGTGTACCGCCGGTACCCTCCGTATATCCCTTATTTACAAGGAACGCGATGATGGCATCGGCTGCAGTTTCCAAGGCTTCATCCAAATCATCGACAGTCGCTTCTCCTGGAGATCCGATTGGAGCCGAAAAACGAACAGTGAAACTGCTGTCACTCGGGGTGAGCCCATGGATTGTGTAGTGAACCTCTTTAGCGCCAGTAGGAACAGCCATTGTTTCTCCTTTCATCCACTTCCATCAAGCCACCATTTAAGGCTATTGAACGTGTTGGTACCGAAAGTGACCACGAACAGCGAGGTCAGCAACCGTGTCGCCTCGATCCGACCCCACCCGTAGCTGTGCTGCCGCTGCGCTGCGGACGTGGTCGACGGTTTGACGCTGTGGGACTCGAACGAGATGAGCGACGCGATGTCCGTCATGAAAAGGTCGACGGTGGCGGCGCAGCCGACAGCGGCGGACCATCTGGCGATCCGCCACGTGATCGACGCGGGCAGGTCAGTGATACCTTCGGGTTCGGCGGAGACGGGATTACCCGCTTCGGCTGTGCGGGTGACCAGCGTGGAGTTGTGCAGGTTCGCGGTGGTGTCGCCGTTGATCCGCAGGCCGATGTTGTCGTTGCCCGCCTCGGTGAGAGCGCCCCGCAACGTGAGCCGCAACGTGGAGAACTGCCCATCTGGGACGGTGATGGAGAAGCTGCCGCCGGTGTGGGTGTCGGAAGCGATCCGCTGCTGGGTGGTGCCGATGATCGTTTCGTCGATGGAGAACGCCAGGTCCTCCCACCAGTCGGCCTCCGGATAGGGGCTGGCGGCGTCGGGGTAGACGATCCCGGCTGGTGTTTGGGGCATCAGATCTCCAGTGGCTCGTGGATCGGGTTCACGTCGTGGTCGCGCAGCCGCTGTCCAGCGAACGCGACATCGTGGTCACCGAGCGTCAGGCCAGCCAGCAGCTGGTCGTGCTCGAACATCGTCGGCGGCAGCGGCTGCACTTCGATGGTCTGCTCCAACGCGCCCGGCACGCCGGACAGCCGGACGGAGTGGACGAGTGCGCGGACCTCCAGCCCGGAGATCTCCGGGTCGCGGAGCCGGACGACGGACCCGAGCTTCACGTCCAGGTTCGGGACGATCTTGACTTGCTGCGCGACGGGTGACGGGGTGGCGAAGTTGTTGGCGAGGAACCGGACGAGCCGTTCGGTCGCGCCGACGTTCTGCCGCCACACGTTGTCGGACAGCTTCAGGACGTGGGTGATGCTCCCCTCGCCGTCAACCTCCCTGCGGATCGCCGCGGTCTCACCGGCCTGGACGGTGGTGGTGGCGGCTAGCACGATCGCCGGTTCACCTTGCAGCGCGCCCGGACCGTTGACCAGCCACACGGGGAAGCTGTGCGGGTTGACGACCCGCACGAGCACCCGGTCGGGCGCGAGCTGCCGGGCGGTGGGTCCGCCGAGCAGCACGACCCCGCCAGTGCCGTCGTGCTGCCGGTTGGCGCGATAGCGGCTGCCGCTGTTCGCAGTGCCGGAGAGGACGGTCTCCAAGCCGGAGACGCCGACGTCGAGCTCGGCGACGAACTCGAAGGTCTTCCCGCCGTTGACCCGGAGAGCACCCGGCTGGAATACCCCGTCGGCGGTCCACACGTCGGCCGGCGGGTCCTGGAAGGCTGCGGTGGGAACGGCGACGCTGGCCTCGACCGCCGTGGCGGTCTGCTCGACCGTCTCCCGCCACCTGAACCCGAGCAGGCTGTCGTGAGAGGTGACATCGAT
>WHSQ01000163.1:2246-2820 GCA_009380005.1 Actinomycetota bacterium | reverse complement strand
GCACACCGGGGACGATCCCAGCCGCGGCGACGAACGTGTTCGGTGACGCGCCGGCGCCGAAGGTCTCAGGGACGGTGCTGTCGGTGGATGGCATTCGTCGGCTGCGGACGTTGGTCGAGGCGGCGCGGGAAGACCGCGGCGAGGGGAGCAGCACGGCGGTGCGGCAGTGAACGCCGCTTGCGAGGCGCTGAGGTCGTGGGTGCCGGCGGATGTGCTGGTGAGCCGCCTGGAGCGGAAGCTGCGTGCCGAGGGGGCGACGTTCGATGACCTCGACGAGCGCATCGCCGCCGAGTTGGGTGTGCCGCTGGAGGCCTGGTTGGGGTATCTGACGGTGAAGTTCGCCGCTGACCGCTACCAGCACGCGGCGGCGCGGCAAAAGCGCTGCGACGAGGCCAGACGCCAATAGGCTCACCGCACCCGTGACGCGCCAACGAAACCGGGAGGTGAGCCTATTGCGCTCGCTCAGCATAGCCCTGCCCGCACAACTGGCCCTGGAGGTCGACCCGGACGTCGCGTCCGGTCAGGACCCGATGGTCGGCGCTGTCACCGGCGGCTCGTGAGCAGGTGCTGGTCC
>WHSQ01000163.1:0-2236 GCA_009380005.1 Actinomycetota bacterium | reverse complement strand
GGGCGGCTGGTGCGCCAGCCCAGCCGGCTGCCCGAGAGCCTGGACGCCGCCGAGGTCGCAGCGTTCATCGCCGACCTGGGCACGCACCGCGATCGGGCGATCGCCCTGGCGATGCTGCTGGGCGGCCTGCGTGCCGCGGAGGTTCGTAGCCTGCCGTTGGGCGTCCGGTCAGGACCGATGGTCGGCGCTGTCACCGGCGGCTCGTGAGCAGGTGCTGGTCCTGCTCGCTCGGCTGATCACCCGCGAGATCCTCGGCGCCGAGGAGTCCGGGCAATGATCGGCGTGTCCAAGGTCACCGCCGCGCACCTGCGCCGCGACGCCTACGTGTATGTGCGCCAGTCCACCGTGATGCAGGTCCGCGAGCACACCGAGAGCCTGCAACGCCAATACGAGCTGGCCGAGCGTGCGGTGGAGCTCGGCTGGCCGAGCGCACGAGTGGTGGTAATCGACGAGGACCTCGGCCGTTCCGGGGCGGAGACCAGCGCACGGACCGGCTTCCAGCGGCTGGTCGCCGACGTCGGCCTGGGCCAGGTCGGGTTGATCTTGGGCATCGAGGTGTCCCGGCTGGCGCGCAACAACGCCGACTGGTACCAGCTGTTGGACCTGTGCGCGGTGACCGACACGCTGATCGCCGACGGCGACGGGCTGTATCACGCCGGGGACTTCAACGACCGGCTCGTCCTTGGGTTGAAGGGCACCATGAGCGAGGCCGAGCTGCACCTGATCCGCGGCCGGCTGACCGCGGGGCTGCGGCACAAGGCCGCCAAGGGCGAACTGCGTCAAGGACTGCCGGTCGGCTACGACTACGACCCCGACGACGCGGTGGTGCTGTCCGCGGACGAGGCGGTCGTCGAAGCGATCGCCACGGTGTTCCGCCGGTTCGCCGAGATCGGCTCAGCCCGCCAGGTGCTGCTGTCACTGCTGGAGGACGGGCTGGTGCTGCCGCGGCGCACCTGCACGCGTGCCCGGGTCCGGTGGGCCACCCCGACCTACCCGGCGGTGCACGACTTTTTGACCAACCCCTGCTACGCGGGCGCGTTCGTGTTCGGACGCACCGTCACCCCGAGCCGGCAGCAGCCTTTGGTCCCTCAAGCACACCCCACTTCGACGAGATCGTTTGTGAGCCTGTGAACGGTGGACTTTGCCAATCCCGTCCGATCCACAACTCCAACAGTCCAAGGTCGTCGTCATCGGCAGTGAACGTTCCCAAGATTGTCCGGATCTTCCCGATCACCCTGCTGCGGTCCGGCATGTCGCCCGTAGTCTGTGTTCCACTGAGCGGACCCCTTTCCTTGACAGGTTGTAGCACCGGTCAGATCATGTTCCAGCATGATAAGGTCATATCACCATGATAAGACCATATCATATTGTAGCATGATAAGATCATCCGGAGTGTGAAGACGCACCACACCAGGGGCCCCGTGGTCGGCTTAGGAAACTGCTTTGGGTGGAGACTTAGCCGCGCACGCGTTGGAGCTTGGGGGGGCATCCGGAAGGGGGGCGGGGATGACGTCCGTGGACACGCAGGTGACCGATGTGCTTCGTGAGGCCTATCGGTCGGGGATGCCGATCCCGCCGCCAAGCAGGGAACAGGACCTATCGATCAACGACGCGTGGGCGCTAGTCCTTGCTTCTGCTCCAACCGTGGCTGCAGGAAACGACCGTCATCCACCGCCGCGCGGCAGGGGATCACCATCCGCTAAGGTGGTTAGCGGATTGCATGACGTCCGCATAATCCTGCGGTCCTGCTCAGCTGCAACCGACACGCCCACTACCAACCTCACAACGTGAAAGCTAACAAGGAGGATCCGATCATGAGCACATACGGCGAAGTCTCCGATACACTTCGTTCCGAATACGGCGGGCGCGTGGTGGAAACGCCGTCTGATTTCCGAATTCACACAGGCATCTACACGGATCCCAAGGTTTTTGACACCGAGATGCGAAATATTTTCCATCAGACCTGGGTCTATGTAGGCCACGAGAGCGAAGTGCGTCATCCCGGAGACTATCGGACGGCGTATATCGGCCACCAACCCGTTATTGTAAGTCGTAGCGATGGCCACAGCATAGATGTGTTGCTCAACACCTGTCGTCACCGTGGCAATGTTGTCTGCAGGGAGGAGCAAGGTAACGCGAACTTCTTCCGATGTGCTTACCATGGATGGACGTACCACAATGACGGGCGGTTGGCAGGTATAGCGGAGAGGAGGGGTTACCCGGACGGTTTTACCAC
>WHSQ01000162.1 GCA_009380005.1 Actinomycetota bacterium | reverse complement strand
CAGAATGACAGCGATGGGGCGGGGTCGGCCAGCGTCGGACCCTACGCCCGTCTGGCGCCGGGCTGGCACGGAGGCCGGTTCACCAGCGACCTCACCTGGCCGCCGACGCCCACGCGGCCGGAGCTATTGCGGTCGGTCCTGCGACGGATCGGGTCACGGGACGGGTGTGTCCTCGGTCAGCAGCCGCGTTGCCCCGTCTACCAGCCATTCCTCGGTGACGGCCCCGACGATCTTTGGCCCGCACCCGCCCTCGCTGGTCCACCAAGAACGTCTCGGGCACCCCGAACACCCCCCAATCCACCGCTTTACTCCGTTGGGGTCGCGCACCTGGCGACGGTCGCTCCGACCGGCGCCCTCGGGCGCCGCAGCATCCGGGTCGTCCGCGCCGCCCTGGCCACCCGCCGCTACCGGCGGGCCGCGTTCGCCGCGACTGTGGCCTACCTGCTCGTGTTCCTCGTGGCGATCCGTGACCTCACTATCGCACCCGGTCGCGACATGTTGCGCTTCGTCGACATTCCCTCGGTGGAGGTGGTGCCGAGCTGGCCCTCGCGGATGTTCGAGCGGCTCGCGCTGTTCCAGTTCAAGCCGATCGCCGCGGTCTACCCGGTGAACCACGTCGAGATCCTCGTCTCCCCGCTGAACATCGTGACCGGACTGGTGCTTGGTCTGCTCATCGGGCTCAACATCGCCGTCGCCTGGCATATCGTCGCGACCGTCCGGGCCTGCGGGACCAGGGCGTTCGGCGGGCTGCTCGGGGCGCTGCCGCGGTTCCTCACCGGCTTCGCCTGCTGCGTGCCGACCCTGGCGGTCGTGGTCGGCGCACAGTTCAGCGTCTTCCTCACCGCCGTGCGCAGCTGGTTCGTACCGGTCGCGGTGCTCACGGGGCGCTCCTGTGGAACGTGCACCGAACTGAACACGCCCTCGAAGCGGCGGCTGGGCTGGGATCGCCGATCAGAGCTAAACGGACAATCACGGACACATATTAGCTCGCTGTTTCGTGGTTCCGACCCAACCTGGATCGGATGAGCGCACTCCGGGAGGAACGAATCTCCTTCGTGATGGGCGCCTTACGTCCGTCACGGCCCGCATCGGGGCGGCCCGTTCTCCGGGTCCTCAACCCCGCGCCGATCGTGATGGAACGCCCCGGGAACCCAGCAGAGTCGGGTCCTCCGCGTCCCTGGCGAGGTCCTTGGTGAGTTCGGCCGCCGCGACGAACACGGCGCCCCACGCGATGGCCGCGAGCGCCCAGATCGGGCCGAGACTCGAGGTGACGTCCGGGTACACCAGCGACGAAACCCCGAGGAGGGCCGGCAGGAGGCCGGCGACCCACGCCGTGATCCTCCAGCCGTCAGCCCGCAGGCTCGCCAACACACCCACCCCGATGACGGTGAAGCCGAACGCGGCCATGAATCCGTAGTGTCCGGCGGCGGCATGGTCGTCGACGACGGTCCCCTGCAGCCCGATGTTGGTGGACGCGAACACGAGCAGCGGCACCGCTGCGACGATGACCAGCCCAAGCATCACCGGGTTGACTCGCGAGACCCGGAACGACCGGAAGAAATCACGCCCAGCCGGGTGAAGACTCATTGCAATGAGCGCTGCCGCCCCGACCGTTACCCACGGAGGCTGCAAAACCCTCGTGTTGTTTGTGAGGACAAAGGTCACTAGCAGGGTCAGCAGCAGCCCGACCGAGGGGATGAGTGCCATCAACATTCCGGCGACGTTCTTCGCCGGCCGCCGGAGCTGGGCGAGTATCCCTACTACGGCCGGCACGAAGAGGAACCCGAACGTGAGATCGTGGGCGCGGTGGCCTGGCTCCTGGAAGTGCGTCATTTGGCCGAATGCCCCCGGCAAGTCGACCTCCAACATCATCAGGAAAACCATCAGACCGTTGAACCCAGCCGCCACAAGAGTGACCAGCACAGCGGCTACGAACCCGGGCGAAGCGCGAAGCAAGCCCAGCATTTCGCGAAGCGAGTGCATCAGTTCGAACCTCCCGATCGCTTAGATCTCACTGCGTCCGAGCGTGACGGTTATCTCGTCCGGGTCGTACGCGAAGGCATCGGCGGTCACGGCGACCTCGACGGCGCCGTCGGCAACAGGGGTGGCGCCGCTGTGGCGAGCAGGGCCGTGGCCACCGCCGACAACCAACATGATGGCGACCAGCAGGACCACGAGGAGGCCGATGAGCCCGACCACCTTCTGCCAGCGTGGTGTGCCGGTGGTCGCTCCGCTGTCGGGCTCCACGCCGGTGTCGTCGCCGGTGTCGGGGTGGCGGGGCGGGTCAGCCATGTGGGTGTCCTCCTCTGTCGCGTGGCGATTGCCTCGGCAGTTGCTCGCCCGCGCCCTGGGACCGTGTCCAGTTCACGGTCAGGTGATCGCGTCTGCCGAACCGCTCCAGGTTGTCGGCGACGCGCTGCTCGATGCGCTGCAGGCTTTCTTCGTCACGGGCCTCGGCCCGCAGCGTCAGGGCGCCCGGCTCGGCGCGGAGCGTGCATCGGCCCCAGCCGAAGCTGATCACCCCGCGGTCGTCGGACCATTCGACGTGCGCCTGCATCTGCGGGTGCACCTGCGCCAGGTGGTTCACATGTTGACAGAGTTGGTTGAGGAACCGGCTGGAGCGCTCGGTCTGGACGTGGGCCTCGGCGATCAGCATCGTTTCGTTTCTCTTCCTCCGGGATCGACCGCGGTGTGATCCATGGCCGCCGAGGCTACGGGGGCCAGGGCGACGGCGAAACGCCCTGCGAGGGGAACTTCTCCGTCCCCATTGAGTGGAGACGGATCATCCGTCAGGGGGATTCCCGGCGGCGCCTGCGGACGTAT
>WHSQ01000161.1 GCA_009380005.1 Actinomycetota bacterium | reverse complement strand
CCACACGAGAAGTGACCAAATCCACGAGCCACACCTTCTTCAATGGCCCCAGAAAACCGATGCCGAGCGAAGGATCGCGTTCGCGCGCTTCAGCTCCCGGTTCTCCTGCTCGAGCTCCTTGACCCGCGCCGCCTCGACCGTCGTGGTCCCGACCGTCTCGCCGCTGTCGATCCCGGTCTGCTTCACCCAAGACCTCACCGACTCGACCCCGTAGCCCAGCTGGCGGGCGACCCGCTTCACCGTCCCCTGCGAGGTCCCCAGCTCCGCACGCAAGGCTCGCACCATCCGCACAGCCTGGTCCTTCTCCTCGGGCGTGTAGCGACGGGTCGTGGGCTTGTCTGACGATCCTGCGACTGACATGGCTCCTCCTTGGCTTCCAAGCCTAAGAGCCTCCACTCAACCCAGGGTGGATCACGCCGAGCCCGCCGGACTGCGCCACAAGCTGTTGCACGCCCCCGCCCGAGTGGTGCGCTCCGGCCGCCGCCGACGCTGCGCATCCAACGCGACTGGCCCTGGGCCGCCGACCTGCTGGCCGCGTTCGCTCGCCTGCGCACCCTGCCCTTGCCCGCCACCTGAGCGCCGCCCGCCCACGCTGACCCTTGACAACCGACCCGACCACCGCGAGCCGACACGGCCGCCACGCCGGCCTGCTCCCCGACCACCCCAAGGCGGCGGTTCCTGCTTCGCTGCTACCCAAACAGCGGCCTCGTCGCCTCCACCACGCCCTCGGCGTCTCACAAACCCCACAGCCCCGCCGCAGCGGCGTCAGACGAAACATCGAGGCTAGGCAGCATCGAGGAAGGAGGGCTATCCTGTTCGTGGGAGAAGGACCCGACCGTGAGACTACCGGCATCGTCGCCCGAATTGTCGGCGCTCGACTTTTTCGTCAGCGTCGTCGACCAAGGAAGTCTATCCCGCGCCGCCTCCCAACACTACATTTCGCAGCCATCCGCGAGCGTTCGTATCCGTCGGCTCGAGCAACGGGTAGGCGTGCAGTTGCTCGACCGGAGTCCGAGCGGCAGTCTCCCTACCGAGGCGGGATTGGAGCTCGTGAAATACGCTCGCGATGTGTTGTCCGCCGCCGGCGCCTTCAATCGAGCCGCCGAGGACCTAGCCACCTCACGAGACCACCGCCCGCTCCGAATCATCGCCAGCTATACAATGAGCGACTACATCTTTCCGAGGTGGCTGCGCGCAATTGGGTCCGACATCCCCAACGTTTCCATGGCAGCGCGCAACGCTGCCGATACGATTTCTGGCATCGTCGCTGGTGAAGCTGAGGTCGGTTTCACGTGGGTTCGCAAACTACATGAACCGGTGCAGGCCGTTCCAGTAGGTCAGGACGAACTTGTAGTGGTCGTCCGGCCAGATCACCACTGGAATCGTCGTCTGCGTCCACTCCGTCCTGAACATCTCGCCGCAGCAGAACTCGTCCTGAGGGAACAACACTCCGGGACGCGTAGCCAACTCGACCGTTTGCTTGAGCCGCACCGGCCTGATCCTCCGCCCCGTCCGGTGCTCGTACTAGGCTCAACGGGCGCTGCAAAGGCAGCTGTTCTAGACGGGGTGGCGCCGGCGGTCCTAAGCCGGTTGACTGTCATGGAAGAATTGGAGAGCGGGCGCCTGATCTCTATCCCTGTGGACGACCTGGATTTCGGGCGGACGCTCTTCGCCATCTGGCAAGATCACACCGAGCTCAGCGTAGAAGCTGAGCAACTGCTCCAGTTCGTGACCTCAGAACGTGCTAGACGGATGATCAAGGGTATGCGGCCGCAAGATCCGACACGCGACGCCGCCGGCCAATCCAAGAAAATCCGCAGCTCTAGTGTTCTGAGTCGTTAGTTCACTGGGTTTTGCTGTGGGGTTGTGGTGTAGTTGGGGTCATCGACATGATGGAGGCCGCGATGGCACGACGGGGACGGCCGACGGCGCGGGTGGTGCTCAGCGATGAGGAGCGGGAGGTTCCTGGAGCGGTGGGCGCGTCGGCATGGCAGTGCACAGGCGTTGGCGTTGCGGTGTCGGATTGTGTTGGCTGCGGCCGAGGGTGAGACGAACCAGGCGATCGCTGCGCGGTTGGGGTGTCATCCGGCGACGGTGGGCAAGTGGCGGTCCCGGTTCGCCCGGCGGCGGCTGGACGGGCTGGGTGATGAGCCGCGGCCGGGGGCGGCGGATCACCGACGAGCAGGTCGAGGCGGTGATCGTCAAAACGCTGGAGGAGACACCGGCCGATGCGACGCACTGGTCGACCCGGTCGATGGCCAAGGCGACGGGGATGTCGCAGACGGCGATGTCGCGGATTTGGCGGGCGTTCGGGCTCAAGCCGCATCTGAGCGAGGACTTCAAGCTGTCGCCGGATCCGCAGTTCATCGACAAGGTCCGCGACATTGTCGGGTTGTATCTCAACCCTCCTGACGCCGCGGTGGTGCTGTGTGTGGACGAGAAGACCCAGGTGCAGGCGTTGGACCGCACCGCGCCGGTCCTGCCGCTGCGGCCGGGCACGCCCGAGCGGCGCACTCACGACTATGTCCGCAACGCCACGACCAACCTGCACGCCGCGCTGGATGTCGCATCGGGCAACGTCATCGCTGACCTGACCACACGCCACCGCGCCGAGGAGTTCCGCAGGTTCTTGAACCTGATCGACCGGAGCGTGCCCGCCGACCTCACCGTACACGTCGTGCTCGACAACGTCTCGACGCACAAGACCCCCGCAATCCAACGCTGGCTGGTGCGCCATCCCCGGTTCACGTTCCACTTCACCCCGACCTACAGCTCGTGGATGAACCTGGTCGAGCGGTGGTTCGCCGAACTCACGACCAAGTGGCTGCGCCGCGGCACCCACCG
>WHSQ01000160.1 GCA_009380005.1 Actinomycetota bacterium | reverse complement strand
ACCAAGCTGCGGTCCGAGCTGATGGAAGGCCTGGTGGGTGAAGCCGAGGAATTGGATCTCGGCGACCGGCACCATGCCGCCGAGCGCCAGGCCGAGCGAGGCGCCCACGATCGAGGCCTCGGCGAGCGGGGTATCGAAGACGCGATCGGGCCCGAACCGTTGCTGGAGCCCACGCGTCACCCGGAAGACTCCGCCGAGCGTCCCGACGTCCTCGCCCAGCACGATGACCCGCTCGTCCCGCTCCATCTCGAGCCAAAGCGCCTCCTGGATCGCCTTCAGGATCGATAGCTCGGCCGGGCGAGTCTCGGTCGCCGGGGCCCCCGGCACGCGATCTGCAGCAGGCTTGGATGCGGCCAAGCTAGACGGTGGTGGACGCTTTGACCATCTCCTTGAAGCGTTCCATATAGCCAAGCAGACCTTCGCGGCTCTGAGCATCCTTCTGAAAGGCGACGTCGAAGAACACCTCGTCAACGCCGGCGTCCTCCATCTTGCGGACATCCTCGGCGATCTGCTCCCAGGTCCCGCAAGTGACCGGTCGTGTTGCGTCATCTAGTGGCTCGTCGGTCCGTTCCACCAGGCAGCGCATCACGGTCTGCAGCTTGCTCGAATCGCGGCCACGTTCCTCCGCCGCTTTCATCACCGCGTTCATCATGGAAATCAGGGCGTCAACAGGTGCGCAGCACCCGGTAAAGCCGTCGGCCATTCGGCCGGCGCGGTCGAGAGCCTTGGGCATGAAGCCGCCGATCAGGACCGGCGGGTGCGGCTTCTGGACCGGCTTCGGCCCGATGTAAGCCGGCTCGAGGTTGAAGTAGCGACCGTGGTACTCGACTGGGTCGGGGCCCCAGACGGCGAGCATGCACTCGATCGCTTCCTCGCCGATCCGCCCCCGGTCCTTGTAGACGACGTTGGCGGCATCGCATTCGTCCTCGGACCAGCTGAGTCCCACGCCGACGGTCAGGCGGCCATCGGACAGCACATCCATCGCCGCCAGTCGCTTGGCGAGCAAGACCGGGTTGTACCAGGGGATGTTGATGAGGCTGACCCCAAGCCGGATCCGCTCTGTGATCGCGGAGACGTAGGTGAGGCAGGTCAGGTGGTCGAGGTGGGTCTTGTATTCCTCGTTGAGGACTCCCTCGGCGTTGCCCGGGTAGGGCGTCTTGGCCTCAACCGGCACCAGGAGTCGCTCGTTTGTCCACAGCGAGTCGTAGCCCATCTTCTCGGCCTCGGTCGCGATTAGACGCATGTTCTCTCTGGTGGCCACCGGGCCCTGATGCGGAAGCGCAAAACCGATCTTCATTCGACCCTCCTAAGTCGCTCTCGACTTGCGGGTTAGTCACGGTACCCCCTGCAGGTGATGCTCGCCCAAGATGTCCATTCCAAAGTCCCCTTCGGGGTCGCGCCAGACGCTGTGGGCGTGATTGCCGCCGCGCTGGGCGTTGTCGTACTCGATCAGCAGGCGTGGCCCCTGGACCCGATAGTAGTGTGGCACGCCTCTTTCGGCGCCGCCCGCCCAGGAGAACGTGAGCTTCATCATGTGCTCTTTTGTGTACTTCTCAAATTCGGCATTTGCCAGATCATCGGGCAGCCGCGAAACGTAGACGCCGACGATGTCGCGCAACAGTCGTCGCTGCGGGCCGCTCAGATCCTCGGCTGAGATTCCCTTCGGTGCCAAAGTGAAGCGCAGAGCTTCGAGGTGCTCGTCGGTGATCTGGAGGCCATCTTCCAGCTGCCGCTGAAGTATTTCGACACGTTCGCCGAGATCGCCCTCGAAGCGGCCGCGCCACACCTCGGGCAGTCTCAATGGCAGTTCGCCTCCCTGGACGCGGGCGCGGTTGGCGCCGACCAGGTCGAAGGGGGGAACCGGCGAAATGACGGCCGGGGCGCGCTCCTCTTTGCCAAGAGAGGTGAGGAGTTCTCTTCCAAGATCCTCGGCGCTGCCAAGTGGCCTTAGCTCGTAGCCGCCGAGGAACGGCGAAGCAGCAGGATCGGCGCCTAGAAAGAGAGGTGTGCTGGCCCGCACCGCGCCGTCGACCACCAGGTGGTGGATCGAGATGTGGTGTCCGCCGAAACGCCACGACCAGGCGTCCTCGCCGCCCGGCTCGCCGAACACCCTCAGGTAGTAGAGGCCTGGGTCGCGTCCCCGCTCGCGTCCCCAGGTAGCGCTCCAATCCTCGAGCTCATCCAGGATGTTGTCGAGACCGATAATCGTGCACGCTGTGACGTAGGCGGGGCGCGACAGTCCGGTCGCGAGCAGCTTGAAGGCGAGCTGCTGCTGCTTGGGACGCATCTCGCTTAGCGGGAGACCACCATGATCCGTCGGCGTGTAGTACCAGCGGAGACGCTCCTCGTTGACCGGGAACGGCCAATGTGCAGCATTGCGCTGCGCGTCGTTGAGGTTGTCGACGAAGTTCTGCGCCGCGTGCACCATGCGAGTGGCAGCTCGGGTTCGGGCGTCCGTCACAGCCTCAGCGTCCCGGTTCATAGAGGCTGAAGATGAGCTCGGGATCGCCCGGTGACCAGTTGCAGTCGACCTGTGAGCGACGCCCGATGCGACGGGTCCGCTCGAGCAGCTCCCGGCCGAGTTCCAGCTGTCGCCTTTCCCAGGTTTGGAGCGCACTCTCTATGTCCGGCTGCTCCTCGAGCGCCCTGGTCAGCTCCCAGGCATCTGCGGCGGCCTTGGCGGTGCCTGCCGCTGCGTGAGGCCGGACTGCAAAAGCTGCATCGCCAATCAGGCATACCCGTCCGAAGGCCATCCGAGGCACCTCGATGTCAAAGATCGGCTGGACGAACGGCTCTTTCGCCGACACGACCACCTTGGCGATGAGATCCGGCAGGCGGGCGGTTGCCACTGCACGCAGCTCG
>WHSQ01000015.1 GCA_009380005.1 Actinomycetota bacterium | reverse complement strand
CGTTCGAGGTTGGCGTCATCACGTCCGTAACAGATGTCGGTGTCGTCGGTCACGGAGGTCGAACCGAGGAGAGAGCCGGCCAAGCCACCGATCACGATGTAGTCGACCTGGTGAGCCTCCAGGACCCGGAACGCCCCCGCCGGATCCCATGGCCTGAGGCTCACGACTCACCCCGCAGACGAGCCAAATTGCGGGCCGCGGCCACCGTCAGGTCAAGTCGCTCCGTGGCCGTCAGCGCCAACCGCTCGCGGATCCCGGTCCGGTCGACGCCGACACCCAGACGGGGCGAAGGCTCGAGCAGGTAGCCGCAGATGGCCAGCAGTCCGTTCAAGGTGTCGATCCTGGGAACGACGCGCCCCGACTCGATCCGGGCGATCGCAGGCTGGGCCACGCCGCTGGCCTCGGCGAGGGCGCGTTGCGACCATCCCCTTCTCCGGCGTGCGTAGCGCAGCATGTCGGCGGCGGTCATGGGCACATGATAACAGCTTAGTTATCGCCCCAGAGCAGGCGGCCCACGGCGTCGGCGGCCCCTCGCTGGAGGTGCGGCAGGGCGTGGCTGTCAGCGAACGCCTGCCCAAAGGCCTTCTCGGAAGATCGAGAGCGCCCCGGCTTGGCGTCCACGTTAAGAGCCCCATCCAGAAGCCTGCCGAACCCCGTTGACACCGGCCTCCGCCCTCTCCACCATTGACGGCTGCGCGGGGATAGGCGTCCGGGATCGACGAGGAGGGCACTATGAGCCACAGGTTCGACCGCCGCGGCGCGGCGCGAATTGCAACTCTGATCTGTGTCGTGGCCATGGCCCTTACGGGTCCGGCGGCTTCGACTGCGGGAGCAGCCAACCCCCGGCCGGTCAAGGTCATGACCCGCAACCTGTACCTCGGCGCCGACCTCACCCCGGCCATCACCGCGACCTCGTTGCCCGAGTTCCTCGCGGCCAATGCTCATATCTTCTCGGTCGTGCAACAGACGAATTTCCCCGAACGCGCGGTGGCACTGGCCCACGAGATCGCCGATGCCGATCCCGCCTTGATCGGGCTTCAGGAAGTGGCGCTCTGGTACAGCGGCGCGTTCAACGATCCCGCTCCGGCGACGACGCTCGAGTACGACTTCCTCGAGATCCTCCAACAGGAGCTCAGCGCGGTGGGAGCACCCTATGACGTGGTACGCGTGCAGGACGAGGCGGACATCGAGGCCCCGGCCGGCGCCCCCTACTTCAAAGACTTCCGGCTGGTACAGCGCGATGTCATCCTCGTCAAGGCGGGACTCGGTGATGAAGTACGGATGAGCAACGCGCAGTCCGACAACTTCGACAACATCCTGACGATCTCAAGCGGGATCGGGCTGCAGATCCCGGTCGAGCGCGGCTGGACGTCGGTAGACGTCACCGTCAACCGGCGCACGTTCCGCCTCGTCAACACGCACCTCGAAGCGTTCCACCCCCTCGTCCGCCTCGCACAGGCCGAGGAACTCATCGCGCCCACTGGGCCCATCGGCTCGGCGACGGGCAACGTCGTGCTCGCCGGCGACATCAACTCCGGTCCCGAGTTGCCGGTGGAGGTGAACCGTCTGGCGTTCTTCGAATTGACGGGCTTCGGCCTGGTCGACACGTGGGCGGTCGCGAATCCCGGCGATCCGGGCTTCACCTCTGGCTTCGGCGAGCTGCTCGACGAGCCGCTGGAGTCGGCGCTCGAGCATCGCGTCGACCACGTGATGGCGCTGGGCAACGTGGGTGTCGTGCGTTCGAAGATCTACGGCACCGATCCCGACAACCGGACCGCCACGGGGATGTGGCCTTCCGACCACGCCGGGGTGATGGCGACCCTAACGCCCTGACGAGTCGCGCACTTGCCGAGACGCTACGGCGCGCGTCGACGCTCGGAGACGGCGTCATCGATGGGATCGTCCTGGTGCGGTGGCCGATCGCCGTCCTACTCACGTTCGCCGCGCTCACCCTCATCTACAAGTTCTCGCCGCACGGCGCCAACCCGGCGGAGGTTGGTTGCAGACGGGCACGGTCATAGCCGCCCTGCTGTGGTCGGCCCTCACCGCACTGCTCGCGTTGTACTACGCCAGTAGCGATCGGATGAACGAGACGTACGGTCCCTTGCTCGGGGTCATCGTGCTGTTGACATGGGCTTACGCGACGGGACTCGCGACGTATTTCGGGATGTCGCTAGCCGCTCAGCTCGAAGCCATCCGCGCCGGGGTTCCCGGCCCCCGGACCTTGCGGCGGTACAACGAGACGGTCCGCGACCCTGCAGAGACCCAAGAGCTCGAGGATGTACGTCCCCTCACGGCGGAGGAACAGCGCGTCGCGGGAGTCGCTTGAGCACCGAACATCCGAGATCAGCGCCAGAGCCACCAGACGATGTCGTTCGGCTGGATCGAGATGACCTCGCTGCCCACAAGCACGTCTCGATACTGGGGATAGCGGGCCGCGAGGGCCTCGTCGGCCCGGCCCGCCGGTTCGAGCCGCGCGGTCCCCCGAGCCATCACCCAACCCAGCTTCGACCAGTCCTCGTCCCACCGGTCGACGAGGAAGGTCGCCTTCGGGTCGCGCTCCAGGTTCCTGCGCCTGCCCAACGTTCGCCCCGACTTCGGCTTGGCATCGATCGGCGTGAGGATCTCGTCCCCACTCACCACGTAGCAGACCGGCACCGCGTGCGGGCGGCCGTGCTCGTCGATCGTGGCGAGGATCCCCCGGCGCTCGTAGTCGAGGATCTCGCGCGCTTCGGCCGGAAGCTCGGACAACCTCGTGCAGCGATCCGTCACGGATCAGCGGTTCAGCCGCGCTGCCCCATGCTCACGCGCTCGCCGCCAGCGGGTCCCCGGTCGATGTGAGCCGCCGCCGCCCTGATCGTGCCCACCACGCCCCGGACGCGGCTCGACTCGTTCATGACCTGGTCGAGGCAGTTGGCGCAAAGCAGCTCGCGGATGCGGTGCCGGCCCTCTTCGTAGACGACCTCCTTGAGGCGCCTCCGGGACAACTCCCTGCCACACCGCTCGCAAGAGAACGTCTGATCCACGAGGCCTCCTTCGAAAGAACGCGAACCCACGCCTAAGTCTGCCATGCACTAGACGCCTCGGCTCGGCGGCTTTGAGGGCTTCGTCCCCATCCATCCCACTTGCTTGACTAGTTCCATCGGGCTGGCCCGTGTTGGTACCCTCTCGGGCTTGAGTCCCGACATGGGCGCCGGGACCATCACGAAGGAGGGTGTGGATGCGGCGGAAACGCTTGTGGCCACTTCTCGTAGGGGTCGTCTCGATGATGTTCCTGACGACGTCGGCGATCGCTCATCCCGAGAGCGAGCACAGCGACGACGGCGTCGATACTGCGATCGAGGCGCATCCGGAAGACAAACAGCACGGTGGTGACGACGGGCACCTGCCCGCGTCGAGCTCGAACGTCGAGCTCGTCGGCAAGGTCGATCTGACGAACCGCGACGGCGGCATCGCGGACGTAGGAGCGTTCGGTAACTACGCTTATCTGAACGCGTTCCACCCCGAGTGCACCCAGCGAGGCGGTACCGGGACGGGCGTCCACGTCGTCGACGTCAGCGATCCCGCGAATCCCACGAAGGTCGCCTTCATCGACGCGGAGCCCAACAGCTACGTGGGCGAAGGCGTCCATGTGATCCGGTTCAACGGTAAGGACATCCTCGTTCACAACAACGAGACTTGCGACTCGAACCAGCCGGTTACGTCCGGGTTCTCCGTCGTTGACGTAACCGACCCGACGGAGCCCGAGGGACTGGGCCAGTACGGCGATTCGCTTCCCGCGGTGACGAACCAGACCTTCCACACCACCCACTCGGTCCAGGCCTTCACCTGGAACGACAAGGCCTACGCGGTCGCACAGGACAACCAGGACCTGAAGGACGTCGACATCTTCGACATCACGCCGGTGGTCAACGGCACGGGTCCGGCCGTCCTGGTCTCCGAGGTTGGACTGGAGGACTGGCCGGGCGCGCAGGGGAGCTACGCGAACGGTGATTCCGTCTTCCACCACGACATGCAACAGAAGGTCATCGACGGCCACAACTTCCTGTTGGCGTCGTACTGGGATGCCGGACAGGTCCTGCTGAACATCGACGATCCGGCGAACCCGGTGTTCGTCACCGACTCGGACTTCTCGCAGCCGGACCCACTGACCGGCCTGGAGATCCCCGAGGGCAACAGCCACCAGTCCTACTGGAGCAGCAACGGCAAGTTCGTGCTGTCGAGTGACGAGGACTTCTCGCCGACGCGGACCTTGTTCGAGATCACGTCGGGCCCCCACGCGGGCCCGTACGGCGGCGGCGAGTTCGGCTGGACCGTGCCCATAAGCGAGCAGTACGGAGAGGCCGGTCTCAGCGGATCCACCGTGTGGGGTGGTTCGGGTTGTGACAGCGACCAGAACGGCAACGGGATAGACGACGATGAGGAGGTGCCTGCGGCCAGCGCAACCGGCGCAGATATCGTCGTGTTCGGCCGAGGCGTGTGCTTCTTCTCGACCAAGGTGGAGGCAGGCGAGAACGCCGGGTACGACGCGGTCATCATCGGTAACAGCCACGGCGGATCACGCAACGGGCTCCTGCAGGACGGCTTCGTGTGCGGCAGCAGGGGTCACGAGTACGAGCCGACCGTCTCTGCCCTTTGCATCGGACACCGGGCGATGCACCTGCTGTTCGACGACGAGCCCGCATTCTCGCCGCCCGAGGGCTACGAAGCGGGGGGAGACATGCCCGCCATCGGGACGCTCGGTGCGTCGGTCTCCGCCACCACCGTCTTCGACGGTTGGGGTTACGTCCACCTGCACGACGCTTCGACCTTGCGCATCATCGACGACTACGCAGTACCCGAGGGGCTCGATCCGGACTACGCCCGAGGGTTCGGCAACCTCACGGTGCACGAGGTCAAGACCGATCCACGCATGAACGTCAATCTGGCGTACTTCTCCTATTACGACGCCGGATTGCGCGTGGCGAAGTTCGGCAAGAAGGGCATCAAAGAGGTCGGGCACTACATCGCCGAGGGGGGCAACGATTTCTGGGGCGTCTATCCGCTTCAGATCGGCAACGCGGGCAAGCCCTACCTCTTGATGAGCGACCGCGACAGCGGGCTCTGGATCTTCAGGTACACGGGCGACTAGGACTAAAGAGGATCCAGCATCCCGACCCAAGTAGGCCCCCGGATCGTCCGGGGGCCTACTTCGTTGCGGTCCGGGGGTCGATGATCGCGGCTCCCCGCGGGCCCAGCCCGTCGATGCCGGATCTCCCCCACGAGACCCGTAACCCGGCGTCAACACGCTCCGTCAGCGAGGACTTGCTATGAGGCCGTCCACGATCACCCGGCGATGCCTCGACGTCACCACGAGCTTCAACGTCCCCGACCGCACCCGGTCGAAGACGGTCATGCCCACGACCACCCTGGTGCGCGACGTCGAGCGCTTCAGAGAGACCCTCTGTATGAGCCTTCCGTTCCAGCGGAGCGCGAACGAGCCACATCGTGGACAGACATCGGCGACGATGGCCACCCGTTTGACGCGCAGGTCACGCGCGCGCAGGGCCGCCCCCCTCCTCCTCGTCACGGTGAACGTTCTGAGGAAATGATCGTCTCCCGTACGTCTGGTCCACCCCGCGGATGCCTTCTTCATGTCTCGATCGTCGAGCGGGACCGCCGTGCACCTCTCGCTGCTCCAGGCCGAGACGTTCCCGGCTCCATCTCGCGCCCGGGCGGAGAAACAGTAGGTACGGCCGGGATCTCCCGAGAAACGCCGGCTCGTCGCCAAGGTGTCGGTGACGAGCCTGCGGAACCTTCCGAAGCCCGACCTGGCGCTCGCCTGCCGGTAACGGACGTCGTAGCCGGCTATGCCACTGGCGTCGGCACCGGACCATGCCACCTTGAATACCGTCCGAGTGACCGAAGGTCGGCGGGGCGCGGTCATCCGTGGAGCAGCCACGGATGGGTCGATCTTCAGATCGGAGATCCGGCTCCCGTTGTAGCGGTCCTCGGCGACATCACCTTCGATCCCATCGACGCGGGCGGAAGCCGTCCACTGCCACAGCGTCCATCCGTGCCCGGCCCAGTTCTCGGCGGGAACGTTCGGAGAGGGGTTGTTCGTGTAGTGCGCCACCCAGAGGGGATGACCTGCGCTCGCGAACGTCGTGGTCCCGCCCATGTAGGAGTTCCAGAAGGATGCAGTCGTGTAGATGATGGGTTTGACGCCGACGGCGTCTTCCACCTCGGACAGCCAGGCCGACGTCCACGATATGAGGTCGCCCCGCGACAGGGACCCGTGCGCTTCCATGTCGAGCACCGGACGCAGATCGCTGGCAGCGGGCCGCGCCACGCTCAGGAAATGATCGGCCTCGGCGATGGCGTCCGCCACGACATCCCCCGGCGTCGGCCCGTTGGGACGGGCGAAATGGTAGGCGCCGGCGTGGAGCCCCGCCTTCCTGGCCCCGGCTCGGTTGGACACGTATCTGGGATCGTCGTGGGTGTTGCCCTCGGTCGCCTTGGCGAATACGAAACCGTAGCCGTCGGCCTTGACCGAGCCCCAATCGATGGTCTCCTGCCAGCGAGACACGTCGATGCCGAGGGGATACGTCGGGGTCGCCGAGGCGGGCACCGCCATCGGCGTCGACAGGGCGACGGCGGCCGCGGCGACGAGCATCGCTATGGCTCTGCGCATCGAACGAACCCCCTGGACGGATGGGATGCGGCCCCGGACTCCCCCTCGGACCACAAGATATCCGCGTCCGTTTAGTCCGGTTCCGTCCCCCGAGCGGAGCAGGTATGGCGTGGCGTGGCGTGGCGTGGCAAAGGGCCGCCACCCGTACGGATGGCGGCCCTCCCCTCGTCTTGGTTCTGGTATCTAGATCGCCGTGACGTTCTTCGCCTCGGGGCCTTTCTGACCCTGCTGAGCGTCGAACTCGACCTTCGCACCCTCGGCGAGGCTCTTGAAGCCCTCGGCGACGATACTCGTGTGATGGACGAACAGATCCTTCGAGCCATCTTCGGGCTCGATGAAGCCGAAGCCCTTCTCGTCGTTGAACCACTTGACGGTTCCGGTTGCCATGTGAACACCTCCCCCCGCGCGTGACGAACGGCGCGGAGCTGCCTTGCGGCTACGTCCGGAGTCGCTCTTGGTTTCCTTGAACCTTGTATGCCTGCTGGTGGCCGGCGGCCGGCGGCTGCGGCCAACCGAGGCGCTCGCCGGCTTGAACCTGTGGCCCGGCCGCGTGAGCGCCAGGCCCTCGGCTTCGAACTGCGCATCGAGCCTCAATGCCCTGGCTATGACGCTCAGATCGTAGATCTGGTCGTCTGCGACGAACGTGATGCCCGTTCCGGAGCGGCCCGCGCGTGCCGTACGTCCGACGCGGTGCACGTAGTCCTTGTGATCGCCGGGCGGGTCGTAGTTGAAGACGTGGGTGATCCCATCGAGATCCAACCCTCGCGCGGCGACGTCGGTCGCTATCAGGACGTCGACGCGCCCCGAGTCGAACTGCGCAAGCGCTCGCTGACGTTGCGATTGGCTCAGGTTCCCGTGCATCGCCACCGCGGGGATACCTTCCGAGCGCAGCCTCTTGCAGAGCTTGTCGGCCCCCCGCTTGGTGCGAACGAACACGAGTGCAAGATCTCGGTCGCGACGGAGCTCGTCGACGAGCGTCTCGATCTTCGTCTCATGGCGTACGGGGACGAAGCGATGGTCGGCCGTCTCGATGACGCGGCTCTTGTCCTCGATCTCGTGACGCACCGGGCCGGTCGTGTACGAGCGGGCCAGCTTGCCCACGCTGCCGTCAAGCGTCGCCGAGAAGAACATCGTCTGATGCTCACCGGTGATGCCCGCGACGATCCGGTCGACCTGGGGCTGGAAGCCCATGTCCAGCATCCGGTCCGCCTCGTCGAGCACCAGGATCCGGATCCCTGCGATCGAGATCATGCGGCGATCGATCAGGTCCTGCAGTCGCCCGGGCGTCGCCACGATCAACTGAGAGGTCGACGCGTACGAAGCCTGCTTCTGCAGGGATACGCCGCCGTAGACGGGCGCGATCCTGAGCCGGCTCTTGCGAGCAATGCCCTTCAGCTCGTCGGTCACCTGGACCGCAAGCTCACGAGTAGGCACGAGGACGAGACCGATCGGCCTGCGCGCGGCCGCCTCGAGTCGCTCGATCATGGGAATGCCGAACGCCAGGGTCTTGCCGGACCCGGTCCGGGACCTGGCCAGGACGTCGCGGCCCGACAGGGCGTCTCGCATCACTAGCCGTTGGATCGGGAAGGGCTCGGTTATGCCCTTAGAGGCGAGCGCCCGGCAGACGGGCGCGGACACGCCTAGCTGGGCGAAAGATGACACTTGGTTCAACTCCTTCTTCTGCGGCCTTGGAACGGCCGCTGTACGGGAGATTCGAAACACCCGCACCGCCGAGAGGAGGAACCGGAGAACTGAATCCCAGGGCGCCGTATGCGCCCTCAAATGACTAACTGCGGATAAGTGTACATGCGGTCCGCGGTCGGGCTCAGGATGCGGGTTCCCCAGCTCCTTCTAGCAGGTCCTTCAGGTTCCCGAGCGACGCCGTCAGCTGGCGGCGGACGATCTTCTCCAGGGCGCCCTCCGCGACCTTGAAGAAGCCGCGCGGATCGCCTTCGGCCGTGTGCGTGATCCTGGTTCCAGACGCGGCCGGTTCCATCGTCTGAACGGAATCCATTTGAACGTCTCGTAATCGTTACGGGTAGCAGCGGCCGTCGCCGGCCGTCTCAGCGTTGGGAACGGGTCGGCCCGCCGTCCTTCCCACCGCGGCTTCGGGCGGCTTGTTGGGCCACCGGGAAGCTCCCGGGAGTCAGGCGCTGGACTGGCGCTTGAGCAGCGGGAGCATCATCCGGAAGCTCCCGCCCGGACCCTCCCCGATCCTGAGTTGGCCACCGCAAGCCTCCAGCACGCCGTTCGCGATGTACAGCGAGAGCCCCAGTCCCCCGTGCTCACGCGTGTTCGAAGAGTCGCCCTGCACGAACGGCTCCCGCAGGACGCGCTCGCGCAGGGATGCCTCCAAGCCCGGCCCCCGATCGGTCACCGTCAGTTGCCCCCACTGGTGGTTCCTGTCGACGACCACCGAGACCTCTTCGGAGCTGAAACGCAGCGCGTTATCGATGAGCGAACGCACCACCTTCACGAGACGTCCTCTGTCGCCGGTGACGAGGACGGCGTCGTCCCTGATGTCGAGCGTCATCCGTTCCGTGCCGGGATGGTCCTTCATGCTGGTGATCGCGCCGAGAGCGATATCGCTCATCACCATCTCTTCGGGAACGGCGAACACGTCCCCCTTCTGGATCGCAGCCACGGTGAGCATCTGATCGACCACGTGGATGAGCTTGTCGGTCTCCGCGGCGAGCGATGTGAAGAAGACGTCCTTGGTCTCGTCGTCGACCGTGTCTTCGCGGTGGTGGAGGAGGTGGAGGCCGGCCTTCATGATCGAGAGAGGGGTCTGAAGCTCGTGGGAGATGACCGAGATGAACTCGGTCTTCATCCTGTTCACCTCGTCGAGCTCGTCGGCGCGTGCCTGCTGCTCCCGGTACATCTGGGACATCTGGTTGAAGACGTCGCGCGCTACCGTGTCATCGAGAACGCCCTTGCCCTCGGCGACAGCCTGGAGCGATTGCAGGAGCTCCTCGGGGGACCCGCCCTTGAGCACGTATCCCGCTGCGCCGGCGTCGATCATCCCTTGAACGAGGTCGACGTCGCCGGTCGCAGACAGCGCGACGACCTCGACGTCTGGGTGCCACCGCTTGATGCGGCGCGTTGCCTCGATCCCGCCGAGTCCCGGCATGTTGACGTCCATCAGGACGATGTCGACCCGCCCGTCGCCCATGATGCGAAGGGCATCGTCGCCGTTGGAGGCCTCGTCGACGACCGTGAATCGATCGGACAGGTCGATCAGGTCTCGGACGGCGCGCCTCAGGACGACGTGATCGTCGACCAGCAATACCCTCTTCGCTCCAGGCTCGCCCAAGACCACCATCTCGTTGATCTCTTTCGTCCGGCAGCCACCGGACGCTCCGGGACCGCGATTCCGCTGCTCCTAGGGTCGTCCTAAGCCGCCCCCGACGGTACCCCCGCTGGGGGGGCAAGACATCCCCCGTTGACGCAGGGGCGCCGGCCGGTCGACTCCTCTAGGGTCGGCACCATGCTGATAGCCCTGATAGCCGGCGTGGTCGCCGCGCTCGTCGCCCGCCTGAGGGGCGGGTCGCTCGAGTCCCTGGCGGCCACCCCGTTCCGCTGGCCGCTCCTGCTGTGGACGAGCCTCATCGCCCAGATCGCCTTCGGTGCCTGGGACCCCGAGTGGCTCGGTTCCACCGGAGGCCTCGCGGTGATCCTGGCGACCAACGTCCTGGTTGCCGCCTTCCTGGCATTCAACCGGCGTCTGCCGGGCATGGTGCTCGCGGCCGTGGGAACGATGCTGAACGTCCTGGTGATAGCCGTCAACGGCGCCATGCCCGTGGCGCTGGGTGCCGCCCAGATCGCAGGGGCCGGCGTCCGCGACCTGGGCATCAAGCACGAGATCCTGGACGCGGAGACACGGCTCCCGTGGCTCGGCGACGTGATCCCCGTGCCGGGGCTGCGGGTCCTGATCAGCGTCGGAGACGTGCTCCTCGCGATCGGCATCGCGTGGCTGGTCTACCGGCGCACGATGGCCGGGGCCGGGGAGGCTAGCGAGCCAGCAGCTTCCGGTTGACGGCGTCCAGCAGGGCCCTGGCCGCCGCCGAAGCGACGTCGTCCGCCACCAGCGCCGAGCCCAGGAGGGGCACGGACTCACCCTTCCAGTAGAAGAAGAGGTGAACGAGGACCCACTCGGCCCCTCCGATGCTCTGCAGCTCCACGGCCGAGACCTCGATCGTCTGGCCCCGGCTCCCCAGCTCGGGATCGAGGCAGGCGACGGTTGCCGCCGCGGCCCCACGTGCCCGGGCCTGCCTGCTCTTCCCGCCGGCGCCGAGGCCCTCGGTCACCCGGCCGTCGGGCCAGCCGAGGGCGACCTCGACCCATTCGGTCTTGCCCCTGGTGCCCATGGAGACCCGCTCGATCCACGGCCGCAGCTCACGCTGTAGGACGTCGGCGTCCTTTTCATCCAGCTGGACGACCGAGATGATGCGGTAATCGATCCGTCGACCGAGCTCGGCCGAGGCCAGAGACTGAACGTCCCGTACGTATTGCTTGGCCGAGCGTCCCCCGGCGGTGACGACGTGGATCTCGGTAGGTGCGTCGCCGCCGACGACATGGACCTTCACGACGCCGGGCACCCGAAGCAGCGTGCCCTCGAGGTCGGGTGGCGAGCCACCCACGACCGGGGGACCCTTGCTCCCCTGCGTCATCTGCTGCACCCCTCGCGCGCGAAGATCACCTAGTCATTTTTGCGTGTTGTTCCACGAATAGCACGGTCTTAGGGTCATCACATCCCACACTTGGGGGAAAGGCCTTCCCCCCCGGGACGAGCGGAGCGGCGGTCCAAACGGTTCGAACCCATGCATATCGAGCAGGTTCGATCCGGATCGGGGCCCACATCAAGACCATATCCGTGTACCAACTCGTCCTGAAATGGAGGCATCCCAGATGAAACTGCGTCTCGTTGCTATGGCCAGCACCCTCGTTGCTCTCTTCCAGGTGGCCGGCGCCCACTTCAAGTGGTAGTCGATCTCTCACACGCTCGTTAGTCCACTCATCCGATAGATGGAGGAATCCCAGATGAAACTGCGTCTCGTCGCAATGGCCAGCACCCTCGTTGCTCTTTTCCAGGTGGCCGGCGCCCAGTTCAAGTGGTAGCAGCTCTCTGAGCATCTGCAGGACCCCAGAAGGAGAGAGGCCTCGTTGCCTCTCTCCTTCTCTTGTGTATCGATCTGGTCCCTCTGTAACGTCCTAAGTGCTGTGGATCGGATCAAGGTCTATTCCTGGGCTGTAGTGGCGGCCGCGGCGGCGTTCCTCGCGACATCGCTCGTTGCACAACCCTCCGCGTTCCCACGCCTGCCCATCCTCATCTTCTGGGTCGGCGCTCTCGTGGTCGCCGAGCTCCTTCCCGTCACGCTCGGCTTCGAGACCCGGATCACGATGGGCTATCCCATCCTGCTTGCGGCCGCGATCCTGTTCGAGCCCGGCGTCACCATGGTCATAGCGGGGCTCGGATCGCTCGACCTCCGTGAGCTGCGCACCCAGATACCCGTTCACCGCGCTCTGTTCAACCGGGCGCAGGCGATGCTCCACATCGGCGCGGCGAGCGCCATCATGAGCCTGTCCGGCGACCTCCTCAACCCGTTCTTCATCGCGGCGGCCGCCGCGGCCGACCTCATCATCAACCTCGGGCTCGTCTCCGTGGCCGTCCATATGGAACACGGGATCCCCTTGAGAGAGGTGGCCCGCAAGATCCCACCGAGCCCCCTTGCAGGCTTCTTGTTGAGCTACGCGCTGTTGACCGCTCTGGGCGCCGCAACGGCCGCTGCCTCGCGCCAGGGGACGTGGGTGGTCGTGGCGATCCTCGTTCCCCTGTTGTTCGCCCGGATGGCGATCAGCGGCGCGAGATCGCGCGAGGAATTGTCCGAGCGCGTTCTCAAGCAGCAGGAGGCGTTGCGCAAAGCGACGGAACGCGTGCTCGAGGATCGCGAGCAGGAGCGAGCCCGTATCGCCGCGCACATCCACGACACGAGCCTCCAGATGCTGGCCGCTGCGTCCTACGGATCGGCTAACACGTCGAAGCTGCTGAGCACCGGCGATGTGGGTCGCGCCAGGGAATCATCGGACATGGTCCGCGAGGCTCTCGACGAGGCCATGGGAACCCTTCGCGACTCCCTCGTCGACCTGCGTCGATCCGCGGTCGAGGCGGGGGGTCTCCTCCAAACCGTGACGCGCTTCGCCGATCAGCTCTCCACCGTCTGGGGCGCGAATATCGCGGTCAAAGCCGACCTGGAGAGCGAGCCCCCGATCTCGGTCGCGTTGGCCGCCGTGCAGATCGTGCAGGAGGCGCTGGTCAATGCGCTCAAACACGCCGGCAGCGACGAGATCCGGGTGAACATCGCCCAGAACGATGGCGCCATCGTCGTGGTGGTCGAGGATGATGGTGGTGGTTTCGATCTCCAAGAGGAGAAGGGTGCAGAACACGTGGGAATGCAGCTGATGCAGGAACGAGCCGCGGGCGTCGGCGGAACGCTCGACATCAGCTCCACGCCGGGACGGGGCACGTCCATCGCGGCCACGCTTCCTGCGGGGGTCGGGCTGTCGTGACGCATCGGATCCTGGTCGTCGAGGACCACAAGCTCGTATCGCGCGGGCTCGAGATGATGCTGTCGATGGTCGAGGGCTTCGAGTCGGCGGGGGTCGTCCACTCCGGCGAGGACGCCGTCGAGGCGGTCAAGCACGGCGTCGTGGACGTGGTGCTGATGGACGTCAGTCTTGGAGAGGGCATCGACGGGGTCGAGGCGACACGCCGCATCAAGGAAGCGTCACCGGATACGAAGATCCTGATGCTCACGATGTTCACCGATCCCGGCACGGTCACGGACGCGGTGAAGGCGGGGGCGGACGGCTACCTCTCGAAGGGCGCGTCGGAAGCGGCCCTCACCGATGCCATCCGGCAGATCCTCGAGGGGCGTGCGGTGCTCGACCCGCGGGTCACACAGGGCGTGTTCGGCCGCTTGACCGACAAGGACCCCACCGCGTTGACCGATCGAGAGCTCGACGTGCTCCGGCAGATAAGCCAGGGGCAGTCCACGAAGGAAGTGGCTGCGCACCTGTACCTGTCGGAGGAGACCATCAAGACCCATCTCAAGAACATCTTCCGCAAGCTGGGGGTCCACGACCGAGCCGAGGCCGTGGCCGAGGCGTTCCGGCGCGGGGTGGTTCGCTGACCGGGTAGCCGGCGAGATCCCGCCCCGCCTTGCAGACCCGGCACGTGCGCCGGGGATCCTCGAACCACCCGCGTTCCCTGCTCTCTACTTGCGGCTCCCGGAGTGGAAATATATTTTATACAAAGCCCTCCGGCGGGGGGCTGGGTCCCGGAGGCACGGAGCGCGACTGAAGACGAGGTGGGGGAAGGAGCCACGGTGAAGCTCGCGGACGTGATCGACGTCCACACCCATTTCATACCGAGGGAGTACCTGGACGCCGACGACCACCCCGAATGGGGGGCCCGGATCGAAGATCGAGGCGGCGTCCCCTGGATCGTGCACGACGAAGGCTTCGCCTATCCCTTCCATCCCACCTTCCTCTGCGAGGACGCGAAGTTCGAGGACATGAGGAAGCGGAGCATCGACCTGTCCGTCGTCTCCCTCGCGCCCACCCTCTTCTACTACTGGATCGATGCCGCCGATGCGGTCGCCTTCGCTCGCATGGCCAACGACTCCCTGGCGAAGGCCGTCGTCGAATCCGGAGGGAAGCTCTTCGGTCTGGCCAGCCTCCCGATGCAGGATCCCGAAGGAGCGGCGATCGAGTTGCGCCGTGCGGTGGAAGAACTGGGGATGGTGGGGGCCCAGATAGGCACGACGATGGAGGGCGATTACATCGATCGGGACCGGTTCCTGCCGGTGTGGGAAGCCGCGAACGAGTTGAAGGTCCCTTTCGTCCTGCATCCCTATTACGTCGGACCGAAGAGCGGGTACGAGGACTATTACCTAACGAACATCTTCGTGAACCCCATGGATACGGCGATCGCAGCGTCGCGGGTCATCTTCTCGGGCCTGCTCGATCGCTTCCCCGATATCACGCTGATGCTGGTTCACGCGGGGGGCTTCCTGCCCTTCCAGATAGGCCGCTTGGACCACGGATGGAAGGTGAGGGAAGAGCCGAAACACAAGATCGACAGGCGGCCCAGCGAGTACATGGATAGGTTCTACCTGGACACGATCACGCACAACGACAGCGCGTTACGCTGGCTCATCGAACTCGTGGGTGCCAACCGGGTGGTGCTCGGTACCGACCTGCCGTTCGACATGGCGGACGAGGACCCCGTGGGACGCCTGGAACGCACCGCCGAGGGGACAACCCGAGCTCGCATCGGAGCTGCTAACGCCGCCGACCTGTTCGGCCTGCGTGAGAAGATGTAATCGTCAGATAGCCGACGGTCGCACACCAAACCGCGCCCGCACGGATGGGGCCTCAGGCCCCAAGGAGAGCAGCATGGCGGTCGAAGACGAGTTCCTGAAGCGCCGAACCACTGCAGACACGGTGGCACAGATGCTCCGCACCGAGATACAGACCGGGCAACTGCCTCCCGGGACCCGGCTGCGTCAGAACGAGGTTGCCCAGCGCTTCGGCATCAGCACGACGCCCGTACGTGAAGCCCTCGCCTGGCTCCAGGCCGAGGGGCTCGTACGCATCGATCCCCATCGAGGAGCGATCGTCTTCCACCCGACGGTGGCCGACGTACGCGAGTCCTACGAGATCCGCAAGACGCTCGAAGCGCTGGCCATCGAGAAGGCGACCCCCCAGTTGACGAACGAACTCGTCGCCGAGCTCCAAGAGCTGCTCGACGAGATGAAGAAGGAGAAGGACGAGGTCCGCTGGGTGGAGATGAACAACCAGTTCCACATGCGTCTGTACCAGGCCTCCGGCATGCCCCGCCTATGCGGCATGATCGCCAACCTGCGCGACTCTTCGAGCACCTACATCCACATGTTCGCGGCCCACGACCTGCCGGCTCATCGGGCCGACGTCGATCACCAGGACATCCTGGATGCCTGCGCCGCGGGAGATGTAAGGAGCGCGCGCAAGGCCATCACGCTACACCTCGATCACACCGTCACGGGGCTGGTGCAGTTCATAGAAGAGAACGAGAAGGCCGGGGCGGTTCACTGATGCAGGCGGCGGGTGGCCCACCACGTCAGGCCGCCCGCGGCGAGGGCGACGGCAGATAGAGCGATCCAACTGGAACGGTAGGTCCATGTATCGGCCAGGAGGCCGAACAGAGGCGGACCGATCACGGTGCCGGAGAACCCGAGCGACATCCCCAGACCGGTGCTGGACGCCGGGGCCGCTCCACCCGCATCCGACAACACCAGTTGGATGAGACCGTTGCCCGCCTGCGTGGTCGCACCGAGGAAGACCGCCGCAAGCGCCGGCGATCGCGCTCCATCGAAGACCGTCATGACCGCGAGCACGATCGCGCTGGAAGCAGACAGGACCAACAGCGCCAGGGCAGCGTTGCCCCCCAAGAACCTGTCCGCCAGCCACGCCCAGCCGTAGCGAGCGCCGGTCGCGGATGCCTGTAACAGGCTGAGAGCAGCGCCCGCAACGACGAGAGCGACGCCCTCATCCTGCAGGGCAAGGATGTAGTGCGTGGATACGCAATGCTGCACGAAGAGCAGCAGGAGCGCGGCGATGCCAAGCACGATCACCAGGGGCCGGTTCTCGAGCGGTCCTCCGCGCTTGACCGAGCGGGCCGCGGGAGGTCGTTGGAACCAGAACGCGGAAAAGACGCCTACGACGATCACGATCGCGCCCACTATCGCCGCCGCACTCCTCCATCCGAAGCGCGTTATCAAGAGGGGGATGAGGGCCGCGGATACGGCGGCCCCCGCGGTGACGCCCATCTGCTTGATGGCCATGGCTCGGGTCCGGAATCCCACCTGCGCCCAAGCGACGACCCCCGCGTTCGTGGCCGGCGTCACGGGACTGTAGAAGACGCCCACGACGAAGAGGGCCAAGAGGACAAGGATGTAGCTCGAGGCCAGACCCGTCATGGCCAAGGAGGCCCCCAGTCCGACACAAGCCCAGAGCATGGAACGCCGGACGCCCACGGCGTTCACGACGCGCCCGGCCGGCCACGACGCCGCGACCACACCGAGGAACGCGGCCGTCATCAGCAGCCCGGCTCCGGCTCGCGACAGGCCGAACTCATCGCGCAGCGCGGGAGTCAGCGGCGGGATGCCGAGGACTATCATCGCCGCGGTGAGTTGGATCCCGACGAGGCGCGCGAGCATCGCGACCCGGCGTCGGGGCGGCGGACCGTCCTCGGGGCTCACCGGGCCGGCCTCGGGGGCGTCTTGCATATCATGTACAGTACATAATCCGCCGAGACCTCCAGGGGGCCAGGCACCCGGCCGATGATCATCTCCGAGATCTTCTCGCTCGACGGGCCGCGGGATCGCGTCGCGGCGCTCCTACTGGACGTGGAGAACATCCAATCGTGCGTACCGGGAGTCAGCGAGGTCACGAAGGTCGCTGCCGACGGATACCGGGCAACGCTCTCGGCCCAGGTGGGCCCGATCAAGTCTTCGTTCCAGGGATCGGTGACGCTCGACGCGAGCGAAAGCCCCGAGCGACTACGAGCATCGGCGCGGGGCAAGGATCGGGCGAGCGGGAGCATGGCGACCGTCACCTTCGACGCTCGGCTGATCGAAGCCGGAACGAACCTGACAACGGTCGAGACGACGGCAGACGTAACGATCCGGGGCCGCCTCGGCAGCTTCGGCACCGGAGTCATCCAGGCGACCGCGAAGCAGATGATCGGCGACTTCGTCTCGTGCGTTAACAGCCGGCTCACCGCGGCGCCCGGTGACGAGACCGCGACGGCGCCGCGGTCGGTTCCCGTGTTGCGCACGCTGATGACCGTTCTCTGGGCCCGTGTGACGTCGCTGTTCAGACGTAACCGACGTAGAGCGAAGGCCGAGTAAAGCGTGGAACTGGCACGACCGGCGACGGTTGATGAAGCGGTACGCATCCTGGACGACAGCGAAGGCGAGGGGAAGCTGATCGCGGGCGGCACCGCCGTCGTACTCATGATGCGTCAGGGGCTCATCTCTCCTCCGCTCCTGGTGTCGCTGCAGGACGTGCAGGGGATGACGGGCATCGACCAGGCCGGTGGCTCCGTGCGGATCGGTTCACGGGTCACCCTCGGCGCGGTCGCGTCGTCCGAGCTGGTGCGGGCGCACGCGCCGGCACTGGCACACGCTTGCAACGTGGTGGGTAACCTTCGCGTCCGCAACGTTGCGACGCTCGCCGGCAACCTGGCCGAGGCCGACTATGCCTCGGACGCGCCGTCGGTGTTGACGTGCATCGGCGCGACCTGTTCGGTGCAGGGCCCCGATGGAAGCCGGACGCTCCCGATCTCCGAGCTCATCACGGGGTTCTACTCGACCGCGCTCGGGCCCGCAGAAGTGATCAAAGAGGTATCGGTCCCGATGGGGCGACGCAATGAGCGCACGGCCTACCTCAAGTACGTCTCGCGCTCCTCCGAGGACCGACCCTGTGTGGGAGTAGCCGCCCGCGCCCTATTCGACGACGGCGCGGTGAAAGAGCTGAACGTCGTGATCGCCGGCGTTGCAGGGACGCCGGCCGTCGCTCCGCACGCCTGCGACCTGGGGATCGGGCGGCCTTTGGAGGATGGGGCCATCGCGGACGTCGCCGAAGCGTATGCCGACTCCATCGATCCCATGGAAGACGCCCGCGGCTCGGCCTGGTACCGGACCCAGATGATCCGGGTCTTCGTGACACGGGCTCTGCAGACCCTCAGGGAGCCGGCATGAGCGAAACGTTCGCGGACATCCCCATGATCGACGCGCGCGAGCGCGTCACGGGGGCGATACCCATGACGATCGACCAGGCGATGCCGGGGATGGCGCACGTCAAGGTCGTCCGCAGCCCCGTCCCCCACGGGCTCATACGGTCGATCGAGACATCCGAGGCCGCCCGGATGCCGGGCGTAAGGGCCGTGCTCACGGGCGCTTCCCTCGCAGAGCTCGGCGTCGATCCCTACTACGGCGGCCTCCGGAACGACCAGCCCGTGCTGGCCATCGACAAGGTCCGGCACGAGGGGGAAGCCGTCGCCCTGGTGGTTGCGGACACCGAAGCACAGGCCGAAGAGGCGGCGGGTTGGATCGACGTCGACTTCGAGGAGCTGCCGTTCGTAACCGACGCTCGCGAGGCGATGACGCCGGAAGCTCCCCCGATCCACGACGAGTGGCCCGACAACGACTGCGGGACGTGGCGTCTCCGGCACGGCGATATCGAAACCGGCTGGGCACTCGCGGACCGGGTCTACGAAGCCGAGTACACGTCCCCCCCGGCGAGCCACGTCCCGATGGAGCCACACGTCGCGCTGGCACGCTTCGAGGGCGACGTGCTGGAGGTGTGGACGGCGGCCCAGGCTCCCTACATGGTCCACACGGCTCTGAAGAAGACCTTCGGGCTGCCCGACGAGCGACTCCGCATAAAGACGTTCAACCTCGGAGGCGGTTACGGGGCCAAAGGCGGCGTCAAGATCGAGCCGCTCGTCGCATGCGCGGCGCTGGCGGCAGGATGTCCCGTCCGGCTGGTACTAACCCGGCCCGAGGTGTTCAACACCCTTGGTAAGCACGCGGCACACATCGCGCTTCGGACCGGAGTCAAGACCGATGGAACCATCGTCGCCCGGCGCGTGCGCGCGGTGTTCAACGCCGGCGCCTACGCGGTATCGAGCCCGCTCGGCGCCGGTCAGGCCATGACGAGGGCAAGCGGCCCCTACCGCATCCCGCACGTCTGGATCGATTCCACCGCCCGCTACACGAACACCGTACCGACCGGACCGTTCCGGGGTGCGATGACGTCCCAGCTCTGCTGGGCCTACGAACAACAGATGGACGACATCGCTCACGACCTCGGGATCGACCCGATCGAGATCCGCCGCCGCAATCTTCTTTCCGACGGTGACGAGTTCATCACCGGGGAGAAGATGCACGACGTTCATTTCGATGAGCTTCTCGACGATGTAACCGAGGCGATCTGGTCTCGGGGGCCCGCGGATCCTGCCCCCGCCGGTCGCGCGCGAGGCAGGGGAGTCGCGGTGATGATCAAGAGCACCTTGACGCCGTCGCGCTCGGAGGCGCGCCTGCGACTGGACGACGACGGGATGCTTACCGCGTTCTGCGCCACCGTCGAGATGGGCCAGGGTGCCGGCACCACGCTGATGCAGATGACGGCTGCCTACACCGGCGTGCCGATCGAGCGGATCACCATCCCGCTGCCGGACACCTTCCAGGCGCCGTTCGACACGACGACGGCCTCCAGCCGCGCGACCTTCTCCATGGGCGCGGCCATCAAAGACGCCGCACGCAAGCTGAAGGACGAGCTCGCGGGCCTGGCCGAGGAACATCTGACCACGACGGCAGGAGAGTTGCGCTTCGAGGGCGGAACCGTCTTCCGGGCCGCTGCACCAGAGCGCGCCGTGAGCTACGCCGACCTGCTCCGCGAGGCGGAGCTGCCCGCACTGGAGGTCGAGGGCGTCTTCCAGAGCGAGGGTGGGATGGCGACCCTCGATCCCGAGACGGGCCAGGGCCAAGCCTCCGTGCACTGGCACGAAGGCGCCGTTGCGGTCGAGATCGAGGTCGACCTGCAGACCGGCAAGATCGAGGTGTTGAACTGCCACGGGGCGTGCTACGCGGGACGGGTCATCAGCCCGACACGGGTCCGCCAGCAGAACGAGGGCAACATCATCTTCGGACTCGGTCAGGCACTCTTCGAAGAGCTCGTCTACGACTCCGGTCAACTCGTCAATCCGAACCTGTCCGACTACATGATCCCTTCGATCCTGGACATCCCGAAGCGGCTGACCAGCAGCGCGGTGGAGAGCCTCGAGCCGGATCCCGACGTGCACGGCGTCGGCGAGATGACGATCCCGTGCATCGCTCCGGCCATCGGCAACGCGCTCTTCGCGGCCACGGGCGTCAGGATCCACGATCTGCCGATGACCCCCGAACGCGTACTGAGGGCGCTCCGGGCCCGGGAGGAGGCCTCGTGACCGATCGGATGCCGGCGCTCCTGAACATCAACGGCGAGAAGGTCGAGACCGAGATATCGAACTCCGACTTCCTGCTCGAGACGCTCCGTGACCTGGGTCTGACCAGCGTTCGAGGCACGTGCGGGATAGGGATCTGCGGAACGTGCACCGTCCTGGTGGACGGCCGCGCCATCAGCTCGTGCATCACGCTCACCGCGCTGCACGAAGGTCGTGAGATCGTCACGTCCGAAGGCTTGGTCGGCCCGAACGGAGCGCTCGACGAGGTGCAGGAAAGGTTCGTCGAGAACAACGCGTTCCAATGCTCCTACTGCATCCCGGCGATGGTCCTCATGGTGCGGGCCTACCTCGACGGCACAGAAGATCCCACGGTGGAGGGGGCGCGCGAAGCTCTGGGCGGGAACTTATGTCGATGCGGCACTTACCCCCAGGTCCTCGAGGCGCTCGAGGCGCTGATACCCGAGGACCCCGTCTAGCCCACCTCGATGTCCGACGGCCGTGTCGCCGGAGCCGGGCTCGGGGTCGATGGGAAGGATCTCGTCAGGAGCAGCAGACAGATGCTCGCCCCGACGAGGAACGCGATCCACGGGGCACCGCCGTCCACCGCTGCTGCGGCGACGATGCCACCCACCGCGAAGGATGAAAGCCGGCACAGGTTGTACATCGCTATCCCGACGCCGTCCCTCCCCGGAGCGGTCGCGCTGAACGCTTGGAAAGAGGGAGTCAGGAGGGAACCGGCGCCAAGACCGGTGATGACGAGCGTAGGCCAAGCTATCCACCACGGAGCGACGCTCGCCGACAGCGCGAGACCGGCAACGCCCGCCGCGCACAAGAGAGCTCCGACCTTGAACCAGCGCGCGTAGGACACGTGGAACCTGCGACCGGTGACGGGTCCCATGACCGTCATCGTCAGCGTCATCGCCAGTAAGGTCACCCCCGCTCCGCCCGAAGAAGTGATGGCCTCGGTGACGAGCCATGCCGGGACCCCTACCTGCACCATCCCGTTGATGAACATCTGCATCGACGCCCCGGTCCCCGACCGCCGCACCATCAGGTCCTTGAGCCAGTGGAGGGGTAGTTCAGATCGTCTGCGTCCGAGCAACGAGTACGCAAGGATCGCCGTCAGTACCAGGGCGCCGATCGCAGCCGCCGCGAGCGCCCCGACCGAGATCGCGGACAGGACGGCGACCGAGATCCCGGCCACCAGGGACAGCATGATCACGCCGAAGAGGCGTGTCGGCCCCTCGTATCGGATCCCGCCGGGCACGCCGCGGAGGGTCGAAACGATCACGAGGAGGGCGATGAACAGCGTCGGTAACGGCACCAACCTCCATCCGCCGAGGTCGAAGAGCCCACCTCCCATCACGGGGCCGAGCGCGAGCCCGGCGCCGTTCGCCGCCGACCACCAACCGAGCGCTCTCGCGTGGTCGGCGCGCGACAGGAGGTTGTTCGAAGCCTGCACTGCCGTCGGGGTGACCGCGGCCATGCCCGCGCCCTGGCCGAGCCGGCCGATCGTCAGCAGGGTGAGGTCTTGGGCGAACAACAGCAGGATCGACGAGACGGCGAGCGTCCCTCCGCCCAGGATCAACAGAGCTCGCATCCCATAGCGACCCGCCGTTAGGCCGGCGACGGGCATGACGAAGGCCATCGCGACGTTCTGGGCGAGCACGGCGACCGCGACCTGACTCAGGGGGAGGCCCCACTCCCGCGCCAGTGACGACGTCACAACCGTGACGGAAACGTTGGCGACCGTCCCCGCCATGCCCGCGGCGAACAGGACCACGCTGATGCGTGCGTACGAACCCTTCACGCCGACCCCGCTAGTCCGCCGACGGAACCGCTATCCCGAGGAGGTCCATGGCGTTCTCACCCCAGACCTTGCGTCCGACTTCAGCCGGTAGTTCGTCGATCACACGCTCCTGCTCCGGGTCCGTCATGTCGAACGGAAGATCCGTGCCGAACAGGACGTGGTCTGCGCCGGCGAGGTCGATCAGGAAGCGGAGGGCCTTCGCGTTGTGGGTGAGGGTGTCGTAGTAGACATGATCGAGCCATCCGCTGGGGCGCCGGTCCGACATGGACGAGCTCTCCGGACGCACGTCGTAGCCTCGGTCCAACCTGCCGATCTTGTAGGGCATGTAACCCCCACCATGCACCAGGACGAAACGAACGCCGTGGCGGGCGAAGAAACCGGAGTAGAACAACCGAGCCGCGGCCATGGTCGTAGAGAGAGGAAGCCCGACCAGGTTCGTCATGTAGAAGTCCTCGAACCCCGGCCTGGGTCCCACGAAGTACGGATGCAGCAAGAAGACGGCTCCCAATTCGTCGGCCACCGCGAAGAAGCTTTCGTACCTTGGATCATCCAGCGGCACGCCTTCTATATCGGTCCCGATCTGCGCAGAACGGATGCCGAGCTCTTCCACGCAGCGACGAAGCTCTACCGTAGCTGCATCGGGATCCTGCATCGGCAGGTTCGCCATGCCACTCACGCGTCCGCCTAGCTCGGCCCCCGACTTGACGATCCAATCGTTGGTACGGCGGCAGAAAGCGACGGCTTCGGCGGGGGCCGCGTTGTAGAAGTACAGCGTCGGCGCCACCGACATCACTGCGTGATCCACTTCGCCGGCGTCGAGGCTGCCGACCATCGCCTCGATGTCGTGGAACTCGGCATCGAGGGGATAGTTGTATCCCTGCCGGTGCATGACGACGTCGCCCTCGACGCGGAGCCCGTCGATCGCAGAACCCTCGCGAGCGTCCCCGACCAGGAAACTCGGGAAGTAATGCCTGTGAACGTCTATCCGATAGGCACGCTGACCGGCCAAGGTGGCGCCTATGCCTAGATCTTGCCGAGTTCCTCGAGACGGTCCTTTTCGTCCGGCGCCAGCTTGTGCCCGATACCGTCCACCAGGTCCTTGACGCTGATGACCGTGGTGTTCTGGAGCGCGGTGACTCGATGCTTCATGTTGGATGGAGCCACGAACGCCGACCCCGGACCGATCTCCTGGGTCTCGTCCGCGAATTCCACCTTCAGCCGGCCGGAGATCACGTACATGATCTGTTCCTGCGGGTGCGCGTGTTCGACCGCGCCCTCGCCCGCTTCGAACGTCAGGCGGCCCATCTCGAGCTTGTCGCCCGCGACGAGCTCGCCGAACGCCGTCGAATACTTCGGCGTCGCGTACTCTTTCTCCATGTTGTCGAAGTGGAAGAAAGGCATCTTCGTCTCCTAACTGGTCGGTGGCCTAATTGAGCTTGCCGGTCGGTTCGTAGCCGCTGGGATCGACGATGTTCTTGAAGCTGATCGCCACCGTGTCCTCGAGCGCTTCGACCTTGTGAGGCATGTTGGAGGGATGGAAGCTGCCCTCGTGCGGGCCGACCTCGTACGGCTCCCCGCCGTCGAGCGTTACCCGCAGTCGTCCCTCGAGGACGTAGAACGTCTGCTCCTCGGGATGGCTGTGTTCGTGTGCGCCTTCGCCGGCCTTGAACCTGACCTTGGTGACTTCTTGCTTCTCGCTACGGAGCACGGGACCCCGGGCTGCCGAGTAGCCGCCGGATACGAGATGATCGGTGTCCTCGTCCCACCTAACAAGTCCCATGGTCTCCTCCTAACCTCGGACGGGTCCTCGACCGCCCACGCACGCAGGTCCAGGAGGGTCTGCGCTCGGCCCCTGTAATGGGGTCCACCCATCCCCCCGTACCGGCTCCTTCCGCCGGAGCCGATATCGTACATAATATATAGACCCTCCGAGCCCGGCAACGGAGGCCAAACCATCACCGCGGGAGGATCGTGGAAGCCATCGAACGCACCGGCTACGAAGAGACCCAGGTGCTGAACGTCTTCGGGCGGCCGATGAGGGCCCTCGACCTCGGGCACGAACTTTCCGACGACATCCCCGTCTATCCCGGCCACATGAAGGTGGCTACCTGGTGGCACCTGACCCACGAAGAGTCGCTGATGCGCATGGGCGACACCGATTTCTGGGGGTACGGGGTTCGCGGGATGTCGCTGTGCGAGCACGTGTCGACGCACGTCGACGCGGTGTTCCATTTCAACCCGAACCGGCCGGACCTCAGCGTGGATGCCATCCCTCTGGCCACGATGATCACCCCGGCCGCGTGGATCGATCTTTCGGGCTGCGAACCCCGGACGGACATCAGCCTTGATCGATTGAAACGCGCCCTCGACGAAGCCGAGGTGACGGTAGAGCCGGGATCCACGCTCCTGTACCACACCGGGGTCGAGCCACTCTGGACCGAGGACCCCAAGAGGTTCCTCACCGAGTATCCGGGGATGGGCGAGGAAGCATCACGGTGGTTGTTGGATCAAGGCATCGTGAACCTATGCACCGATGCGGTGTCGACGGACAATCCGTCCAACCTCCGATACCCGAACCATAAGGCCCACGGTGAACGCCTCGTCGTTCACACCGAGCTGGTCGCCAACATGACCAAGATCCCGATGCATCAAGGCTTCTGGTACATGATGCTTCCGCTACGGTTCATCGGTATGACGGGGAGCCCCATCAGGCCCATAGCCCTCTGGGACGAAGAAGACTCATGATGAGCGCGATGGGCTCGGCGACCGAGCGCAGGGCCATGCTCATCGAAGGGAAAGAGCGTGAAGCCGCGGGCGGCGAGTGGCTCGATGTTCTGAATCCTGCGACCGGTCGACGCATAGCCGAGGTGCCGGCGGGTCACGCCGAAGACGTCGACGTTGCGGTCCGCGCGGCCAAGACCGCTTTCGAGCAGGGCCCCTGGCCGCGCGTGTCCGCCAAGGACCGGGCGCGCGCGGTGAACCACTTCGCAGACGCTATCGAGGAGAACATCGAGCGACTGTTCCGGTTGGAGACCGCCAACAACGGGCGGCCGATCATCGAAACCCGCGCCCAGGTCGGTCGCCTGCCGGAATGGTTCCGGTACGCCGCCGCGCTCGCCCTCGCGCAACGAACCGACGTCGTCCCAGCAGGTGACGGCTATCTGAACTACCTGCAACGTTTTCCCTTGGGCGTCTGCGGACTCCTGACGCCGTTCAACCACCCGCTCATGATCCTCGCCAAGAGCCTGGCCCCCGCGATCACGACCGGCAACACCGTCGTGATCAAGCCCTCCGAGCTGACGCCGCTGACCACGCTCGAGCTGGCGCGGATCGCTCTCGACTCCGGCATACCCGAAGGCGTCATCAACGTCGTCACCGGTCTGGGCGCCTCGGCGGGGCGAGCCCTGGCGGAGCATCCCGGCGTATCCAAGATCACCTTCACCGGAAGCACCGAGGTCGGCCGCGCCATAGGCATCGCAGCAGCATCGAGATTCGCCCGGGCAACCACCGAGCTGGGCGGGAAGACTCCCGTGATCATCTTCGACGATGCCGGGGTCGAACGGGCGGCCGCAGGGGCGGCGTTCGGCGCCTTCATCGCCGCGGGCCAGACCTGCATATGCGGCTCTCGCATCCTGGTGCAGAGATCCATCTACGACGAGTTCACGGCTGCGTTCACGGCGAGGGCCGGAGCGATCCGGCTCGGAGATCCGACCGACGCGTCGACGCAGATGGGGCCGCTGATCTCGCAGCGACAGCGTGACCGCGTGCAGGGGTACGTATCGATCGCCAAAGACGAGGACGCCCGGGTCACCACCGGTGGCGGGATACCCGACATGCCGGCCCCTCTCGACGGCGGGTTCTACTTCGAACCGACGGTCGTCGTCGATGCCCGCAACGAGATGCGCTGCGCGCAAGAGGAGATCTTCGGTCCCGTGGCGGTCGTCGTGCCGTTCGAGGATGAAGCCGACGGGCTCGAGAAGGCGAACGACATCCCCTTCGGGCTCGGCTCCGCCGTGTGGACCCGAGACGTGGCGCGGGCGCATCGGGTCGCCTCCGGGATCCAGGCCGGCATGGTCTGGATCAACGATCACCACCGGCTCGATCCCGCTTCCCCGTGGGGCGGGGTGAAGGACTCCGGCGTCGGTAGAGAGGGCGGTTGGGAGTCGTTCAACGACTTCACACATCTGCGGAGCGTGTTCGTGCGGACGGAGACAAGCGACGTCGACTGGTATTCAGACGATCAACCGAGGAGGTTGAACTAGACATGGTGGAGGGTCTACTGATCGAGCGGGAGGACCATACGCTCGTCGTCACGGTCGACCGCGGCGAGGAGAACCTGTTCTCCGGCGAGATGATCACTGCATTGTGCGATGCCGTCGACGGCGCAGGAAGCGACGGCGCCCGCTTCGTCCGCATCCGGGCCAGGGGGCCGGTCTTCTGCGTCGGACGCGACCGAGCCGCCAAGACGCCTCTTGCGCTCCGTGACGAAGCGGCGCGCATCGTACGCGTCAGCGAGACCCTGCGCACCACCCCTCTAACCGTCATCGCCGAGGTGCAGGGCGACGCCGCAGGCTTCGGCGTAGGGATCGTGGCCGCCGCCGACATCGCGGTGGCGGCCGAAGGCGTTCGCCTCTGGTTCCCCGAGATCCTCGGTGGGCTCGCGCCCAGCGTCGTCATCAGCTGGTTGGCCAAGACGGTCCCGTACAAGGTTGCGTACGACATGGTGACGTCCGGCGATCCGATCGATCCCCGCGAGGCACAGCGCCTCGGTCTCGTCACCGATGTCGTCCCGGCGGAGGAGCTGGAGGCAGCCGTCGACGAGCGTCTGAAGGGACTCGCCGACATGAGCCCCGGCGCCATAAGGGAGATCAAGGAATTCTTCGTCCGTATCCGCGGTCTGGATCCCGGCAACTCTTCGATCGCCGCCGTCGAGACCTTGGCTCTGTCGGCCGTACGGAACAAGGCCGAAAAAGAACAGGCGAGTGCCTGACGCGAACGACCCGTCCGGGATCCGGTCGCCCTTCGCCTCCGACGCGCTGGCGGGTAAGCGCGTCCTGGTGACCGGCGGCAGCCGCGGGATCGGAAAGGGCATCGCCGCCTACCTGGCGACTCACGGCGCCGCGGTCGTAGTCACGAGCAGGTCGCCGGAGGATGCCGAAGAGGCCGCCGAAGCCATACGGGTCCATGCGGTCGAAGACGTTCGAGGCTACGAGCTGGACGTGTCCAGCCCGCGATCGATCGACGGGCTCGTCGAAAGGATCTGGCAAGACGTCGGAGGTGTCGACTCGGTGGTCAACAACGCCGGGACCAACATCCCCGAGCCTGCCGTCGACGTGACCGAGGGATCGTGGGACACCGTCATGGATATCAATCTGAAGGGGACGTTCTTCATGTCCCAAGCCATCGCTCGGCGCTGGATCCCCGAAGGGCGCCGGGGCGCGATCGTCAACATCGCCTCACAGGCGGGATTGGTAGGCATCGACCTCCGCGCCGCCTACGGCTCATCCAAGGCGGGGGTCATCAATCTCACACGGGAACTGGCTCTGGAATGGGCGACGCACGGCATCCGCGTGAACGCGGTTGCGCCCACCTTCGTCCTCACTCCCCTGAGCGAGCCCATGCTGGCCGACGAGGCCTTCGAACGGAAGGTCCTGTCCATGATCCCACTCGGCCGCGTCGCGGCGATCGAGGAGGTGGCCGCCGCCGTGTTGTTCTTGACGTCCCAAGCGGCGCCGATCGTGACCGGACACACCCTGGTCGTCGATGGGGGCTGGACGATCCACTGACGGAGCCGAGTCCGAGGCGTCCGGCCGATCAGAGGATCGTGTAGCCGCCGTCCACGAGGATGGTGGCCCCCGTCGTGAAGGTCGCCTCGTCGGACGCGAGATAGATCACCGCGCCGACCATCTCGTCCGGTTCCGCGATTCGCCCCAGGGGAATGGTCCGCAGGTTCGCCTCGCGCACCTCGGGACGTTCGAACATCTCCTTGTTCCCCGGCGTCAAGGTGGGCCCCGGCGCCATCGCATTCACCCGGATCCCGACGGGTGACAGATCGACGGCCATGGCCTTGACGAGCTGCTTCACTCCCCCCTTGGCCGCGGCGTAGTGACCCATACCGGGGCGGACGATCTCCGCCAGTTGGGACGAGGTCACGACGATCGCGCCCCCTCCGTCCTTCGCCATCTGCCGACCGAAAGCGGAGCAACAGAGGAACACGCTGGTCAAGTTGCGCTCGATCATCCGCCGGAAGGTGTCGAGGTCGAGATCCAGGAAGGGGATCATCTCGCCCTGGGAGCCGCCTGCGTTGGCGCAGAGGATGTCGATGCCTCCCATGAGCTCCACGCTTCGAGCGGCCGCCGCATCCACGTCGGCCGGATCCGTGACGTCGCAGCGCCACCCCCACGCACGGGCGCCCACCGCGGACAGGGACCCGGCAACCTCTTGCACCCCGGCCTCGTGGAGGTCGAGGCACGCCACGGCGGCGCCCTCGTCTGCGAGGCCCCGGGCGATGGCGCTCCCGATCCCTCCCGCGGCACCGGTCACCACGGCGCGCTTGCCCTCGAGCCTCAACGCGGTGCCTCCTCCGTTCTGCAGGGCGCTCGCACGACAATGTATTATGCACAACCTCACCGACCGGGCGGGAGGATCGATGCACGAACGCATCCTGGACGAGCGCGGAACCTACGACACGGCCGCGTACGGCGAGGAGCTCGCCGCAGCCCCACACAACCACGACATCGGAACCACGTTGTGGTTCGAGAACGACCACATCCGGGTGTTCGAGTCCCGCCTCGAACCCGGCGAACGAGCCACCTTCCACATCCACGACAAGACCTATTTCTGGACCGTCGTGGACCCGGGCAAGGGCCTCCAGCACTACGCGGACGGCACCTGGACGACGACTCGATTCGGTCTTGGCGACACGGCCTACCGAGAGCAAACGCCCGACGATCCGTTGATCCACGACCTCGAGAACGTGGGCGACACCACCCTCAGGTTCGTGACCGTCGAGTTAAAGCGCTGAGCCGCCCGGCATGGAGGAGGGTCATCCTCGGGTCATCGTCGCCGGAGGGTCGCTGGGCGGACTGACGGCGGCCCTGCACCTCCGGGACGCGGGCTGCGACGTCGCCGTGCACGAGCGTTCCCGACTCCCCCTCGAGGGGCGCGGAGCCGGTATCGTCCTCCATCCGTCCTCGGTCCGATACCTCGAGGCCGACGGCACCATCCGGGTCGAAGAGGTGAGCACCAGAGCCGATCGGCTCCGGTACCTGAACCGTGAGGGGAGCGTTCGCCACGAAGAGCCCTGTCGCTACCGCTTCACCTCCTATTACACGCTCTACCAGGGCCTGCTCGGATGCCTGGAGCCCGATCGGTACCACCTCGGCTCTGCGGTCGTGGACTTCCACCCGGATGCAGACGGCGTCGACGTCCGGCTGGGCGACGGCTCGATCGAGCACGCGGACCTGCTCGTGTTCGCGGACGGCATCCACTCGACGGGACGCAGCACGCTGTTGCCCGAAGTGAAGCCCCGGTACGCAGGTTACGTGGGTTGGAGGGGCACGGTACTGGAATCGGATCTCGACGGCGAGGCGTTCGAGTCGCTCCATCAGGCGATCGTCTACTACGTGGGACCCAACACCCACGTGCTCACCTACCCGATCCCCGACTTCGACGGCTCCGTCGAGAGCGGCAGGCGTCGGATCAACTTCGTCTGGTACCGCAACGTTGCGGCGGGAGAGGAGATCGACGATCTCCTGACCGATCGCTACGGCGAGAAACACGACGTCTCGCTGGGTCCCGGAGCCGTGCAGGAGGGATATGTCGCGTCCCTGTTCGATGCCGCCGAGAGCGAGCTTCCAGAGGCGATCGCTCAAACCGTCGTTCGCAGCGATGCCCCCTTCGTCCAGGCCGTCTTCGATGTCGAGGTACCACGCATGGCCTTCGGCCGCGCCTGCCTGATCGGCGATGCAGCCTTCGTGATCCGCCCCCATGCGGCGGCGGGGACGGCGAAGGCCGCAGAGGATGGTTACCGGCTGTCGGAAGCGGTGGCCGCGTCGGGTGGGGATGTCGTGCGTGCCCTGGAGCGCTGGGAACCGGGGCAGCTCGAGGTGGGCCGACAGGTGCTCGAACGCGCTCGGGACCTGGGCGACCGGTCGCAGTTCCTGGGCACCTACCGGCCGCCGGACCCTTATCTGTCCTTCGGGCTCTACCGGCCCGGCGATAGTTGGATGCAGGAATCGGCGTAGATGTAGATGTGGTGCGGCGTAGAGGTGGTGCGATCGATCGAACCGTCCCACGGAAGGAGCGAGCGATGAGGTGGGGACTGATCGGAACGCGGGGGTACGCGGCGAAGGCAGCGGCTCCGGGGATCGCGAGGTCGATGCGAGGCAAGCTCGTGGCGATCCTGGGACGGGACGCCGAGGCGACCCGGCGCTTCGCCGACGACAACGATGCCGAGCCCTTCACCGATATGCAGCGATTCCTCGCCGCGGGTCTCGATGCCGTCTGGGTGACCTCGCCGACCTGGCTCCATCACGACCACTCGGTGGCGGCACTGGAATCCGGGCTGCACGTGCTCTGCGAGAAGCCGCTCGCGTACACGGCGGAGGACGCATGGGACATTGTGGAGATAGCGAAGGAGTCCAGAAGGGTTCTGGCGACGGGGTACCAGGGTCGTTACGTGCCCGGACACCGGCGCATGGCCGAGTTGATCGGGAGCGGCGCGATCGGCGACGTCACCGTCGCGCGGACGTATTACGGAGTCCATCGCGCGGGTCCGCCTCCCGAGTGGCGGCAGAAGACGGAAACCGCCCGTTGGGGTGCCCTCGCCGACATCGGAACCCATCACCTGGACGTCCTGCGCATGCTCTTGGGCGAGGTCCACGAAGCACACGGCGTGATCGGCCACCAGCTCGGTTTCGAGACAGAGGATGTCGCGGTGGCGTCTCTACGGTTCCGCTCGGGGGTCCTGGGGACCCTTGCGGCGACCGTGAACGTGTGGAAGGAGCACACCCGCGTCGAGATCCACGGCACGGAAGGTGCCTTGGTCGCGGTCGATACGAACCCGGCCGGCCAGGGCGACGTCTTCCTGCTCGACGGATCGGAACCCGGGGGCCGGGACGTAACACCATCGAAACCGGAGTTCGTCTGGGCCGACCAGATCGATGCCGTAAGCGCCGTCGCCGAAGGGGAAGACGTCCCCCACGCCACGGGTGAGGACGGCGCACGCAACATCGAGATCCTGGAGAAGCTGATCGCCTGAACGCCCGGAACGAAGAGGTCAATGAACACGATCGTGGAGACCACGACGAACCCCGGGATGCCATAACGCACCGCGCGATCCAGAGGGGGAGCACACCCTCCTCCGGCACGAACGGATCGATATCAGGTGGCTATGAGGTCGAGCTCCTCGAACTTCCTGAGCACGTCCGCCTTGGCGATCGCGACGTCCTGGTCGGCGGGGTCCCTCGGGAACGGAAGATCGACGGTGATGTCGTCCTTGATCGTGCCACCCTTGGCGAATACGACGATGCGGTTGGAAAGCTCGACCGCTTCGCCTACATCGTGGGTGACGAACAGGACGGTCTTCTTCGTGGCCTTCCACATGTCGTGGAGCTCTCGTCGAAGCGACCTGGCCGTGATCGCATCCAGATGGCTGAAGGGCTCATCCATGAAGAGCACGTCGGGCTCGGTCGAGAAGGCGCGAGCGATACCAACCCTTTGCTGCATCCCGCCGGATAGTTCCCCGGGATACTTGCTGCCGCGATCCTCGAGCCCGACCATGCCGAGATATCTCCTGCAACGCTCGCGGGTCTCCTTGGAGCGGTCCTTGTGCACGAAGATCAGGTTGTCCATCACCGAGCGCCACGGTAGAAGCCGGGGGGACTGGAAGACGTAGCCCGGGAACGCGTCGCGACCCTCGTGGGTGATCTCCACCTTCCCGCGGGTCGGGTTCTCGATGCCGGTCAGGACGTTCAGGAGCGTGGACTTGCCGCACCCCGATGGTCCGACTACGGACACGAAGACGTGACCGGAGACGTCCAGGTTCACATCGTCCAGGGCCACCACCTTTTCTACACCGGTTCCAAATTCCTTGTGGAGATGTTCCACCCTGATGTCTGCCATCAACCAGTCCCCCGATCCGCTGCCATGCGTTCCGCCTCCACCGTCGCCACCTTCAACTTCGCCTCGGGGACGGCTTCCTCGACGACTTCCAACTGTGCCTGAGGCCTCCACCTGAATACGTAGCGAGATACGCGTTCGAACACCCCGCGCTCCAGGATGAGCGCGAACAACACGAAGAAGAGCGCGTAGCCGAGTACGCCCTGGGCTCTGTGCGCGTCGTACCAGTAACGGATCGTCCATCCGGCCCCGTTGGTCGACGCGAAAACCTCGGCAAGCACGAGCCCCTTCCACCCGTTGGCGAATCCGTACCGCAGAGCCGCGAAGAAGAAGGGCATCAGCGACGGTAGGAGAACATGCCTAACGACGCGCCGGCGCGGGACCCTGAAGGCGCGCGACATATCGAACAACTCTTTCGGACTGTTCTTGACGCCCTCGAGCACGTTCAGGATCACGAACGGGATCCCCACACCGATGACGGTGACGATGGGTGCGTTGTTGCCGAGGCCGAAGAGGAGGCCGGTGATCAGCGCCCACACCAGAGAGGGTACGGCCAGGACCACGACGACGACGTCGTACAGGAAGTATTCGATAGGTCTCACCAGACCCATCAACAATCCGATGACGAGGCCTATGGCCAACGCGATCAAGAAACCAACGATCAAGCGTCCGAGAGAGATGGCGAAGGACTGATAGAGAGTGTGTCGGGACAGGGTGTCCATCCGGACCTCGTCCCACATGAAACTCAGGACCTTGCCCGGCGAGGGAAGCACCGCGGTTTCGAGGAACATGAACGCCAACTGCCAGACGGCCAGTACGACCAAGGGGAACAGGAACCGGGCGGTGCGACGCGACCTGATGATCCGCGCCGGCCAGGCGGCGGGTCTAGACGCTGCGGCTACGGCCATCTCCACCTCCCTCCACCTGCGCTCCGGTCATGCGAGCTTTACTTCCTGACGCCACCTGAAGAACCGTTGCTCGATGAACTGGAGGATCCCCTTCTCCAGGAACAACATCAAGATGAAGAAGATCGATATCCACGCCAGCAGCCCCGCCATAGAGAAGAGCTGAAACTCGACCCGCATGATGAAGCCGATCCCCTTGTTCGAAGCGAACACCTCGGTGAGCACCGTCACCTTCCACGCGATCGAGAACCCGTAGCGCACTCCAGTGAAGAGGTAGGGAGCCAGGTGAGGGAAGATCACGTTGCGCAGCCGCGACCCGGGCGATACGCGGAACGCCTTCGACATGTCGATCAGATCCTTCGGTAACGCTCTGATCCCTTCGGCAACATTCACGGTCACGTAGGAGAAGCTCGCGAAGACGATGGCAACGATCGGCCCGATCGGGCTGAATCCAAAGATCACCCCGACGACCAGGGCGTAAACGAGGCCCGGCGTCGTCATCGTGGACGTGACCCAATCCTTGAAGAACGCCTCCCACCAGCGAGATTGCGTCAAGAGACCGATGGTGGTGCCGAGGAAGAAAGCGAGCGTGAAGCCGATCCCGATCTTCTGCAAGGTCGAGCTCAGGTGCATCCACAGGTCACCACTCTGGAAGATCTCGCCTATCTCCCGAGCAACCCCGGCCGGTGGGACCAGCAGCCGGTCGGACATCAGCGTGCCGGAAGCCACGTCCCACAGCAGGAGGAAGAACACGTAGCCAGCGATGCGCCAGCCCCAGCGCTTCACGGCTCGGAGGCGCTTCTTCCTCGCCGCGACGCGGGTCTCCTGCCCGTGCGTGATCTTCTGGAGTTGGTCGGGCGACGCGTCCAAAGTCTTCGCCATGGATCTGAGTGCTGAACCGGCCGCCGGGAGCTGCGCCCAACGGCCGGTTCGAGCAAGCCTCCTAGGTGAGGATCAGGCCCCTTCGGGCGGCTCGACCGCTTCGTAACGCGGATCCTTGTTCGCGCCTTCCTCGATCCAGCCGTTCTCGTCCATGAAGTCGTAGAACTTCTTCTCTTCCTCTATCCAGGCCTCGTCGAGATAGACGGAATCCACGAACCAGTCGTTGCCCTCCTCGGCCATGAAGTCGCTGATCCACTGCACGTCGGCTTCATCCTCGACCGCGAAATGCTGCGGGTAGGTCTCGATGATCTCCTGCTGATTCTCTTGCCACGCCTGCATGCCTCGCTCCCAGAGATCGAGGAACGCTGCGGCCAGGTCCTCGTTCTCATCGAACCACTCTTCGGTAGCCGTAAAGAGGTTGGAATGCGGTCCCAGGTGGTCGCTGCCGGTGATGTCCTGGTAAAGCTGGAACGGCATCTGGCCGTCGTACATGAGCTTCAGCTCTCCCTCGCGAAGGTATGGAACTGCGGCCTCCGGGATGATGGCCGCGGCCTCGCACTCTCCTCGCGCTAGAAGGTCTGGGTTGAGGAAGTGGTCGTTCACGACAAGCTCGAAGTCGCCACCGCCCACCCGGTAGTCGAGGTCGTGCAGCTCGCTGGCGACCACCGACCAGAAGATGGTGTTGCTCACCGCGCTTTGAACGCAGATCTTGGAGCCCTTCGGGACGTCGGCGAGCGTCTCGTAGTCCTCATCCGCGCGCGTGAACAACGGAACGCGCAGCAAGTTGTACTTGCCGAAGCTGACCGTCTTGAGGTCGGTCTCCGACTCCAGTACGGGGATCTCGTAGGTGCCCATGGAAACGATGTCTCCGTGACCGCCGGCGAAGAAGGTGAACTCGTCCCAGGTGGAGCTGGTGACGATCCGGGTGTTGAACTCCTCTTCCCACTCCACGATCATCCCGGTGTCGTTCATCCAGTCCCACACGGGATCCGGAGCGAAGGCGAAGCGGATGACGTCGCGTTCGGCCTCGCCGTCTCCCTCACCACCGCCGCCCCCATCGCCGCCGCAGGCGGCCGCGATCAGCAGCAAGGCCGCGATAGCGGCGCCCATCCGAACAGAACCTCTCCTAGCCCTCAAGGTCCCACCCCCTTCGGGACTCATTCAAGTCCCGTCAGATGCCTCCCAAGCCTCGTGAGGCATAACATAGAATATATAATGTCAGGCGGCAAGCAGCTCAGCTCGGGGCGACCACCGCAGTGGCCTCGACCTCGACGAGGAACTCTTCCGACGCAAGTCCCTCCACGACGATGAAGGTGGCCGTGGGATAGTCGCCGTCCGGATACAGCCTGGCCCACAGCCTGGTTCGTGCCTCCCGGAGCGGGGCGACGTTCTCCTTGCCGACGCACAGGATCACGAGGCGCACCACCTCCGGCCAACCGGCACCGGCGGCATCGAGGATGCGCTCGATGTTGTGCATCACCTGAGTGAGTTGAGCGGCGACGTCTCCCGCGCCCACCGTCTTGCCCTCCTCGTCGATCGGCACCTGCCCCGCCAGCCACAGCACCTCACCGCGCGCTCTGATCCCATGCCGGTAGGCCGAACGCGGCGGCGAGATATCCGATGGATCCACGAACCTGCGATCGCTCATGCGCGTCGCTCCCTTCGGTTCAGTCGAGCAAGAGCCGATCGTCGAAAGCGGTCCTCGTCAGAGGGATGCCGCCGCCGGGGCCCACGGTGATCGTGTCTTCGAGGCGAACCCCGCCTCCGCCTCTCACATCGGGGACCCAGATGAGCGGTTCGACCGCCATGGTCATGCCTTCTGTCAGCACCACGGTATCGGCGCCGGGAAGCGCCTCTCCGATGTAGGGCGGTTCGTTGGAGCCCATGCCGACCCCGTGACCGATGAATAAGGAGAAGAAGTTGTCACCGAAGCCACGATCGCGGCCCCGAACCGTGACCGCCTCGGCCACGTCGTCGTTGGTCGCTCCCGGCTTCATCGCCGCGACCCCGGCATGGAGCGCGTAGTAGACGGCGGTATAGATCTCCTGCTGCCGCCGACTGGGGCTGCCGCATATGACGGTGCGTCCCACGTCCGCGTAGTGGCCGTTGTACTGCGCACCGATGTCGATGAAGACGAGGTCCCCCTCGCGGATGATCTTGTCCGATGCGAATCGATTCGGTGGGCTCATATGCTCGCCCGAAGCGACGAACGGCGTGGCGACGTGCGCCATCTCGCCCCCGAGCCTGTAGAGGGTGTGCATGGCCTCGGCGACGACATCGGTCTCCCTCACGCCGGGGCGGACGGCCGCGATCGCGGACTGCGTGACGGCGTCCCCGATGGCGGCCGCTTCCTGCATCAACGCGATATCCGCGGGGGTCTTGACCAAACGCACCCGCTGCATGACCGCGTCACCATCGGCGAGGTTCACTTCCGGCAGGACACGGCCGAACTCGTCTATCTGTGCGAAGGCCAACTCGTCGAGGCCGAGCCGAGCCGAGTCGAGATCGAGCTTGTGGAAGACCGGCGCGATGACGTTGTCGAAGGCGCCGGCGATCAGACCGCGAGCTTCCATTATCGGTATCGCGTGGATCTCGTCGATCCAGGTCATGACGTTGCGGGCCCGGTCTACCTCACCTCCGGAGAGGAACAGCACCATGTCGCCGGCCGCAGTCAATAGGCATCCGTTGAGCAGAGCGCTCTTGCCCTGGATGATCTGCGCTCGCAGACCCGAAAGGAAGCGGACGTTCTCGTCTTTCCACACCAGCAACGCATCCAGACCGGCCTCCGACATGGTGGACCGGACCCGCTCGACGCGATCGGCACGCAGGGCCGCGTGATCCACGCGGGTCTCGTAGTCGACCGCGAACTGGCCGTGTGCGTAGTCCCCGAGGTCCCCGCGCTCGGTCACGAGGCATCCCCGTACCGCGCGCTGCGGATCCTCGCCGTTATCTCATGGCCGTACATGAGTTCGGCCACCGATATGCGGCCCGCCGGACCCGCGATCCGGACGCTTCCCTCCTTGGACAGCCTCTGGTACGTGACCGTCTTGAGGAACTTCCCAACCCAGAGCCCTCCCGTGTAACGGGCGGCACCCATCGTGGGGAGGACGTGGTTAGTCCCCATGGCCTTGTCGGAGTAGACGACGGTCGACTCCTCCCCGAGGAACAGGCTCCCGTAGTTGCGCAGCCGCTCGAGATACCACGCGGGGTCGGCGGTCTGAACCTCGAGATGCTCCGGCGCGAAGCCATCGGCGACCGCGACGGTCTCCTCGGGAGACTCCGCGATGATGATCTCGCCGTTGTCCCTCCACGCGGGCCCGGCCACGTCTGCGGTCGGCCACGTCTCCAACAGCTTCTCGACCAGGTCCGCAACGCGCCGCGCGAGGTCCTCCGAGGTCGTCACGAGGACGGCCGGGGAGCGCGGGTCGTGCTCTGCCTGCCCCAGTAGATCGGACGCGACCACCTCCGGATCCGCGGTGTCGTCTGCGATGACGAGGATCTCGGTGGGTCCCGCCAGCAGATCGATGCCGACGGTGCCGAAGAGCTGACGCTTGGCCTCGGCGACGAAGGCGTTCCCCGCCCCCACGACCATGTCCACGGGAGGGCATCCCGGCAGAGCACCGAAGGCCATCGCGGCCAGCGCCTGGACCCCGCCGAGGCAATACATCGAATCTGCCCCCGCAACGGACATGGCGTAGATCGTCGGCGGGTGCATCCCCTCCGCGGATCGGGGCGGGCTCATCGCAACCACCCTCTCCACACCCGCCACCCGTGGGGTCACCACCGTCATCAACGCCGACGCTATCAGTGGGTACCGGCCCCCCGGGGTGTACGACCCGACGCTCTCCACGGGGATCGTGCGTTGCCCGAGGTGAACGCCCGGCAACGGCTCCACCTCGACGTCCGTGATGTTCTCGCGCTGGACGCGAGCGAAGTTGGCGACCTGATCTGCCGCGAACCGGATGTCTTCCTTGAGGGTCTCGGGGAGATCCCGCTCGGCTTTCCTCGCCGCCGTCTCATCCACCTCGAACGTCGGCGGGTTCCATCGGTCGAGTCGCTCCGAATGGTGGCGAACGGCTTCCTCTCCTCTCTCCCGGACGTCTTCGATGATCTCGGCGACCGTCGACCTGACGGCTTCGAGATCGTGGCCCCGTTCGCGCTCGGCTCTCTTGATGTGGTGTGTCATTCGACCCTCCCTCAGACCAGATCCGGATAGCCGGCGGGCCGGCGACCGGCGACCACGTCCGTCGCCGGCGCCATCTCCTTCATCCACGCGAGAGCGAGCGGCAACTCGACCATCACGGCGTCGAGCTCACCCGGCCGTGTACCCGCGAGGATCGCACCCGACGGATCCACGACCTGCCAGCTGCCGTCGGGGCCGGTCACGACCACGAAGATCCGGTTCTCGTCGGCGCGGGTTCGCACGACGGCGGTCGGAACCTGGGCGTCTTCGGGCCGGTCCCACACGACGACGCTGGCTCCCTCGAGCATGAGCCGGCGGACCTCCTCCGGCACCCCGATCCGGTCACCGGAGAGGAAACCGACGGTCGCGGAACCAAGCTTCACCAGGGCTCCCGTCGGATAGGTGACGGACGCGACCGTCATGCCGTGGGGTGTGATGGAGACCGCGCCCTCCGCGTCGGAGGGCTCACGCGTCAGGACCAGATCCGCCATCAGCTCCCGTCTGATCCGAGACGCGTCCCCGGGTCGTTGCAGGAAGGCCACTCGCAGGGGCCGGGCCGGAGGAGGCTCGCGCAGGATCTCGACTATCGGCGGATCCGAAACGGGATCGCCGAACGGAAGATCCGACGTCCGGGCTCGAAGGATCGGGGGACCGGGTGCGCGGTCCAGATCGACGGTTGCGGAGATCACCGCCGGGCCTTCGGGCGGAGCCTCGACCAGGCGCTCGCCGTCGGGCCCATAGATCGCGCTCCTGCCGGCGTAGGCGGCGATGCCGGCCTCGTAGCCGGACTTGTTGGCCACCGCGAGATAGGAACCGTTCTCCCAGGCGCGAGCTTGCAGCATGTATTCGACCTGACCGTTGAGTCCGGTCGGGCCGAGCACCAGAGCCGTCGTGTCACACAGCAGCCGCGCGCCGGCGACGGCCAGCGAGCGCGGGATCTCCATCATCCGCGCGTCGGCGCAGACGATCATGCCCGCCGGTCCGAACGACAGATCGAGCACGTCGCCGGTGACCCCGGCCTCGAACCACTGCGAGTCGAAGTGCCACAGGAACGATTTGTCCGCCGTCCCCACCAAACGACCATCGGGCCCGATCATCGCAGCCGTGTTACGGATCCGGTCACCCACCGTTCTGATCAGGCCCACGGCCACGTACGCGTCGCCCTCTCGCGCGACGGCGCCGAAGGCGTCGAGGCCTCGGCGCCACCACGAGTCGTCGCGGAAGGAACCCTCGTCGTGGAGGATGTAACCGGGATACGTGGCCTCCGGAAGCACCACGAGATCGGCCTCACGCGCCGCGCCGGCGGCCAATTCCACCGCTTCGCTAAGCGCTGCGTCCGACCGGTCGACGTCACCCGCCGCCGTTTGCACGCACGCCACGCGCGCCTCGCGCCCCATGCCTACGACCCCCGATCGCGTCGTCGGTATCCGTTGGACGGCCGCACCGAATCACATATGATGCATAGTATCTATCCATCGGGGCGGGGTCTAGGTCGTCCGCCCGCAGCGGTGCGGGGAACGAATTGTCCACTAATCAAGAGAGTCTCAGTCGCCGGACCACGAGCGAAGAGGTCGCGGCCCGGCTGCGCGACGAGATCCTACGGGCCGAGCTCGCGCCGGGGACGCGGCTCCGTCAGGGAGCGATGGCCAAGCGGTTCGGGGTGAGCACGACCCCCGTGCGGGAGGCGTTCACCTTGCTCCAGGCCGAGGGGCTCGTTCGGATCGACCCTCATCGAGGCGCCATCGTCTTCCTGCCCTCCGTGAAGGACGTGCGTGAGTACTACGAGATCCGTGAAGCGCTCGAGAGCCTGGCCATAGCGCTGGCGCTTCCCAACCTGGACGACGACACCCTCGACGAGCTGCAGGCCCTCGTGGCCAGGATGCGGGTCGAGGAAGATGAGTCGGCCTGGGCGGAGATGAACGAACGCTTCCATCGGACGATCTATGAGGCCAGCGATCGTCCTCGACTCACGAGCATGATCGCCACGCTACGCGACGCCTCCAAGGCGTACATCCATATGTACGTGGCTCGACAGAACCCCGCGACGCGCTCCAACGACGACCACCAGAGGATCCTGGACGCTTGCCGCAGCCGTAATGCAAAGCGCGCGCGGGCATCCATCTCGCACCACATGAGACACACCGCAAGCGAGCTCGCCGCTTTCATCCAACGTTCGGAGAAGCAGATAGCCCGATAGAAGGAGGACACCGTGGAACATCCGTTCCTTGAAACGAAGCACGAGTACTCGCCCCGCCGGATCTACTCGACGACCGCCACGGACTGGCAGGCGCGCGTCGACTTCGACCGCCTCCGGAAGGACCGCGTCCAGCGAGCTCGTGATCAGATGGCGGAGCACGACCTCGACGCGCTGATCCTGTTCGTCGGCGAGAACGTTCGTTACGTGACATCGGTGTTCCAGGGGAACTGGAAGAACAACATATTCATCCGCTACGCCGTGCTGACGCGCGAAGGCGACCCCGTCCTCTTCGAAACGGTGGGTTCCGATCTCGTCTGCGCGGAGATCGATGCCCCCTGGCTGAAGCAGGTACGCCCCGCCATCACCTGGAAGTGGGGCGAGGGGGCCGAGGAGATGATGGCCAACAAGATGGCCGATTCGATAGTGGACGTCTTGAAGGAACAGGGCGCTGCCGACGGGCGAGTCGGGATCGACATCATGGATTTCCGCGCCTACGAGGCCTTGAAGGAGAAGGGCATCAAGCTCGTCAACGCGTGGCCGGCGATGTCGGGGGCTCGGGTGATCAAGACGCCGGACGAGATCGAGAGCCTCAAGATCGCCGCGGCCCACGGTGATGCGGCCATGTGGCGGGCGATGAAGGAGTGGACGAAGCCGGGCGTCCGCGAGGCGGAGATCACCGCCAAGGTCAACGAGTACCTGTACGCGTCCGGCTTCGACGTCGTGTACGAGATCATCTGTGCTTCCGGGGGCAACACCAGCCCCTACCGGCGCTGGCACACCGACAAGATCTTCCGTCAAGGCGACAACGTGATCGTAGACATCAACGCCGTCGGCCCGGGCGGCTATTTCATCGACTTCGTCCGCTGTTGGAAGGTCGACCGCAAGCCGAGCAAGAAGGAGAAGGATCTCTACAAGGAGTGCTACGACTCTCTCTACGCGGCGATCGAACAGATGAAACCCGGCAACACGACGGCCGACGTGGCCAAGAAGTTCCCGAAATACGACGACGACAAGTACGGATCGGTCTCACTGCAGCAGTTCGCGCACTCCATCGGGCTGTCTCTATACGAGGGGATGTGGATCAGTCGTGCCTATTCGCTGGACTATCCGGCCGAGATCAAGCCCAACATGTACTTCGCAATCGAGACCTTTGCCGGCCATCCCGGTCTCGAACAGACGGTGCGGCTCGAGGAGAACCTGGTGATCACCGACGACGGGCACGCGATCACGACGTTGGTCGAGCACCCCGAGTACTGGTGGGAGTCCTGATGAGCAACCCGTGGCAGAACGAGGGACGCTGGTTCACCAGCCCCTGGAACTACCTGGACGAGGCGCGCGCCGGCCTTGAGTTGCCGAACAAGGTCGTCTTCCACGACATCACGCTGCGCGATGGCGAGCAGCAGGCAGGCATCGCCCTCGACCGCGAGGACAAGGTAGCGATCGCGAAGCGGCTCGCGGCCGCCGGCGTCGACCGGATCGAAGCCGGCATGCCAATCGTCTCGCCGGAGGACGAAGCCGCGATCAAGGAGATCGTGCAGCTCGACCTCGGCCCCCAGATCTTCGCGTTCTCGCGCTGCATGGTCGACGACGTCAAGCGCGCCAAAGACACGGGCGTGTCCGGAGTCGTGATCGAGATCCCGTCGTCGGGACACATGATCGAGAAGGCCTACGGCTGGCCTCTGGATCGTGCGATCAATCTGTCGATCGAGGCAACCCTGGCCGCGGAGGAGGCCGGGCTCGAAACGGTCTTCTTCACGATCGATTCCTCGCGTGCCGAGTTCGATTGGTACCTCGATCTCGTCGAACGCATCGGCAACGAGGGTCACATGGACGCGCTGGCCCTCGTCGACACGACGGGCGGCGTCGCGCCTCATGCGATCCCGGTATGGGTTCAGAAGGTACGTGAGCGGCTCCCCGAGACGCGGCTCGAGGCACACTTCCACGATGACTTCGGCTTGGCCGTCGCCAACTCCTTATCGGCGATCTCGGCCGGCGTCGAGGTCGTCCACACGACCGTCTCCGGGATCGGCGAGCGGGCCGGCAACTGTCCCATGGAAGAGCTCGCGTTGGCGTTGAACATGCTGTATGGGGTCGAGCACAACCTCAACACCGAGGCGTTCTACTCGCTATCGCGCCTGGTTCGCGAACGTACGGGTCACACGATCCCCTCCAACCGGGCCGTCGTCGGCGAGCGCCTATTCGAGATCGAGTCGGGCATCATCGCCGGTTGGTACGAGCGATGCATCGAAGACGAGCCCACGGAGGTCTTTCCCTACCACTGGGACGTCGTCGGTCAACCCCCTGCTCGCGTCGTCTACGGCAAGGGCAGTGGGTTGCCCTCGGTGGAGCTCGCGCTCAAGGCCCTTGGCATCTCCGCGGACGACGAGCAGATGCGCTCGGTGTTGGCGGCGATCAAGGAGCGAGCGCTGGAGACCAAGGCCCTCTTGCCGTTCGAGGAGGTCAAGGAGATCGTGGCTCGCCAGCTCAAGGGAAGCACTTAGGTGCGCGCGGTCGTCCTGGAAGCGGATAGATCTCTGCGCATGGACGACCGCCCGGACCCATCGCCCGGGCGTGGTGAGGTCCTCGTCGACCTCGCGACCTCCGGGATCTGCGGAACCGACCTGAGCATCTACTCCGGCAAGATCGCGGTGCGGCACCCGCGGGTCCTGGGCCACGAGATGTTCGGTCACGTCGCGTCCTCGGACGGAGGTGCAGCTGCGGGGACGCGTGTCGTGATCGACCCCGTCCTGAGCTGTGGTGTTTGTTACTGGTGTTCGAAGGGCCAGACCAACCTATGCCCGAACGGAGCCCTGCTGGGGCGAGATCGCGACGGAGGTTTCGCCGAACGGATAGCCGTCCCCCAGTCGAACGTCTACGAGGTCCCCGCTTCGATCTCCGACGAGGTCGCTCCTCTCGTCCAGGTGCTGACCGTGTGCGTGCACGCCCAGCGCGATGCACCCGTGTTCCCCGGTGACTCCGTGCTCGTCCTCGGCCTCGGGGTATCCGGCTTGCTCCACCTGCAGATCGCTCGCGCTCGTGGAGCCGCGCCCCTGATCGGCGTCACGCGCAGCGCGTCGAAACGGGAACTCGCCGAGAGCCTCGGAGCAGATCTGACGTTCGATCCGGGCGACTCCCACCTCGGTGAACGCGTGGCAGAGGCCACCGGGGGCCGGGGGCCGGATGTCGTCATCGAAAGCGCCGGGCGCGTCGAGACCCTCGCAGCCGCCATAGGGTTGGTGCGCCCGGGTGGACACATCGTCCTGTTCGGCACGATCACGGAGGACCGCGGGGCGCTGCCCTTCTACTCGCTGTATCTCAAGGAGCTGACGATCACCAATCCTCGAGCCGCCAAGCCCGAGGACTTCCCCGCCGCGATCGATCTCGCCGGATCGGGACGGGTCCGGCTCGCGCCGCTGATCTCCGACACGTTTCCGTTGGAGGAGACCGGCGCCGCGATCGAAGCGACCGCCGAGAGCGGGACCTTGAAGATCATCCTCGACCACGGGGGGGTTCGATCGTGAGGGCGATGGCCGTCACCGCGTACGGCGAGCCGCTGCAGCCGATGGACGTCGACGAACCGCAGCTGCAGTACGGTTCCGCCCTGCTCGAGGTCCTCACCTGCGGCGTCTGCTTCTCGGACGTCAAGACCGCTCGCGGCAAGATGCCCTATAGCGGCGAGTTGCCGCTCCCCCATGTCTGCGGGCACGAGATCTGCGGACGCGTGGTCCGGACGGATCCGCCGGGGGCGCTCGAGGAAGGCACCGTGGTCGTCTGCTACCACGTCTGGCCGTGCCGGGTGTGCTCTCGCTGCAAGGCGGGACAGGAGAACCTCTGTCTGTCGCCCCGGGCGTGGCTGGGGTTCAAGAACTGGGGCGGCTTCCGCGAGCGCATCGTGGTTCCGCTCGACCGTCTGAGCGAGGTCCCGGACAACATCGATCCGGTCCACGCAGCCTCGATGACCTGCGCGCTCGGAACGGGCTATCGAGCGGTCATCGGACAGGGGAAGGCCGTGCCCGGCACGCGCGTCGCCGTCGTCGGATTGGGAGGCGTGGGCATCCACGCGCTCCAGGTGGCGCGGGCCGCCGGCGCTCGCGTGGTGGGCATGGATGTCTCCGATGCATCCCTGGAGGCCGGCCGAGAACTGGGGCTCGACGTATGGGACAACCGGGAGCCGGACGTGGTGGAGAGGCTGATGTCGGCTACGGATGGTGAGGGCGTGGATCTGGTCGTCGACTGCGTCGGGCAGGAAGCGACGATCGCCCAGAGCGAGGAGATGGTCCGCGCCGGAGGACGCATAGTGGCCGTGGGCTACTCGCTCACCTCTGATTTCCGGTTGCCCTCCACGCGTTTCGTGCTGGAAGAGGTCGAGCTCGTCGGATCCCGCTACGTCCTGATGGACGAACTCCAGCGCGCGATCCGCCTGGTCGCGGACGGGAAGGTTCAGATGGTGATCGATGCCGTGCGTCCCTTGGAAGACGCGAACCAGGTGATGTCCGATCTGGAGGCCGGGAAGGTCGTGGGACGTTCGGTCTTGGACGTGGCGGGCGTCTCGTGAGCGCAGACCTCGTTATCCGCGACGGCGAGGTCGTCTCGCCGGCCGGTCGGGAACGATGCGATCTCGTGATCGAGGACGGCAGGATCGCGGCACGTGTTCCGAGCGGTACGGGAGACGCGGCCGAGATCGTGGAAGCATCGGGTCTGGCGGTTCTTCCCGGCGGCGTCGATCCCCACGTCCACATGATGGACCCGGGCCTGACCGAGAAAGAGGACTTCCCGACGGGCACCGCCGCGGCCGCCGTCGGCGGGGTGACCACCATCGTGGAACATCACCGCAGCCTGCCCTTCGTCCTGGACGCCACCGTGCTGACAGAGAAGGCGGCATACCTGTCGACGCGTTCCCGCATCGACTTCGCGCTGTTCGGTGGAGGTCATCCCGACAACGTCGAGGAGCTCCTGCCGATGTGGAAAGCCGGAGCGGCCGTCTTCAAGGTCTTCACCTGCAACCTACATGGGGTCCCCGCCGTGCTCCCCGGACGGATGTTGACCCTCTTCCGCGAGGTCGCCGCCTTCGACGGGCTGTGCTTGATCCACGCCGAGGACGAGTTCGTGACGGCCGAGAACGAGGAGCGGCTGAAAGCGGCCGGCCGGAAGGACCCGCGGGTGATCCCCGAATGGCGCAGCAAGGAAGCCGAGCAGGTCGCCGTGAACACGGTCGCACTCCTGGCGCGCCTATCCGGCTGCCGCGTCATCATCGCTCACGCCAGTCATCCCCATGTGTGCGATCTCGTTGGGAGAGAGCGTTCGCTCGGCGCCCGGCTGATGGTCGAGAGCTGCCCCCAGTACTTCCACCTCACCGAAGACGAGATCGACGAATGGGGGCCGTTCCACAAGTTCACTCCGCCCGCCCGCACCGCGGCCGATCGCGACGGCATGTGGGAGCGGCTCGAGGCGGGAGACATCGACATGGTGTGTGCCGACCACGCGCCCTCGACGCGCGAACAGAAAGAAGTGGGTCGTGACGACATCTGGGCGGCGCCCTTCGGAGTGCCCGGGGTGGAGACGAACCTCTCGATGATGTTGACGGGTGTATCGGAAGGCAAGCTGAGCCTCGAACGGCTCGTCGCGGCTCGAAGCGAGTCCCCCGCGAAGGCCTACGGCCTCTACCCGCGCAAGGGGCATCTGGGCGTGGGCGCGGACGCAGACATCGCGCTCGTCGATCTGGGAGCCGAGAGGACGATCCGAGACGACGACGTCGTAGCGAAGGTCGGCTGGACGCCGTTCGCAGGACGCAAGGTTCGCGGGCGGGTGACGCGGACGTACGTGCGGGGTCGTTTGGTCGCGGAGGATGGCGCTGCGATCGTCGATCCTGGTTGGGGCGTCTTCCTGCCCGGACCCGGTTACGAAGGGAGTCGCTCATGAAGGTCGTCCTGACCGACCAGGTCTTCCCGACCATCGACACGGAAGTCGAGATCCTCGGCAAGATCGGGGCCGAGCTCGTGGTGCTCGACGATCCATCACCGGAGTCGATACGCGCCAACGCGCGCGATGCCGATGCCTTGTTGAACACGTACTCCCCCATCGACGGGGAAACCCTCGGCCACCTCGAGAAGGTCAAGATCATCGCCCGCTACGGCATCGGCGTGGACAACGTCGATCTGGAAGCGGCGCGGGAGCGAGGCGTGGTCGTCACCAACGTCCCGGACTATTGCGTCGATGAGGTGGCCGACCACACGCTCACGCTCCTACTGGCGGTTGCCCGCAAGGTTGTGATCGGTCATGCCCACGTGATGGGTGGGGGCTGGGGGATCGACCCCGTGCGTCCCGTTCACCGTCTGCGCGGTCAGACCCTCGGGCTCGTCGGTTTCGGGAACATCGCGCGCGGCGTCGCCGCCCGGGCGCGACCGTTGGGGCTGGAGGTCCTGGCCTTCGACCCCTACGTCAAGGATGACGTCCTTCGGGCCCTAGGCGCCGCTCGCGCCGGATCGCTGGACGAGCTGCTGGGGGCCGCCGACATCGTCTCGGTCCACGTACCGCTCCTGCCCGAGACGCGCGGCTTGATCGGAGCCGAGGCAATCGAGAAGATGCGACCGGGGGCCATCGTGCTCAACACCTCGCGCGGGCCCATCGTGGACGTCGATGCGGTGGTGGCGGCGCTGCGGGAGGGACGCCTGGGCGGCGCCGGCCTCGACGTGTTCCCTTCGGAGCCGCCGGACGCCGCGGCCTTCGGCGGGATCGCGAACCTCGTCGTCACGCCCCACTCGGCGTTCTACTCGGACGAGGCCATCACCGAGTCTCAGACCAAAGCCGCGAACAACGTCGTGGCGGTGCTGCGAGGGGAGCAGCCCAACTACCGGGTCAACTGAGCCGGCACGAAAGTATCGCTACAGCTTCATGTCCCATTGCATGTGACCGGCCAGGTTGCCGATCTGGAACATGAGATACCCGGCCGCCAACACGAACACGGTCCACCCGAAGATCCGACCGGCGCGCGTGGACGGCATGGGGCGCATGAAGGTGCGCTTCTTGTGGGCGCCATAGCCACGGATGTCCAGGGCCATCGCCTGCGTCTCCCCGCGTCTCAGCCCGAGCACGAGCATGCTGAACGCGAGATGTTTGATCCGGATCCATTTGCGACTCAGCGGATTCCGCTCCTGGCCCAGGTCGCGGATCCTCTGCGTGGTCGATATCTCCTTGCCGAGTTGGATGAACGATGGGAAGAGGACGAGTCCCAGGACCGGCGCGTGCACCAGCCTGTAATCCAGTCCCTTGCGAGCGAAGTTCTGGACCATATCCGTCGGGTGTGTCGTGAACGCATACGTAAGGCCGGCGATGCCGATCGCCAGGAACCTGAGTCCGAGGAGAGCACCGAAGCCTAGAGCCGCCCACGAGAGGTCCTTGATCGGAGTGCGGATGGCGATCTCGTCCGAACCGACGCTCAGCTGGCCCCCGTAGAAGAAGGGGAACACTGTCGAGAGGATCAGTATGAACGGGATGATGACCTTGCCGAAGGACCAATACGTCTTCAGCGGCACCCCGCTGAAGAATGCGGCGCAGGTGAAAGCGAACACGAAGATCCCGACGCCCACGTACAGGCTGGAGTTGAAGATCGCAGCCAGAGAGATGCCCAGTATGAAGAGGGTCTTAGAGAAAGGATCCATCCGATGGAACGCGGAATCACCTTTCCTGAACGACAGATCCAGGTCTCTCAAGACTCACCTCCATCTCTTCGATCACTTGTCGTGTGTGGATCCGAGCTTCGCCGAGCAGCTCGCGGGAGAACCGGAAGACGGGAGGCGGCTTCAAGTTCGCCTCCTCGAGGATCTCTTCCTGCGAGAAGAGATCCAGGGGAGTGCCGTCGAACAGGATGTGGCCACCGGCCATCGCGACACACCGATCGGCGTATTGGGCAACGAGCCGCATGTCGTGCGTGATGAACGTGACGGCGGCTCCCTTGTCGGCCAGCGTTCTCAGATAGTCCATCAAGCGCATCGCGTGCAGCCAATCTTGACCGAAGGTCGGCTCATCCAGGATCACGACATCGGGTTCGGAGATGACCATGCACGCGACCGATAGGCGCCGTTTCTGACCGTGGCTCAGGAGGTAGGGACTGATCTCCTTGCGATCCTCGAGATGAACGCTCTCCAGCACCTCCTGTACCCGGGCATCGAGTTGGTCCTTCGCCATCCCCAGGGCCTTCAGCCCGTGAGCCATCTCGTCGTAGACCACGTTCCTCACGAATTGCTTCTCCGGGACCTGGAAGATGTAAGCGACGCGCTTCGCCAACTCTGCGAACTTGTAGTCGGTCGTCGCCTTCCCATGCACGAGTACCTCGCCCGAGGTCGGCTCGAGGATCCCGTTGATGTTGGCGGCGAGGGTCGACTTCCCCGAGCCGTTCTGACCCACGATCGCGAGCAGCTCGCCCTTCCTGATGTCCAGGCTCAGCGACCTGATCACGTCGTCCTTCGTCGGATAGGAGAAACTCAGGTCTCTCACCTGGATCACGACGTCGCCCGGCTGTTTGAGCTCTCCATTCGACCCCACCGACGTCAACGGAGTCGACGGATCCGGCAGGCCCGACGGAGTCGGTCTAACCGACATGGAGGGAGCCTCCAAGGGAAGCGATCCGGCCCCGCGGTGCACCCGGACCGCGGCCACCAGCTCCTCGCCGTCGAGCGGAGGTCCGGCAAGGTGGATGCCCCGCTCTCGAAGCTCGAGCCCGACCTCCGATGCTTGGGGGATCCACAAGCCCATCTCATCTCTCACCTGGAGGCCGCGGGTATCCATGAACTCCCGCGGAGCCATCGGTCCTTCGACCTTGTGACCGTCGACACACAGCACCTTGTCAACCTCATGGAAGACCTCGTCGACCTCGTGCTCCACGATCATCATCGTGATCTCTACGCGATCGCGAACATCTTCGATCGCTTCCAGCACCTCGTGGGTGCCGACCGGATCCAGATTCGACGTCGGTTCGTCGAGGATCAGGATCCGCGGCTCCATCGCGAGCATGGCCGCCAGGGCGACCCTCTGCTTCTCGCCGCCCGACAACTTCAAGGTGGAGCGATCGCGGAACCCGCGTAGTCCTACGAGGTCCAGGGCATGATCGATGAGAGGCCCTATCTCTTCGGCGGGAACGAGATAGTTCTCCAGCGCGAAACCGATCTCTTCTTCGACCGAGAGGGTCACGATCTGGTCCTCGGGGTTCTGGAACAGCATGTTGACCGTTTTGAAACGCTGCCCCCGGTCGAGATCGCGGCGGTTCACCAAGCCCTTCTCGGCATGATTGACGAGGATGCGCCCCTGGTTGTAGCCGCCGTAGAAGTCCGGATAGACCCCGACGAGGTTCAATGCGAGGGTGCTCTTGCCCGACCCGCTCGGTCCCAGTATGAGAACGAAGTCGCCCTCGGCGATGGAGAAAGAGACGTCGTCCAACGCCAGGATGCGCTTGCCCCCGGGGGCCTTGAACCAGAAGCTGTAATCCTCGACTACGAGAGCAGGTTCGCGCATCGGATCTTCCTACGGTCGACGAGATGATGAAGGGGCGAGGTCACTCATGCGATCCTCACCCCTCCATCGCTTGGCACGCCTGTATCAGGCGTAAGTTTCCGCTTTTCCTCCCGTCAAGCCTGGAGGCTCGTCGACGGTCGGAACACCGGCCTTCTCGAGCGCGGTACCCAGCCACCTCCCGAGGGGACCCCAAAGAAGTCCACCCCCGAATCCGATGAGGATGGAGACGATGCCCCACATGGCTCCGTCCGACAGAGCAAAGCCGCCCTGCCCGACGAAGGTAGCGACCTGGTTGGCGCCGGCCGTGAACGCACAAGAGATAGCGAATAGCGCCCACATGCCCTTCCATTTCATTACGCTGAATGCCACTACCCCGAAGAACGCCGGGAACAACCCATAGAACAGCAGTACCGGGCCATCCGGGTCTCCGAAGAACCACCTGATCAACGAGGTGATCCCCGCCGCCAAGAGGATGATGCCTGCTCGCTTGCGAAGATAGGCGCCAGCGTAGAACAGGATCCAGGTGGTGCCGTTATAGAAGGCGTAGATCGCGAAGCCGATGGCTCCCGACGCCCACACGGTTCTCTCGAGGAAGCCGAGAGCCCCGAGGATCTCGATGGCTGCCTCGACCCCACCGAGCACCGTCGCCACCACGATGTCCAGGGTGTCGAAGCGCCACTCTTCCCGCCAGTCGTAGCGGCCCGCGGATGCCGCCCTAGGTGCACTTGCCGCTGTAGCCAAACACCCACCCCCTTAACCCGGTCCGGGCGATCGCGTGGACCCCCCGGCCCGATCGGTGCGCACTTCCGTGCCCGTGAAGAAAATATTGTATATAACCCTTCCGAGAGAGCAAGGGGCGAGACCGGGGGTTCGCCCCCGGCGGCCGCAGGGAGGAGGCCCACGTGAGGCAGATCCGGGTGAACGAGGCAGGCGGGCCCGAAGTGCTGGCCGTGGAGGACGTCGTCGCTCCCACGGCCGGGGACGGCGAGGCCCTGGTCCGGCTGCATGCGGCAGGCGTCAATTTCATCGACGTGAACCAACGGTCCGGCGCCTATCCGGTCTCGCTCCCCTTCACGCCGGGGACGGAGGGCGCGGGCGTCGTCGAATCGATCGGTGCGGGCGTCGGCGAGGTGTCGGTCGGCGATCGCGTCGCCTTCGCCGGCGTACCGGGGGCCTACGGTGAGCACATCGCGGTCCGCGCGAACCGGCTGGTCCCCGTGCCCGACCCGGTCGACGACGAGAGCGCCGCCGCGGTCTTGCTGCAAGGGATGACCGCCCACTACCTCGTCCACTCGGTCTGCCCGGTCGTGGAAGGTGACTGGTGCCTGGTGCACGCAGCCGCGGGTGGGGTGGGGCTGCTGCTCACGCAGCTCGCGAGGCGAAGCGGGCTCCGGGTGATCGGCACCGTTTCAACGCCCGAGAAGGCCGAACGGGCACGGGACGCCGGAGCGGAACGCGTCGTCGACTACAGCGAAGAAGACTTCGCGGCGGCCGTTCGAGAACATACGGACGGCGCCGGAGTACGGGTCGTGTACGAGTCCGTCGGCAAGACGACCTTCGATCGCAGCCTCGGCGTTCTCGCCCCCCGTGGATATATGGTGCTGTTCGGGCAAGCGAGCGGCCCCGTCGCTCCGGTCGACCCGCGGAGCCTCCAGCAAGGCGGGTCCCTGTACATGACCCGGCCGCAGTTGGCCGACTACACGCGGTCCCGCGAGGAGCTGCTGTGGCGCGGCCAGGAGGTGCTGGGTCTCGTGGGCTCGGGGGAGCTTCGAGTGCACGTGCACCAGCGCTACCCACTCGAGCAGGCATCCGAAGCGCACCGCGCCCTTCAGGGCCGTCGGACGACGGGCAAGCTGATCCTGATCCCCTGAGCGCACGTCACGTCCGCGTGCCACCGTCGCCGTTTGCACGGCCCCCGAGGAATCTGGTGCATCCTTGTCCCCTGCATCGCCCGGCGAGACCCATCGCGGAGGGATCCTGGGGATCGACGGCGGGCGAGTCATCTAGGGACCGCAGGAAAGGAGCCACATGAAGCAACCCGATCGCGAGCGCGGCCGGTGGGGAACGTTCCTGGTGGCGTTCGGCGCCTCGCTATGGGCCAGCGACCTCATCCTGAGGCGTGGTCTCGCCCAGGAACTTCCCGCGATCGAGATCGTGTTCTGGGAGCACCTGATCCTGACGATCGCGTGCTTGCCCTTCCTGATCCGAGCCCGCCGTTACCTGCGCGCCTTCGGGCTCCGTGAATGGGTCGCCGCGATCCTGGTCGGGGCGGGCGCATCCGTGGCGGCGACGGTGCTGTTCACGGCCGCGTTCGCCCGGGGTGACGCCACCAGCGTGCTCTTGCTGCAGAAGCTCCAACCGCTCGTCGTGGTGCTGGCCGCGCACATCATGCTCGGCGAGCGCCTCACGCCGCGGTACACCTTGTTCGCGGTGCCGGCCCTGGCGGGGAGCTACCTCCTCTCGTTCCCGGATCCGCTCGACGTCCGGGTCGAGCAAGTGGCGGCCGCCGGCCTGTCGGTCTCGGCGGCGGTGCTGTGGGGGCTGGGCACGGTCCTGGGCCGGCAACTCTCGTTCAAGATCCCGCACCTGGAACAGGCCGCTCTCCGCTTCACCGTCGGCCTCCCGGTGGCCGCGCTCCTTCTGGCCCTGGCGGCTCGAAGCGGGCCCGCGGTGATCGCACAGGCGGGAGAGGCGCCGACGTTGATCGCGCTAGCTCTGATCCCGGGCCTACTCGCGATGTCGCTCTACT